>NZ_JBJMIE010000467.1:0-2335 GCF_045807065.1 Actinophytocola sp. | reverse complement strand
TTCGGGCCGACGACGCCGGCGGCGCGCAGCGCGTCGATCTCCGCGCGCAGCACGCGTTCCTCGGGTCCGTACTCGTGCCGGATGAACACGTAGCCCTGCTCGGCGCCGACCACGGCCATGCCCAGCAGCAGGCCTTCCAGCACGAGGTGCGGCTGGTCGGCGAGGATCTGGCGGTCCTTGAACGTGCCGGGCTCGGACTCGTCCGCGTTGCAGATGGCGTACTTGACCGGGTCGCCGGTGCCCGCGACCAGTTCCCACTTCCTGCCGGTGGGGAACCCGGCGCCACCCATCCCGCGCAGCCCCGAGTCCGACAGCGTGGCGACCACGTCGGACGCGCTCAGCTCACCGGCGAGCAACGCCCGCAGCGACTGGTAACGCTCGCCGATCCCCGAACCCGCCGGGTACGGATCGTTGGGCCACGGCTCGGTCCGGCTCGTCGCGGCCGCCTCGGCCACCCCGTCGCCGCGCGCGGCATCGACCAGCGAGTCCACTTCGGACACCGCGGCCGGGTGCTCGTTCACGTCGACGGCCGGGGCCACGTCGCAGCGGCCCGGGCAGGACACCTCGACCAGCTCGACGTCGGTGTCCGCGCCGTACTGCCGCCTGATCGCCGCGATCCGCTCCTCGCCGCCGCGCAGCCAGCAGGACAGGTCGTGGCAGACGCGCAGGGCGACCTTCGGCGGCGGCGTGGTGCGGAAGTGCGGGTAGAAGGAAACGATCCCCTCGATCTCGTACCGCGGCCGCCGCACCTCGCGGGCCAGCTCCTCCAGCTCCTCGCGGGGCAGCCACCCCAGCCGGGCCTGGATCGCGTTGAGCGCGGGGATCAGCGACGGGCCGGGGAACTTGCCGGCGCGTCCCTCCACTCCCGGCACCCACCGGGCGCGGGCGCCGGCCGCCCTTTCGGGACTCAGTGTCATATCGCGACTCCCCACCTCGCGCGCCCGATCAGCCGGCACTGTCGGTGCTCTTCGATAGCGTGACAACAGGGGTGACGGCGTCCCCGGGGAGCCGGCCGCCCTGGGGCATTTGCTTGTGCTGTCCGCGGTTGTCCCACGATCATTCCGTGGCTCCCCAACTCGCCGGCTCGGTCACGTGTGCCGCGCCCATCGCCTCGACCTGCACCGCGCAGAACTTGAACTCGGGGATCTTGCCGTACGGGTCGATCTCGTCGATGGTGAGCAGGTTCGCCGCCGCCTCCCGGAAGTGGAACGGGATGAAGCAGTTGCCCAGCTGCTCGCGGTGCGAGATCCGCACCCGCAGCTCGATCACGCCGCGACGCGACCGCACCCGCACCAGCTCGCCGTGCGCGAGACCGCGGTCGGCCGCGTCCTTGGGGTGCAGGTACACCTCGGCGATCGGCGAGATCGTGTCGAGCGCGTAGGAGCGGCGGGTCATCGACCCGGTGTGCCAGTGCTCCAGCAGCCGCCCGGTGTTGAGCACCAGCGGGTACTCCGCGTCCGGCAGCTCCTTGGCGGGCAGCCACTGCGCGGGCACGAGGTGCGCGAGCCCGTCGTCGGTGTTGAACCGCTCGTCGAACAACACGATCGTGCCGTCGGAGTGGTCCGGGTCGTCGTTCGGGTACAACTTGCCGGACAGGCCCAGGTTCTCGTGCCTGAGGTTGGCGTAGGACGGCATGAGCGCGACCATCTCGTCGAAGATCTCGCTCGGCGAGGTGTGGTTCCAGTCCAGTCCGACGCGCCGCGCGATGTCCTGGATCACCTCCCAGTCCACTCGGGCCTCGCCCGGGGGATCCATCACCTTGCGGCCCAGCTGCACCCGCCGGTCGGTGTTGGTGTAGCTGCCGTCCTTCTCCAGGTACGAGGAGGCGGGCAGGATGACGTCCGCGAACTCCGCCGTCTCGGTGAGGAAGATGTCCTGCACCACCAGGAAGTCCAGCGCCGCCAGGGCCTTGCGCACCTTGTTGATGTTCGGGTCGGACAGGAACGGGTTCTCCCCCAGCATGTACATGCCCCGCACGCCACCGGGTTCGAGCACCGAGCCGATGATCTCGGTGACCGTCAGGCCGCGGTTGGGGTCGAGCTTGGCGCCCCACGCCTGTTCGAACCGCTCGCGGGTGCCGTCCTTGTCCACGCCCTGGTAGTCCGGGTAGAACATCGGGATGAGGCCCGCGTCGGACGCGCCCTGCACGTTGTTCTGACCCCGCAACGGGTGCAGGCCCGCGCCGGGCTTGCCGACGTTGCCGGTGATCGAGCACAACGCGATCAGGCAGCGGGCGTTGTCGGTGCCGGTCGTGTGCTGGGAGATGCCAATGCCCCAGAAGATGATCCCGGCAGATGCCTCGCCCCAGGTGCGCGCGACCTGCCTGATGACGTCG
>NZ_JBJMIE010000466.1:0-4524 GCF_045807065.1 Actinophytocola sp. | reverse complement strand
GTCCAGAGCCCCCACGCCAGCGACACGCCGGGCAGGCCCGCCGCGCGGCGGTGCGCCATCAACCCGTCCAGGTACGCGTTGGCGGCCGCGTAGTTGCCCTGGCCCGCCGAGCCGATGAGCGCGGCGGCCGACGAGAACACGACGAACGCGCCGAGGTCGAGTCCGCGGGTCAGCTCGTCGAGGTGGCGCACCGCGTCGACCTTCGGACCGAACACGCCCGCCAGCCGCTCCGGGGACTGCGCCGCGATCACGCCGTCGTCCAGGACGCCCGCCAGGTGCACGACACCGGTCGGGGGGTGCTCGGCCAGCAGCGCCGCCACCTGCTCGCGGTCGGACACGTCGCAGGCCACCACCGTCGCGGTCGCGCCCTGCTCGGCGAGCTCGGCGACCAGGTCCGCCACGCCGTCGGCGTCGGGACCGCGCCGGCTGGCCAGCACGAGCTCGCGCACCCCGTGCCGGGTGACGAGGTGCCGGGCGACCACGCCACCCAGCGAGCCGGTGCCACCGGTGACGAGGACCGTCCCGTCGAGACCGCGCACCGCGGACGCGTCCGGGACCGGGGCGGCGGCACGGGCGAGGCGGGGCGCGGACAGGGTGGTGCCGCGCACCGCGAGCTGCGGCTCGCGGCTGGCCATGGCCGGGCCCAGCGCCGGCGCCACGTCGTCGGCGCCCGCGGGGTCGAGGTCCAGCAGGACGATCCGGTCCGGGTTCTCGGCCTGCGCGGCACGGACCAGACCCCACACCGCGGCACCCGCGGGGTCGGCCACCGCGCCGTCACCGGCGGGTGTCGCGCCGCGGGTCGCCACCACGAGCCGCGTGCTCACCAACTCGGCGCTGGTCAGCCAGGCCTGCAGGACGTCGAGCACGCGGGAGGTCACCGCCAGGGGCGTGTCCCCGCCGCCGACGGCACGCAGGACCGCCACCGCGGGCGCGTGCCGCGCCAGCACCGCCACGTCCTCCGCCGTGTCGATCGCGGTCCACGACGGCACGTCCGCCTGCCGGGCCGGGGGCAGTTCGGTCCACTCCACGCGGAACAGGGCGTCGCGGGTCTCCTCCGCGGCCGTCTCGAGCTGTTCGGCCGACACCGGCAGCGACACCAGCGAGTCCATGGTCACCACCGGGGCGCCGGTCTCGTCGGCGGCCTGGAACGACAGCGCGTCCGGCCCGCACGGCGCGACCCGCACCCGCAGCGCCGAGGCGCCGACGGCGTGCAGTCGCAGACCGTTCCACGCGAACGGCAGCACCCTGCGGTCGTCGTCCGGGTCGACGAAGGCGTTCGTGTGGAGCGCGGCGTCCAGCAGCGCCGGGTGGATGCCGAAACTGCCCGCGTCCTCCCGGTGTTCGTCGGGCAGGGCGACCTCGGCGAAGACCTCGGCGTCGGCGCCGTCGCCGCGCCGCCACACCGCCCGCAGGCCCTGGAACGCGGAACCGTAGGCGTAGCCGCGCTCGACCAGGTCGGGGTAGAAGTCGACGATCTCGACCGGCCGCGCACCCGCGGGCGGCCAGGCGGTGAAGTCGAACCCGGTGCCGGTGGCGCCCGGCGTCTCGGCCAGCGACCCGGTGGCGTGCCTGGTCCACGCGCCGTCGTCGCCGTCCTCGCGCAGGGAGTACACGTCCACGGTGCGCGAACCGGTCTCCCCCGGTCCACCCACCGCGACCTGCAGCCGCACCCCGCCCTGCGCCGGCAGCACCAGCGGCGCCTCGATCACGAGCTCTTCCAGCACGCCGAAGCCGAACTCGTCACCCGCCCGCACCGCGAGGTCGACGTAGACGGTGCCGGGGATGAGCACGACACCGCCGATCGCGTGACCGGCGAGCCAGGGGTGGGTCCGCAGTGACAGCCGCGAGGTGAACACGAGCCCGTCGAACTGCGGCAGTGGCACGACCGCACCCAGCAGCGGGTGATCGGCCCCGGTCAGGCCCAGCGAGGCGGCGTCGGTGGCCGACTCGCCGAGCCGCAGCCAGTAGTGCTGGTGGTCGAAGGCGTAGGTCGGCAGGTCCACGGGCCCGGACACGGGCGGCAGCGTCGCGGCCCAGTCGACGCCGACACCGCGCACGAACAGCTCGGCCATCGAGGTCAGCAGGCGCCGTGGCCCACCGTCGTCGCGCCGCAGCGACCCGACGACCACCGCGTCGTCGACGATCTCGCTGATCGGCTGCACCAGCACGGGGTGGGCGCTGATCTCCACGAAGGTGGCGTGCCCCTGCTCGAGCAGGTCCGCGACGGCCGGGCCGAACCGGACCTGGCCACGCAGGTTCCGGTACCAGTAGCCGCCGTCGACGACCCCGGCGTCCTGGATCCAGTCACCGGTGACCGTGGAGTGGAACGGGATCTCCGGCGCCCGCGCGTCGATGCCGGCCAGCGCGTCGGCGAGCGTGTCGCGGATGTCCTCGACGTGCCGGGTGTGCGAGGCGTAGTCCACGGCGATCCGCCGGACGCGGACACCCTGCTCGTCGAGGACCTCGAGGACCTCGTCGAGTGCCTCGGCGTCCCCGGCGACCACGACGGACGCGGGCCCGTTGACGACCGCCACCTCGACCCGGTCCGCCCACGGCTCGAGGCGCGCGACCGCCTCCTCCGCCGCCAGCGCGACCGAGGCCATGCCGCCCCGCCCGGACAGGTGGTCGGCGATCGCCTGGCTGCGCAACGCGACCACGCGGGCGGCGTCCTCGAGGGACAGCGCGCCCGTGACGCAGGCCGCCGCGATCTCGCCCTGCGAGTGGCCGACGACCGCGTCGGGCACCACCCCGACCGAGGACCACACCGCGGCGAGGCCCACCATCACGGCGAAGCACGCGGGCTGCAGCACGTCGACCCGCGCCATCAGCTCCGGGTCGGTCTCGCCACGCAGCACGTCCGTCAGCGACCAGTCGACCCACCGCTCCAGCGCGGTCGCGCACTCGGCGATCCGCGCGGCGAACACGGGCGAGGCGTCCAGCAGCTCCCGGCCCATGCCGACCCACTGCGTGCCCTGGCCCGGGAACACCCACACGATCTTGCCCGGCGCGGTTCCCGGCCGGTCGGACCCGGTCAGCAGGCCGGCCGCGGTCTCGCCCCGCGCCAGCGCGTCCAGCCCGGCCACCGCCTCCTCGGCGGCAGCGGCGACGACCACGGCGCGGTGGTCCAGCACGGCCCGGCCGGTCGCCAACGTCCCCGCCACGTCCGCGAGCGGCACGTCGGGGTTGGCCGCCAGGAACGCGGCCAGGCGCTCCCCCTGTCCCGCGAGGGACTCGGCCGTGGCCGCCGACACCACCAGCGCAACGGTGTCGAACCGGCTCGCCCCGCTCACCGGCGAGTCGGCCCGTTCCTCGGGTGCCTCCTCCAGGATCAGGTGCGCGTTCGTCCCGCTGGCGCCGAAGGAGGACACCCCGGCCCGGCGCGGGTGCCCGTTCCGCGACCAGCTCCGGTTCTCCCGCAGCAGTTCGACCGCGCCGGTGGACCAGTCGACCTGGGGCGTCGGCGCGTCCACGTGCAGGGTCGCCGGCAGCACCCCGTGGCGCAGCGCCTGCACCATCTTGATCACGCCGGCCACGCCGGACGCCGCCTGCGTGTGCCCGATGACGGACTTGACGGAGCCGAGCCACAGCGGTTGTTCCGGGTCCCGGCCCTGTCCGTAGGTGGCGAGCAGGGCCTGCGCCTCGATCGGGTCACCGAGCACGGTGCCCGTGCCGTGCCCGTCGACCGCGTCCACATCGGACGGGGACAGCCCGGCACTGGCCAGCGCCCTGGTGATCACCCGCTGCTGCGCGGGACCGTTCGGCGCGGTCAGCCCGTTGGAGGCGCCGTCGGAGTTCACCGCGCTGCCGCGGATCACCGCCAGCACCTGGTGCCCGCGCTCCTGCGCCACCGAGAGCCGTTCCAGCAGCAGCACCCCGACGCCCTCGGCCCAGCCGGAGCCGTCGGCGCACGCGGCGTAGGACTTGCAGCGGCCGTCGAAGGCGAGTGCCCGCTGGCGCGCGAAGCCCACGAACCCGCCCGGCGTGGCCATCACCGTCGAGCCGCCCGCGAGCGCCATCGAGCACTCACCCCGCCGCAGCGCCTGGGCGGCGAGGTGCAGGGCCACCAGCGAGGACGAGCACATGGTGTCGACGGTCACCGCGGGACCTTCGAGCCCGAGGGTGTAGGCGACCCGGCCCGACGCGACACCGCCCGCGGTCCCCAGCGCGCGTTCGAGGCTCATGAAGTCCTCGAACCCGGACAGGTCGGGTGCGTAGTCCTGGTGCACGATCCCGGCGAACACGCCGACGTCCGTGCCACGCATGGCGTGCGGGTCGATGCCGGCGCGTTCGATGGCCTCCCAGGACACCTCGAGCAGCTGCCGCTGCTGGGGGTCCATCGCCAGGGCCTCACGCGGCGAGATGCCGAAGAACGCGGCGTCGAACCCCGCCGCCTCGTGCAGGAAGGCGCCCTCCCGGACGTAGGTCGTGCCGGGGTTGTCGGGGTCCGGGTGGTAGAGGCCGTCGAGGTCCCAGCCGCGGTCGGCGGGAAAGCCGGTGTAGACGTCCGCGCCCTCGGTCACCACC
>NZ_JBJMIE010000465.1:0-11649 GCF_045807065.1 Actinophytocola sp. | reverse complement strand
GACCCGGCGACCGCCAACTACCCGGCCGGCCAGCCCACCGACTACAGCCGCTACCTGCGCCCGGGCGCGCTGCGCGGGGCGCGGATCGGCGTCTGGCGCCAGGCGGGCATCGACCCCGACGTCGACCGGGTCGTCGCCCGGTCGGTCGCGGTGCTGCGGGCCCGGGGCGCCACGGTGGTCGAGGTCGAACTGCCCTACCGCGAGGAGTTCGGCGCGGCCGAGGGCCCCGCGCTGCTCACCGAGTTCACCCGGGACCTGCCGGCCTACCTGGCACACCGGCCCGGGGCGCCCAGGACGATCGCCGACCTGGTGGCGTTCGACCGCGCGGACCCCGTCGAGCTGAGCCGGTTCGGCCAGGAGCTGTTCGAGCAGGCGCTGACCGCGCCCGGCACCGACGACCCGACCTACCAGCGCCAGCGGGCCACCGCGACCACACTGGCCCGCCGAGCCATCGACGAGACGATGGACGCCAACCACCTGGACGCGATCATGTCCCCGACCAACGGCCCGGCGTGGCGCACCACCTACGGCCACGGCGACGACGGCTTCCTGCTGGAGTCCTCAGGCCCGGCGGCCGTGTCGGGCTACCCGAACATCGCCGTCCCGGCCGGCTACGCCGGTGAGCTGCCGATCGACGTCTCGTTCTTCGGCCGCCGGTGGTCCGACGCGACGTTGCTCGCCCTCGCCGCCGCGTACGAGACGGCGAACCCGGCCCGGCACGCCCCGAAACTCCTGCCGACCGTGTCCTGACTCCCAGCCCTCGACGAACGTGGTCGTCCCGGTCCGCGGCGCCCGGCCCGCGGTCGAGGTCGCGGGACCGGGCGGCTGGCGCGGCGATCCGAGTTCGCGGCCGCGGCCGCTTGCCGACGGCGTCGGCAAGCGGGGCGAGCTCAGTCCGTCGCCAGGTAGGCCGCGGGCTGTTGCTCCGGTGAGCGGGCGCCGACGTGCCATCCGACCGCGATCATGTGGTGGGTTTCCGCGGTGAGGTCCTCCAGGGCGGAGGCCACGTTGTCCCGCGGGCGGACCACCGGGTTGACGGTCGTCAGGCCGTGGTCGTCCCAGTGGACGACCAGGGTGCTGGCACCGGCGCAACCGACGGCCCAGCCGTCGTCGTGGGAAAGCATCGCCACGCCACGCAAGGCACTGTTCCCGTGCGGCGAAGGACAGTCCACCACCTTCCCGTCGTGGTTGGCTCCGTGCCGGGGGAACCGCTCGACGCGGGTCCGGACATCGCCGGTGCCGAACGAGATCTGGCCGACCGGCCAGCACGGCGGCCGGATGCAGCCGCACCGCAGGCTGTTCGTCGGCACCATCGACGGCGAGCTCATGGGTTACGTCTCCTACTCGCCGGTGTATGGCCGGCAGGCCGGCTGGATGCACGACCCAGGTACGAGACAGCGCACCACCGTCGAATCATCCCTTTTCGACCGGCCAGGACGCCGAATCATCACAGCAATTCCAGGAAATCGCGGTGACGCGCGAGTGGGCGCTGACTGACGCCCGCCAGGCCGGGTGCCGCCTCCCCGGACTCGCCGCCCGGCCGGCCGCCCGCTGGGCCGAACACCACCGGCGGACCCGACGCCGCGGCCGACCGGATGATCGGGAACCGCGTCGCCCGCGCGCCTGCGGGTCAGCTGTGGACGGGGAAGTTGCCGCGGATGGTGTTGTGCGGGTCGTGGCGGTGTTTGAGGTCGCGTAGCCGGGTCAGGGCGGTGGGGGTGAAGGCGTCGGCCGCGGTCTCGGTGGGGTTGAGGAAGGTCAACGGTTTGCGGCCGCTGACGGGTAGGGCGTGTGCGAGGGCGCGTTGCCTGGCGGTGACGGCCTCGGCGACCGCCGGGTCGGTGGGGATGCCGAACAGGTAGAGGGCGTAGGGCTCGGTCAGCGGGCCGTGCGGTGTGTCGGACGGGCGGGCGAACCCGCCACCCAGGTGCCGGATCTGGACGCTCAGCAGCGGGGCGATGGGATCGGCGAGCAGTGTCTTGGCCGCGGCGTCGTCCACTTCGGTCAGCAGTTCGCCGCGGGACAGACCGGGGCCTGGGGTGGTGGGTTCGGCCGTGATGGTGCCGAGTTCGGCGACCGGCATGACCCGCCTGCTGTCCGACAGCGGCTGGGGAAGCCGGCGCAGTGGGCCGAGCAGGTCGCGGGCCTCGGCTTCGTCGCCGAGGTAGGTGACGTCGACGGCGACCATGGGGTCGCTGCCGGGGAAGTGCAGCAGGTCCAGCCAGACGGTCAGCTCGTCGGGGGCCGCGGCGGTGATCTGCCGGTAGGCGGCCATGACCTCGGGCGCGTGGTCCGCGCGCCACAGCACGCGACCGCCGTACAGCCGCGGCGCGGGGTGCAGTGCCATCTCCAGGGCGGTGACGATGGCGAAGTCCCCGCCGCCGCCACGCAGCGCCCAGAACAGGTCCGCGTCGGACGCCGCGGTGACGTGTCGCTGCCGTCCCTCGGCGTCGACGACGTCGAAGGCGGTCACGCTGTCGCAGACCCAGCCGTGCGCGCGGCCGAACCAACTCAGGCCGCCGCCGAGAGCGACGCCGGTGACGCTGACGACCGGGGAACTGCCGGGCAGGCCGGTCAACCCGTGCCGGGCGGCGAGGGCCTGCAGTCGTCCGGACGGCACGCCCGCCCCGACGCGGGCTCGGCGGGCGGCCGGATCGATCTCCAGGGTGTCCAGCTTTCCCGTGCGCAGCAGGATCGTGCCGTCGGTGCGGCCGGTGGCGCCGTGCCCGTTCGGCTGGACGGCGATGCCCAGCCCGGTCGAGCGGGCGTGCCGGACGAGCGCGGCGACGTCGTCGGCGTCGGCGGCCTCGACCACGGCCGCGACCGGTTGCTCCACGGCCAGGTTCCACGGGCGGCGCGCGGCGTCGAAGTCGGTGTCGTTCGGCAGCAGGACGCGGCCGCGAACGACCGAGGGCAGCGTGTGTACGGCGTTCATGATCTTTTCCTTGTGTGAGTCAGGCAGCGGTGCGGTGGACCGTGTCGGTGTCGACGGGTGTGTTGGCGGGGGTGAAGCCGAGGGCGACCAGGGCGGTGAGGGCGATTCCGGCAGCGGCCACGAACACGGCCGTACGCAGCCCCTCGGTGGTGGCCGCGCGCAGCGCCGGGCCGGACAGGCCGCTGGTGGCGGCGCCGGCGATGGCGACCAGGACGGCCAGGCCGACGGCGCCGCCGACCTGCTGGGCGGTGGAGGCGGCGGCGGAGGCCACGCCCTGCTGGTCGGCGGGGGTCGCGGCGGTGGCGGCACCGAACATCAGCGTGTAGCCGGCGCCCTGGCCGACGCCCAGGACGACCAGGCCGGGCAACAGCGCCAGGTAGGAGCCGCCGGTGGACAGGCTCAGGCCCACGAGCAGTGTGCCGAGGCCGCCGACCACCAGGCTGGCGATCATCGCGGTGCGGGTGCCTCGCGCGGTGGCCAGCCGCCCGCCCAGCTGGGAGCCGGCGACGATGGCGGCCATCGGCACCAGGAAGGCCAGGCCGGTGTCCAGCGCGTCGTAGCCGTGGACCACCTGGAAGTAGACGGTCAGGAAGTACAGCAGCGTGCCGAAGGTCCCCATGTACAGGAAGGTGACCAGCACACCGGTGCCCAGGTCCCGGCCGCGCAGCAGCCGCGGCGGCAGCAGGGGGTCCGCGCCGCGGGACTCGATGACCGCGAACGCCACCAGAAGCAGCACACCGGTCGCCGCGGCGAGCAGTACCGGTGGCGCCGTCCAGCCGGACTCGGGTCCCTGCACGAGCGCGAACACCACCAGCGCGGTCCCGGCGGTCGCGGTGAGCGCCCCGGCCACGTCGAAGCGGCGGCCGGTCCGGGCCGTGGTGCGGCGCGGGACCAATGACACGGCCAGCAGGGCGGCCGCGGCGGCCAGCGGCACGTTGACGAAGAAGACCGCGGTCCAGCCGAAGGCGTCGGTCAGCACCCCGCCGAGCAGCGAGCCGAGGATCATGCCGCTGCCGCCGGCCGTGCCCCAGACCGCGAAGGCGCGGTTGCGCTGCCGGCCCGCGGCGAAGCCGGTCGAGACCAGGGTCAGCGTCGCGGGGAACAGCAACGCGCCGCCCAGCCCCTGCGCCGCGCGGGCGGCGACCAGGGGCAGGGGTGCGGTGGCCAGTCCGCCGGCCAGCGAGGACACCGCGTAGACCGCCAGTCCCAGCACGAACATCCGGTGCGGGCCGAACAGGTCCACGGCCCGCCCGCCCAGCAGCAGGAACCCGCCGAACGCGACGGCGTAGGCGCTGATCACCCACTGCAGCGTGTGGGCGGAGAACCCGAGCGCCGAGCCGAGCTGCGGCAGCGCCACGTACACGATGTTGTGGTCCAGCGAGATGATCAGCTGGGCGAAGGCCAGCAGGGCCAGTGCCGCGGCGGGACGGCGGAACTCCGTCGGTGCCGTGGCCGGTGTCGTGTTCGGTGTCATGGCCATCACGCTATGGCCGGGAAAGACCTTCGATACAGTTCATTTCCGTGGCGGATTCGTGGGTCAATTTGGCGGCGCGGCTGGGCAGTGACCTGCATCTGGAGCTGGCCGGTTCCGGTGGCCGCCGCGCGGCGCTCATCGGGGCGCTGCGTGCGGCGATCCGGGACGGACGGCTCACGCCGGGCACCCGGCTGCCGCCGTACCGCTCGCTCGCCGCCGATCTCGGGCTCGCGCGCAACACCGTCGCCGAGGCCTACGCCGAACTGGTCGCCGAGGGATGGCTGGTCGCCCGGCAAGGCTCGGGCACTCGGGTCGCGCCCCGCACCGAACCCGCCCGCGCGCCCCGCGGGTCGACGCCGACGCCCGCGCGCGCGGCGCCGCCGGCGCACAACCTCAGGCAAGGCCAGCCCGATGCCGCCTCCTTCCCCCGCTCGGCCTGGCTGGCCGCCGCCCGCCGCGCGCTGGGTGCCGCACCCAACGACGCCTTCGGCCCGGGAGACCCGCAAGGCCGCCCCGAACTGCGCCGGGCACTGGCCGAGTACCTGGCGCGTGCGCGCGGCGTACGAACGACACCGGAGCGGATCGTGGTGTGCTCCGGCGTCGCACACGCGTTGCGGCTGCTCTTCGGCGGTCGAGTCCTGCGTGGCCCGCTCGCGGTGGAGTCCTACGGCCTCGCCTTCCACCGCGGCATCCTGGACACGGCCGCCGTGCGCACGGTCCCGCTCCCGCTCGACGACCGCGGCGCCCGCACCGACGAACTGGGAGACGGGGTACGGGCGGCACTGCTCACACCGGCACACCAGTTCCCCACCGGCGGTCCCCTGCACGCGCGGCGACGCGTCAGCGCGGTGGACTGGGCCCGAACCCGCGGCGGCCTGATCCTGGAGGACGACTACGACGGCGAGTTCCGCTACGACCGGGAACCAGTCGGCGCGGTCCAGGGCCTGGACCCGGACCGGGTCATCTACCTCGGCTCGCTGAGCAAGAGCCTCTCCCCCGCGCTGCGGCTCGGTTGGCTGGTGCTGCCCGAGCACCTCGTCACCCCCGTCCTGACGGCGAAAGGCGAACGAGAGGCCTGGGCGAGCGTCGTGGACCAACTCACCCTCGCCGAGTTCATCGGCTCCGGCCACTACGACCGGCACATCCGCCGCATGCGCCAGCACTACCGCACCCGCCGCGACCGCCTGCTCGACACCCTCGCCGCCAACGCACCGCACATCACATCCACCGGCATCGCCGCCGGACTACACGCGGTACTGCGCCTGCCACCCGGAACCGAGGCCTCCACGGTCGACGCCGCCGCCGCACACGCAATCGCCCTGGACGGGCTCGCCGCCTTCCGCCACCCCGACGCCACCATGCCCGGCCACGACGGCCTCGTCATCGGCTACTCAACCCCGCCGGACCACAGCTACGGCCCCGCGCTGGAAGCACTGAGCCGGATCCTCCCGGCCCCCACCAGAAGCTGACTCGCCACCGCGTCCCGCACCCGGCCGGCGACCCGATGACGACACCCGCGATCGCCTTGCGGCTGTGGAAACAGAGCGAAAGACTGTCGGCGTGACCGTCACCTCCGCCGGACCCGACGAGGTGGACCGGCCATGACACGACGGACATCCACGCTCGCGAACGTGCGGCTCGACGAGAAGTCACCCACGGCGTGCGCGCTCACCAGCTGGCGGGACCGCGTTCACCTCCTCTGGGTCGGCACGGACAGGAGACTCAACCTCACGTCCTCCCCGGACGGCCAACGGTTCGCGCGCCCGCACCGGCTTCCGCACCGCACCTACGCCTACGACAAGTCCAGTATGGACGACTCGTTCTCCGACATGGTCCACACCGCGCCCGCGTTGGTCGGCACCCCGGAACGTCTCTACCTCGCGTGGACCGGTGATCGCGGCGCCCTCACTCTCCTCGTGGCGGACGGGCGGGAGTTCGCCAGCCCCACTGTCCTCGAGCACCGGAGCCGTCAGGCACCCGCGGTGGCGGCGTCCGGGCGCGGAGCGCCGGTGCTGGCCTGGCTGGGCAGGGACGGGCGCGTGAACCTGCTGACCACCGTGCCCAGCCGGCTCAGCCAGGCCAGGAGCGCGGTGGCGCCGGCGTTGTGCGGCCACCGGGACAGCCACGTCCTGGCATGGCTGGGCAACGACCGCCGCGTCAACCTCCTGACCCTGCACGAACGCGGGACGGGAGCCCACCTCCGGCTGGAGGAGGCCAGAACCTTCCGTGCGCCGGCGGTGTGCAGTCACCAGGGCGCCGTTCTGCTGGCCTGGACCGGCACCGACCAGCGGGTGAACCTGCTGACAGTGGCCGAGAACCGCGTCAGCACACCCATCCGGCTGGAGGAGGCCAGAACCGGCCACGCGCCGGCGGTCTGCAGCCACCGAGGCAGGCTGACCCTCGCCTGGATCGGCACCGACAGACACCTCAACACCGCGAACGTGCCGATGCCCTGAGATCGACCGACGCGGGCGGCGGCCAGACCTACCCGGACGACGGGCTGTGCAGCCCCATCGGATCAAGGCCCACCGCAAGCCCAAGGGCGGAACGCAACGTCGGTGGCGCTGGTGATCATCTGGCCGGAGACGGCGTCCACCGGGTCGCCGCCGCGGGCGTCGGTGCCGCGGTTGCCCTCCGACTTCTGCCCGCCGACGGCGCCGTCCTCCTCCACCGCCGCATGGGTGCCCTGGCCGTTCGGCGTCTCGTGGGGCGTGGCCGGGGTGGCCTCGTGCACGCGGGGCGGCGGCACCACGTCGACGGCCTCGGCCGCCCGCCCACCAAGCCGCGAACCCTGTCACCCCGCCTGCCGGATACCCGATCTCGTCGCTGACGGCACCGCTCGTGGTGGGCCGGGATGTGCTGCTGTACGGGCGATGCTTCGCACCTTGGGTCAGGTGTGGGTGGCCAGCAGGTCGTCGAAGAAGTCGGTGATCGGTGGTTGGGTTCCCGCGGCGGAGTGGCCCACCCCCGGGACCTCGACCTTCCGGACCGTGGTTCCGTGCCCTGCCAGGGTTTCCGCCAGGCGGTCGAGCTCCTCGGGGCGGCTGCGGCCGGGGTGGCCCATGGCGGCCAGGTCGGCCCGCCCGTCGTCGTCGCCGCCGATGACCAGCAGCACCGGCACCCGGGCGACCGCGGCGGGGTCCACCGTGATCCCGAACCGCTGCCGGGTGTCGCCGGTGCCGGCCGGCCAGGTGAGCGAGTCGTCGAGCAGGGTCACGCTGCCCGGGGCGCTGACGGCGACGGCGGCGAGCCGCTGCGGGTGGAGGTAGAGGAACCGGTGGGCGAACTGGCCACCACCGGAGTGCCCGCACAGCATCACCGTGTCCACCCGCGCGTTCCACCGGACCCGGACCTGTTCCAGGATCTCGAGCACCACCCGGTCGAACCGGATGCCGTGGGCGTCGATGGTCTTGTAGTTGTGCACGTCGTCCGGATCGTCGATGCCGACCGGGAACAGGGGTGTCACGACGATGAGATCGTGCCGGTCGGCGAAGGGGATGAGTCCCTCGCGCAGCGCGCCGACGTTGCGCCCGGTGCCGTGCACGGCCACCAGCACCGGCATCCGGGAGTCGGGGGTCCAGCTCCTGGGGACATAGGCGCAGTAGCTGCAGCGCGGTTCGCTCGGCGCGACGAAGAACGGTGTGCGGCCGGTCAGCAGCCGGCGGCCGGGATGGGCGGCAGGCAGGTCTTCGACACGGATCACGAGATCTTCCTTTCCAGGTCGGGGCAGGAGCGGGCTGGTTTCATCGGCCGTCGGGCCCGTCGTCGACGACCAGGGCCTTCGTGAGGGTGGTGACGGTCGGCGCCACGTCGACGTGCCAGATCTCGTCGAGCATCCGGCGGCACCGCTCCGCCGTCGTCAGCGGTTCCACCAGGGCCGCGAACTTCTTCTCGAACTGCTCGTCGGTCATCGGCGTCCGGTGGCCGCCGGGGGCGTCGTGGACCTCGCGGACGAGCTCGTCGCCGGAGGTGAGGCGGATGGTGACCCGGTTGGGGATGCGGGTCGGCAGCAGCGCCGTGAGCGCGGGGTCCTCGCGAACCTCGACGCGGGCCGTCAACGCCGCGACGGCGGGGTCGGCGAGCGCGCCCGGATCGTACGAGGACGCCGTCAGCTCACCGTCGACGAGCACGCGGGCCACGGTGTACGGGAGGCTGTGGTCGGCGGTCTCGCGAGTGGTGGGCCGCCACTTCTCCGGGTCCTTGCCCAGGACCGTCCACCCGATGTGCGTGGTGTCGACGACGATGCGGTCGATCTCGTCGAGGTCGGCGATCTCCTCGCGCAGGGCCAGCGCCGCCCACACGGCGGTCTGCATCTCACCGTTGGTCGGCAGCAGTTTGGTGAGCGTCCTGGACACGGCGTAACGGCTGCCGGCGGTACGCGGGAACTGGAGTGGCTCCAGGGCGAAGGAGTCGCTCACCTGTCGCATGAACCCCATCTCGCCCTCGAAGATCGGGGCGGGTCCGGTGAACCCGACCCTCGCGAGCCAGGCCGAGAAGACCCCGTTCCTGGCGGCGTTCGGCGCGGAGGAACCCTTCCACCACGACAGTTCGCCTGCCCGGACCTGGCGCATCGCGATGTGCCCGTTCAGGGCGATGTTGACCGCCTGGGTGAGCTGTCGGGCGTCGAGCCCCATGAGCTTGCCCGCGGCGAGGGTGGCGGACACGAGCACGTAGTTCGCGTGGTCCCACCCGCGGCGGTAGAGGTTCGCGGCGTCCTGTAGCCGGACCTGTACCTCGTAGGCGAGCGCGATCGCCGTGACGAGGTCCCGGCCGGAGCACCCTTCGGCCTCGGCGACCGCCAGGCATGCCGGGATGTTGTCGCTGGGATGTCCCGGCTCGAGCCCGAGGTAGCCGTCGTTGAAGTCCAGGTGGCGCACCATCGTCCCGTTGACGAACGTGGCGATGTCCGCGGTGGCGCGCTCGCGAGTGCCCAACACCGTCGACGGTCCTGGGGGAAGGGCACGGGCCAGACGCCGCGCCGCGCGGCTGGGCTCGGCGTCGAACGCGCCGAGCCCGCAGCCGACGGTGTCGACCAGGCGTTGCCGGACCGTGTGGACCGCGTGCTCGCCGAGGTCGTCGAAGCGCAGCGCGGCCGCCCAGGAACCGAGGTCGTCAGCGATCACGGTCGGCGGGCCGGTTGATCGGCATCCGGGCGAGCGGGACGTGGTGCTGGCCGGCGTGCATGTCGCGGTCCCGCAGCGAGCCCTGGCTGATCGGGCGCGGGAAGGAGATCTTCACGACGTTCAGCGACGGGATCCGGAAGATCTGGATCACGCGCTCCTCGACCCGGTACAGCTCCGCGAGCACGCGCTCGTTGAGGAACGACTCGTCCGCGGCGATCCGGTAGCCCTCGGCGTCGCGCATGAACAGCTCCATGGTGACCCAGAACGGGCCGGCGTTCTTGGACCGGACCTCGTGGGCGAGATCCGCGAGGGTGGTCTCAGACATCCGCGTGCTCCCCGATCTCGGTCCGGAACAGGCTGGTGGGGCTGTCGCAGTCGACGACGTGGTTCAGCACGAACTCGTACGCCGCGCCGCGCTCGACCTCCGCGGGGGAGAACGGGAACGCGAGGCTGGGCAGGTAGTCCATCGCCGGGGTCGGCAGGTGCAGCATCAGCGGGTTGGCGACCTTGGCGACGGCTGTGGCGGTGGCCTGGTCGGGGGCGTTGACGAGCAGCATCACGCCGACCTCCCGCGGCGGCCCGCTCTCGGGCTCGAGGTCGCCCAGGACCGCGTTGTGGCCGTAGAGGCGCAGGTCGAAAGCGTACTCGTCGTCCGCCAGCCCCAGCGTCTGGCCCACCCGAGAAGTGATCATCGTGCGCATCAGGTCCGCCCAGGCGTCGATGTCGGCGAGGATGAGGGGGTCGCGGATCGCGGTGAACGACACGGTCTCGTAGCCGGTGATCCGGGCGCCTTCCAGCTTGATCGTGTACTGGTCGGCGACGTGGAACGCCGACCCCTCGACGCGGACGATCCGGTCGTCGACCGCGGTGTACCGGGCGTCCCGGACGTCGAGGGTGCCGTCGGGCTCCCGCATCTCGAACGGGTTCGCGGTCTCGTAGAGCATGTGGGCGGCCACCGAGAGCGGCGTGCACGACACCGCGGGATCGAGCGGCTCGATGGTGAAGCCGTCCGCGTCGATGGTGGCGAGGACCCCGCCCGCGCGCGGGTTGCTGGTGCACTGGCCACCGCACTCGACGATCTTGGCGGCGTGCCACGTCGGCCCGGCGGGCATCCCCTTCATGAGCGGGTAGGCGGCCGCCACCGCGGTGTCGGTGGCCCGGCCGGCGAGCACGACCTGGGCGCCGGCCCGGAGCGCCGCGACGATCGGCTCGTGCCCCATCGCGCCGACGATGTGGGTGCAGCTCTCGAGGGTCTCTGCCCGCAGCTGTCCCAACGGGGCCAGCGGGTGGATGCGGCCCGCGTCGAGGTGCTCCTTCAGCTCGGCCGCGTTCTGCTCGCTGTAGATCCGCGCGACCGTCAGGTCCAGGCCCTGCGCCGCCATCACCTCCGCGGCGATCCCGGCGACCCAGTCGACGCCGCTGTCGGTCCCGCTCGTGCCGCAGGAGCCCACGACCAGGGGGATCCCCGCGGCGGAGGCGGCCGTCAGCAGGCTGCGCAGGTCACGCGCCACCGCCTTGGCCGTCGTCTTGGGGGTCGCGGAGCCGAGGTAGTGGGGGCCGGAGTCCGTCGACCCGGCGTCGATGCTGATGACGTCGGCACCCAGTGCGATGCCGCGCTCGATCGTCGCGTGGTCCCACCCGGCGCCGAGCATGCCGCTCGGCGACAGGACGCGGACCGACGTGACCCGTTGACTGTGCATGTTCCTCTTTCTCCGTGTCAGTTCACCGGGAACAGTGGTCGGCCGTCGAGCGCCGCCACGAGCTCTTCGGCCCCTCGGCGGCCTGCGGCGGCCCGGGCTTGCGCGGTTTGTCCGGCCATGTGCGAGTAGACGACGATGCCGTCCACGCCCCGCAGCGGGCTGCCGGGTGGGAGCGGCTCCTCGCCCACCACGTCGAGCGCGGCGCCCGCGATCTCGCCCGCCCGCACGGCCGCCACGAGCCCGTCCTCGTCGACGATGGGTCCGCGCGCGGTGTTGACCAGCAGCGCGGTCGGCTTCATCCGCCTGAACGCCGACTCGCCGAGGAGGCCGCGGGTCCGTTCGGTGAGCGCGGTGTGCACCGAGACGTGGTCGGCGGTGGCCAGCAGCTCGGGCAGGTCGACGAACCGGACCGCGGGG
>NZ_JBJMIE010000464.1:0-2606 GCF_045807065.1 Actinophytocola sp. | reverse complement strand
GTCGAGCGGGTCGCCGACGACGTCCCAACACTGGTCGTTCCTGGTCGAGTCCTTCTTGTCGGCCTCGTTCCTGAAGGCCTCCCACGCCGCCGGCAGCGTGATCCGGATGCTCATGTCAGATGCCCCCGGACGTCGAACCGCCGTCGGAGCCACTGTCCGACCCGCTGTCGGAGCCGATCTCCTGGAACACACCCACCTGCGTGGTCTCGCCCGCCACCATCATGTTCGACATCTGCCCCAGCTGGGCCTGCACGTCGGCGAACAGCTTCGACAGGTTGGCGAGGTCGGCGGCGATGGCCCCCATGGAGTCGACGAAGTCGCGGCCGAGCGGGTCCTGCCACGAGCGGCCGAAGTCCTTCTGCTCGGCCTGCGGTTTCTCGAGCGCGGCCTTCACCTGGTCGGTCTGCTGCTGTGCCTCGGCGAACGCGGTGGTGAGCGCGCCAATCGCCTCAGGGTTGGCTTCGAAGCCTCCGGACATCACGTCCCCTATGTTCCGCTACCCGGTGTCCCATCGGTGATCGCAAGCACGGATCGTACGCCTGCGCACACAGCTAGCAACATACCGATCCCTCACCGCACCCGGGGGCGCTTTGGGGGATTCGCCAATGAGAAGTGCAGGTCAGACGGCCGTGCTGACCACGCCGACCAGCCGCTGCGCCGCCGCTTCCGCGACCTCCTGTGACGGAGCCTCCACCATCACGCGCACCAGCTGCTCCGTGCCGGACGGGCGCAGGAGCACGCGACCCGTCTCGCCCAGTTCGGCTTCCACCGCGGCGACCGCCTCGCTGACCGCGCTCGACGTGGCCACGGCCGCCTTGTCGGCCACCTTCACGTTCTTCAGGACCTGGGGTAGGCGGGTCATCACGCCGGCCAGGTCGGCCAGGGGGCGGTCGGTGGCCGCCATCCGGGACATCAGGCGCAGGGCGGTCAGCAGGCCGTCGCCGGTGGTGGCGTGGGTGGGCATGACCACGTGACCCGACTGCTCGCCGCCCAGGGACAGGTTGTGCTCGCGCAGGGCCTCCAGCACGTAGCGGTCGCCGACGGCGGTGGTCCGCAGGGTGACGCCGTGCTCGCGCATGGCCAGGTGCAGGCCCAGGTTGCTCATGACCGTCGCGACCAGGGTGTTGTCGACCAGGTCGCCGGACTCCTTCATGGCGAGCGCCAGCACGGCCATGATCTGGTCGCCGTCCACGTCGTTGCCCGCCGCGTCGATCGCGAGGCAGCGGTCGGCGTCGCCGTCGTGGGCGATGCCGAGGTCGGCCTTCTCTGCCAGGACCGTCTCGCGGAGCGTGCCGAGGTGGGTCGAGCCGCAGTTCTCGTTGATGTTCTCGCCGTCGGGCATGGCGTGGATCGCGATCACCTCGGCGCCGGCCTCCCGGTACGCCTGGGGGGCGGCGGCCCACGCGGCGCCGTTGGCGCAGTCGACGACGACCCGCAGCCCGTCGAGGCGGTGGGTGGAGGACTTCAGCAGGTGCGTGATGTAGCGGTCGAGCGAGTCGGCGATGTCGTACATGCGGCCCACGCCGGCACCGGTGGGCCGGGCGTACTCGGCGCCCATGTGCGCCTCGATCTCGTCCTCGATGACGTCCGGCAGCTTGTGCCCACCCGCGGCGAACAGCTTGATGCCGTTGTCCGGCATGGGGTTGTGCGACGCCGAGATCATCACACCGAGGTCGGCACCCAGCTCACCGACGAGGTGCGCGACCGCGGGGGTCGGCAGCACCCCGAGCTGCATCACGTCCGCCCCCGCCGAGGTCAGCCCGGCGGCGACGGCCGCCTGCAGCATCTCCCCGCTCGCCCGCGGATCCCGCCCGACGACCGCCACCGGCCGGTGGGAGCTGTCGTGCTCGGCGAGCACGCGCGCGGCCGCCGCCGCGACGGAGAGGGCCAGCTCAGGGGTGAGTTCCGAGTTCGCCTGGCCGCGAACACCGTCGGTACCGAAAAGGCGAGCCATCGTCGAGGAGACCTCCGCAACAGACGTTCTGGATGCAGAAACGCCGCGCCCGGTGCATCGCATGTACCGAACGCGGCGTTCCACTGGAAGCCAAACAAGCAATACCCGACAAGTCCGGGCGAGCGAACCAAGCCCGACGGCGGCCCGAACCGCCCTTGCCAACCCAACCGAGTTGCCAACTCCTGGCCGCACCCCGGCTCCCGGCCAGGAGACGCGGTGGACAAGGCCAAACTCGCTGGACCGTAACCGACCCCCTGCCCTGGCCGCACCCCCGCCCAGGGCAGAGGGCGCGGCGCGAGGACACGACTCAGCGCTTGCTGTACTGAGGCGCCTTGCGGGCCTTCTTGAGGCCGTACTTCTTGCGCTCCTTCACCCGCGGGTCGCGAGTGAGGAAGCCGGCCTTCTTCAGCGCCGGGCGGTCCTCGATGTCCAGCTCGATGAGCGCACGCGCGATGGCAAGGCGCAGCGCACCGGCCTGGCCGGTGATGCCGCCGCCCTTGAGGTTGGCGCGGACGTCGAAGGCCTCGGGCTTCTCGACGGTGACCAGGGGCTCACGGATGAGCTGCTGGTGCACCTTGTTCGGGAAGTAGTCCTCGAGGGACTTGCCGTTCAGGGTGAACTTGCCGCTGCCCGGGGTCAGGCGGACGCGGAC
>NZ_JBJMIE010000463.1:0-14073 GCF_045807065.1 Actinophytocola sp. | reverse complement strand
GGCGCCACCGACCTCGGCAATGGATGCAGGGGTGGGCGTCCGCTTGCGAGTCCGCAACTCGTCCCCGGCCCCTTGGCGGTCCCGCCCTCCCGCCGCCGACCGCTCCCGGAGGCATCGCCAACCCCGTGGTGCTCCCCGTCACCGGCATGGCCCCCGCCGGCACCGGCACGCAGGACTCCGCCGTCATGGGCCTGGTCGCCTCGGACAGCCCGGCGCCACCGAGACGCCCGGCACCTCCGAGCGGGAGCGGCGGCCCGGCACTGCCACCGTCCAGGCCGCCGGCACCGCCCACGCTTCCGCCGCCTCCCGGTGCCGCGGGGCCGCCGACGTCCAGGCCCACCGCCACCGCGGCCGAGGCGAAGGAACTCGTCGCGCCGGTCAGCGGGACGGCCACCGCACAGCCCGCGGCCCTCATCCCCCAGGAGGCGCAGCAGAAGCGGCCGCAGGTCCGGCGCCAACCACCGACCCGGAAGCTGCAACCCGGGGACCTGGTCTGCGGCGAGTGCGGTGAGGGCAACAGCGTCACCCGCAAGTTCTGCAGCCGCTGCGGCACCTCGCTCGCCGAGGCCGAGGTCGTCAGGACGCCCTGGTGGCGCAAGCTCCTCCCGGGGCGCGGCGCCAAGGTCCGCAAGTCCGGCGAACGCTCGAAGCGGCGCGGCCGGGCCGGCAAGACCAAGCTGGGCGTGTTCGTCAGCACGACGATCAGGACCGTCCGCCGGTTCGTGGCGCTCGCGTTGGTGGTCGCCGGTGTGGCCTACGGGTTGTTCGCGCCGTTCCGCGGGTGGGCCAACCAGCGCGTGGCCGAGGTGAAGGGCACGGTCGAGCGGATGTTCTTCCCGCAGTACGCGCCCGTGTCGGCCGGCGAGGCGCCCGTCGCGTCGGTGGCGTTGCCCGACCACCCGGCCGACCTGGCGCTCGACGGCAAGTCGAACACCTTCTGGGCGGCGCCGGTGGGCGGTGCGGAGCCGAACATGGTGGTGAAGTTCGACCGGAAGGTGGACCTCGCCAAGATCATCGTGCACAACGGCGACGGCGGGGCGTTCAAGGACACCTACCGCGCGGAGAAGCTGCACCTCGTGTTCAACAACGGCAAGACGACCGACGTCAGCCTCCAGGACAAGCCCGACCCGCAGACCCTGGAGATCGACAGCGGCGAGGGGATCAACAGCGTGGAGATCCACGTCGTGTCCACCTTCAAGTCGGTCACCGGCACGAGTCTGGCTGTCAGCGAGATCGAGTTCTTCGAGGAGCTGTAGGCGTTAGGTTGGCCGGGTGAGCACACTCGGCCGACTCACCACCGGCGGTCCGGCAGACGGGCCGCCGGTGGTGCTGCTGCACGCCCTGGGCAGCTCGATGCACACCTGGGCGGCCTTCACGAAAGCCCTCCCCAGACACACCATCGCGCTGGACCTGCCGGGGCACGGCACGTCCCCGCGCACCGGTGACTACACGTTCACCGCCATGGCGGACGCCGTCCTCGCGTGCCTCGACGGCTACGAGGAGGTGGACCTCGTCGGGCACTCCCTCGGCGGCGCCGTGGCCATGCACGTGGCGATGCGCGCGCCGGAGCGGGTGCGGCGCATGGTGGTCGAGGACATCGCCCCGCCACCGCACGAGCCGGTGACGGACTACGGGATCCCGGCCGAACCCCCGGAGCCCGTCGACTTCGACTGGGCGTTGGCCGGCGCGATCAAGACCCTCATCCGCACGCCGGACCCGTCGTGGTGGGCCGCCCTCGGCACGATCACCGCCGACACCCTGTGGCTGGCCGGCGGTCCGCCGAGCCACATCGACCAGGGCCGCCTTCGCGACGCGGCCGCCCGCATGCCGTCGGCGACGGTCGTCGAGATCCCGGTCGGCCACCGCATCCACAGCGAGGCGCCCGAGGAGTTCGCGGCCGCGGTCGTCCCGTTCCTCACCCGAGCAGCGCCGTGAGGTCGACGGGGCGAAGCGGAAAGCCCTCCCCTTGCGGGGAGGACCCGGAACCCGCCAGCCGGGTGCGGCACCGGCCACCGACCGGCACCGCACCCGGCGCGGATCAGCCGCGGACCACGAAGTCCGACGCGGTGACCGTCGGGGTCACGATCAGCAGTGGGCGCTGTGCCTCGACGGTGGTGCCGTCGATGGTCGCGGTCACCAGGCGGTTGCCGACCGGCGACTTGGGCAGGACCAGCAGGCCGGCGCTGAAGTTGCCCGCCGCGTCGGGCACCGCGTGTGTCGTCTCGATCGAGTCGGCCATCGTGATCGTCACCGGGTTGTCCGGGGCGAAGCCCGTGCCGCCCACCGTCACCACGAAGCCCGGTTGGGTCACGCCGGGGGACAGCAGGACCGCCGGCGTGCTTCCCTTGCCCGCCAGGCCGATCAGGTGCGCGTTCCCGCCCGGTCCGCCGTCGACGAACCGCAGCACGGCCGGCCGGTCACCCGGCCCCGACGGCGAGAGCTTCACCGTCACCTGGCAGGTTCCCTTGGGCGCCACCGGTTTCCCGGTGCACGTGTCGGCCGCGATCGTGTAGTCGCCCGGCGCGGCCGCCGACACGACCTCCACGGTCTTGATGGTCAGCGGCGATCCGCCGACGTTCGTCACCGTCACCGTCTGGGTCGGACCGTCCGAGAGCAACAGGCGGTCGCCGAAGTTCAGCGGGTCCGGACCGGCCGCGAACCGCGCGTCCTCCGGCGGCACCTCCTGCTTGGCGCCGGTGCCCTGCAACGGAACCGTGAACCGCCGGCCGTCCCGCAGCGTCAGCCGCAGCGTGCCCGTGCGGTCCTCGGCCTTCTTCGGCGCGAACGTCACCGATACCTCGCAGCTCCCGGTCTGCTGCAGGACCACGGCCTCACCACCGCAGGTCTGCGCGCCGACCGAGAACTCGTCCGAGCCCTCCACCGCGATCTCGTTGACCACCAGCGGTCCCGTGCCCACGTGGAAGAACCGCACGACCTTGTCGAACGTGTCGCCCAGCGTCACCTTGCCGAAGCTCAGCGGGGACGGGTCGGCCCGCAGCGCGGGCTGGAACGTCCGCACGAACACGTCGGTGTTGCGGTTGCGGTCCTCCTGGTCCGCCAGCAGGTTCGTCGCCCGCGAGTCGAACCCGACGGTGGACCCGTTGTGCGACAGGGTGGGGCCGGTCCCGCGGAAGGGCGGCGAGTCGCCGTTGCCGGCGCACGTGCCGTCGGTGGGGACGGTCTCGGCGCAGTCGGTGCCGGTACCCGCGGACACGAGCGTGCCCGGCAGCCGCGGGACCTCCTGCCGCACCCGTTCCCGGTCGACCACGAGGTCGCGCACCACCACCTGGCAGACGGTCCGGCGGTTGGCCGCGTCGGAGGTCGGCGGCAGACCGGACAGGTCGACCATCGGCGCCGAGCGGAGGTCGGAGTGGTCGACGACGCAGTCGCTCCCGACCTCCTCGGTGACGTCGACGCCGTCGTGGGTGTGGAGGTTGTCGGTGCCGAAGGCGACGAACCGGCCGTCCCCGGACAGCGCGGGGCGGATGCCGTTGACGACCTCGTTGTCGTTGTCTCGTGAGGCGATGATCGAGTCGACCGGGTTGCCGTCGTCGTCGATCCGGACGACGTAGACGATCGGCTGGTTCGCCACCGAGTACCAGCAGTCGCCTTCGGAGCAGTGGTCCTGGTACGCCTCGGCCACGAACGTGACCTCACCGCCGTTGCCGGAGACCGCCGGCGAGGCGAGGTGTACCGACTCGTCCTCGGACAGGTACGTGACGTGCTCCGCGCTGGTGTCCACGTCCCAGTCGACCCGCAGCACCGTCCCGGTGTCCATGTCCTTGCGGATGATCGCGTGGAACGGGATGTGGTCCGGGAACTCGACGGGGCCCTCGGTGCGGACGTAGTCCGCCTGCAGCACGACGTAGCGGCCGTCTGCGGACACGTCCGGCGAGTACTGGGCGGTGGGCTGCGCCGCGCCGAGCGGGGTGTCGACGTTCTGGACGAGGCCGGGCGCGGCGGACGCGGCGAGCGAGGTGCCGCCGATCACGCCGCCGGCCGGTGGCCGCAGCACCGAGGTGCGCACGACGTCGCGGTACTGGCCGCTCGGCTCGGCCTGGGTGTCCTCCCACACGATCCGGCTCGCGTCGTCCGCCAGCTTCGGGAAGGACGGGAAGTCGACGCGGTAGGAACCGCCGTCGCCCTGCACCACCTGCGGCTGGTTCACCCGGAAGTACCGCAGGTCCAGGCCGCCGCCCTCGCGCGGCTCGTCGAAGGTCCCGTCGCCGTCGGGGTCCCGGTCGCAGATGATGATGTCCTGGTCGGTGTCGGCGTCCTCCGGGACGATGTTGTCCGCGTCGGTCACGAAGGCCACGTAGCGCCCGTCGGCGGAGACCGTCGGCTGGCTGCTGTCACCCGTCGCGGCCGTCTCCCCGTACTCCAGGCTCGGCTGGGCGCGGCGGCCGTTCAACGACAGCATCGGGTCGCCGCCGAGCTTCACGATGCAGCACGGCGGCGTGGTGGTTGTCGTCGTCGTGGTGGTCGTCGTCGGTGGCGGCACCGGACGGGTGAACTGACCACGGCTGATCAGCACCGTCCTGCCGTCACGCAGGTCGCGGACGTAGACGTTCTGGTTGTCGCCGGTCTTGATGTCGTCGAGCTGGGAATAGCTCGTGAACACCACCGCCGTGCCGTCCGCGGACAGCTCCGAGTTCGCGCCCCCGCGCGGGGACTCCGCGTTGCTGCCGTTCGCGACCGACGCGCGTACGGTGGAGCCGGGCGCCGCCGCGGCGTGTGCGGTCGTGGTCTGGCCGGCCAGCACCACGGCGGCGGAAACACCGGCGAGGGTCGCGGCGACGGCCACCGCGATGGCACGCTTGCTGCTCAGTAAGGACTTGGGCACGACGGACCTCCAGGCGTGGTTCACCGCGCCTGACCGTATGGGGCCCGGACGGCCGGCGACCCGGGCGCGTGGGTGGCATAGTGGACGCCCAGGCGCGCCCGATCGGGCAGCCCGCCCCGCCCTGCCACGCTCCCTCGCGCAAGCTGTCCCCGGCGCGGTTGTTGGGGACAGTGCACTGCCATGGGAGCTACCACGTCGCTGGCGAGCAGGCAGCTGTCCGTGACCCCGGGCCAGTCGATCGAGGCAGAGGTCCTGGTACGGAACAACGGCACGCTTGTCGACCAGTTCACTTTGGACATAGTCGGCGATTCTCGGGAATGGACCGAGGTCGAGCCGCGCGTCATGAACCTGATGCCGGCACAGGACGGCCGTGCCGTCGTGCGGTTCACACCGCCGAGGAACTCGTCGGTACCGGCCGGTCAGGTGCCGTTCGGCGTGCGGGTGCTCTCGCGCGAGGACCCGCCGAACTCGTCGGTCGCCGAGGGGGTCGTGGACGTCGAGCCGTTCATGGACCTCCAGCTCGAGCTGTCGCCGAAGACCTCGAAGTGCCGCACCAAGGCGGTGCACGAGGTCATCGTCGACAACTCCGGCAACTACCCGATCCCGGTCGAGGTCATCACCAACGACCCCGAGGAGCAGCTGAAGCTGTCGCTCGACCACAGCTCGCTGGTCGTGCAGCCGGGCACGTCGGCGTTCCTGAAGCTGCGGGCCAAGCCGCACGACCGGTTCCTGCGCGGCCAGGACAAGCGGCTGCCGTTCGGCGTGACCGCGACGGCACCCGACCAGCCGCCGATCAACGCCGATGGCACGGTCGTGCAGCAGCAGCTGCTGCCGAAGTGGCTGCTGCCGGTGGCCGTCGCCGCGCTCGCGGCCGCGGTGGCGCTGACCGTGCTGTGGTTCACGCTGGTCAAGCCGACCGTGCAGACGTCGGCGCGGGAGGCGGCCAAGGAGCAGGCCAAGACGGAGAACGCCGCGATGATGGCGCAGGCGCAGCAGGCGCAGGACAAGGCCGCCAAGGCCGAGGACAAGGCCGCGGCCGCGGCGAAGAAGGTCGACGACATGGCCGCGGGCGGCGGTGGCGGTGGCGGTACGGGTGCCGGTGCCGGCCACGCCAACGAGGGCCCGAACGGCGTGGACATCACGTCCGGTCAGGCGGTCGACTTCCGCATCACCACCGACGCCGAGGCGCAGCCGGACCCGGACCAGTTCGACAAGTTCAAGACCCCGGACGGCGCGGTCCCGGCGGACAAGACGCTGGTGATCACCGACATCATCCTGCAGAACCCGCGCGGCGACGCCGGCATGCTCCAGATCAAGCGCGGCGACGAGGTGCTGTACGAGACGGGCCTGCAGAACTTCCGGGACCTGGACTACCACTTCCTGGAGCCGCTGACGTTCGCCCCGGACAAGGCGCTCACCGTCGAGGTCAGCTGCCAACTGCCGGGCGCACCCGAGCCGGCGACGGGGAAGTGCCACCCGTCGGTGTCGTTCTCAGGCCGACTGTCCGGCGGGGCCGCGCAGTAGATATTCGTGTCCGTCCTGATGTATCTGTGTTTGTTCTGGGCCCTCGGCTACGGCCGGGGGCCCTTCTCCGTGAGCGGGTGCGCACGGAAGGTGGTACACACGGGCAAACCCAGGACACCGGTCCCATGTGCCTGGGACGCACGTTCGGGCAATCTTTCTCCTGCGCGGGCTTCGACGTGCTGGGCGTCGAGTCGGGGGCGTGCTAGGGAGAGCGAAGAAACTGATGCTGGAGCAAAGCCGTATCCCGGTCATCGTGCGGGCGACCGACCCCATCCTGCAGAGCGGCGTCCAGATGGCGCTGCGGACGCGGCAGGAGGTGTGGCTGGTCGACGAGGACGCGGCGCCCCCGGAGGCCGTCGCCCTGGTGGTGACCGACCGTTTCGACGAGCGAGGCGCCCAACTGCTGCGAACACTGCAGGTGCGGGGGTTCACGCGGGTCGTGCTGATCGCGGGGGAGCTGGAGGACACGGAGATCCTGACCGCCGTCGAGGGGGGCGTCTGCGCGGTGGCACGCCGCGCCGACACGACACCGGATGTGCTGGTGCGCCTGGTGAAGGCCGCCGCGGCGGGCGAGGGGGCCCTGCCGCCGGACCTGCTGGGCCGCCTGCTCAACCGCGTGTCCCGCCTGCAGCGGCACGTCCTGGAGCCTCGGGGCCTGCACCTGGCGGGCATCACGAACCGGGAGACCGAGGTCCTGCGCCTCGTCGCGTCCGGACTGTCCACGAAGGAGATCGCCGACAAGCTGTGCTACTCCCAGCGGACGGTGAAGAGCATCCTCCACGACGTGACCAACAGGTTCCAACTCCGCAACCGCTCCCACGCGGTGGCCTACGCCCTCCGCGAAGGCCTGATCTAACCGCGTGTCCAACGCCACGGACCCGCGAGTCCAACCGAACTGACCCCTGAGTTCAACCGAACCGACCCCTGAGTCCAACGAAGCCGCCGACCGCCCGGTCGGCGGCTTCGTTGAACTCGCGGGTCCGTAGCGTTGGACTCGCGGGTCTGGTGCGTTGGACACGCGGGTCTGGTGTGTGGGACTCGCGGGTCTGGTGCGTTGGACACGGGGGTCCGCTGCGTTGGACTCGCGGGTCCGCTGCGTTGGACTCGCGGGTTCGGGGTGTTGGACTCGCGTTACTGGGGGCCTTCGCCCAGACCGGCTTTGCGGGCGCGGACTATCGCCTGGGCGCGGTCGGCGACGTGGAGCTTGGTGAAGATGCTCGACACGTGGTTGCGGACCGTCTTGGGGGACAGGGACAGCTTGCGGGCGATGGTCGGGTTGCTCTCGCCGTCCGCGATCAGCGCGAGGACCTCCCGCTCCCGGGACGTCAGCTCCGGGAAGATCGGGTCCGTCGCCACCGGGCCGGCGTTGAAGAAACCCAGGACCCGCGTCGCGATGTCCGGTCCGAAGATCGCCTCACCGCGGCCCACCGCGTGCACCGCGCGGACGATCTCCTCCTGCCCGGCGCCCTTCAGCAGGTACCCGCGCGCGCCGGCCCGCATGGCCGCGAACACCGACTCCGTGTCGTTGAACATCGTCAGCACCATGATCCCGACACCCGGCCGCTCGCTCACGATCTGGCGCGTCGCCTCGATGCCGTCGATGTCCGGCAGGTGCAGGTCCATCACGACGACGTCCGGCTCGAACGTCCGGGCGGCCGACACCGCGCCCTGGCCGTTCGCCGCCTCGCCCACGACGTCCAGCGATGGCTCGTTGGCCAGCACGGTGGACAGCCCGAACCGGAACAGTGGATGGTCGTCCACCACGAGGACACGCAGCCGAGGCTCCATCAGCCGCCCTCCTTAGGCAATGGAAGCGTAGCGAACACCCGCGTCCCGCCGTCGTGATCGGCTTCCACCAGGCATTCGCCGCCCAGTTCCGTCGCGCGCTCGCGCATGGACGACAACCCGACGCCGCCGTTGGTCACCGCCGGCAGCCCGATCCCGTCGTCCACCACCTCGATGTGCAGGTCGTCGTCGATCCAGAGCCGCACCGCGCAGGAGTTGGCCTCGGCGTGCCGCGTGACGTTGGTGAGCGCCTCGCAGATGATCCGGTACGCGGCCACGTCCACCGGCGCCGGCAGCTTCGGCATGCTGGAGGGCACCTCCAGCACGATCGTGACGCCGCCGTCCGCCGTGTCGCCGCCGGCCGTGCGGCTCGCGAGCGCACCGGCGTACTCGCGGATCGCCGGGATGAGCCCGATCCTGTCGAGCACCGGTGGCCTGAGCCCGTGCGCCAGCCGCCGGATCTCGACGATCGCCGCCTGCAGCTCGTCACGCAACCGGCCGAGCAGCTCACCCGTCGGCGTGGTGTCACCGACGGTCCGGCGGCTGACGTCCAGGCCCAGCGCGACCGCGGCCAGCGTCGGTCCCACGCCGTCGTGCAGCTCGTGCAGGATCCGCCGCCGCTCCATCTCCCGCGCCTGGACGAGCCGGTCGCGGCTGCGGCGCAGGTCGCGGGTCAGGCGCGCGGTGTACACGGCCGCACCCGCGTGCCTGGCGACCTCGGCGAGCGCGATCCGGTCCGGTCTGGTCAGCTCGCGCTGCGCGGACCGCCGGCCGACGACCAGGTTGCCGACCCGCTCACCGTGGTAGGTCAGCGGCATCCGGTACAGCTCGCCAGTGGGCGTGCCGACGCTGGCCGCGGTCTCGCTGCGCCCGCGTGCCTGGATCTCGATCGCCATGTGCGGCAGGCGAAGCGCGGCCGCGACCGTCTCGACGATCTCGGACAGCATCGACGCCACGGCCGGCGTGTCCTCCAGGCGGGACGCGAGCGAGGACACGACTCGGTACGGGTCGTCCCGGTCGCCGTACAGCCGCCGGTTGATCAGCGACTGGAGCCGCGCGCGGACCGGCTGCGACAGCACCGCGATGCCGGCGGCGATGACCGCCTGCAGCCACACGTTGGTGATCGGGCCGAAGAGCGCCGACCACGCGCTCACCACCGCGACGTACAGGCCGACCGCACCGATCGTGAGCGCCCCGTAGACGACCGTCCGACTGACCGCGACCTCGATGTTGAGCGCCCGGTGCCGCAGCACGGCCGCTGACATCGCGACCGGCACGGTCATGAACCCCAGCGCCTGCATCTCGTACGGCACAAGGGGTTTGCCGGTCGTGAGCACCGGCACCACCCACATCACGAAGTACGCGCCGGTGCTGCCGAGCACCGCCACCAGCTGCCACAGGATGGACTGGGCGGTGGGCTCGCCGCGTTCGCGCAGGAACTTGCGGACCAGCAGGGTGGCGATGAGCGGCGGGTAGACGAACAACGCCGGCAGGACGGGCACGATCAGGACGAAGAGCCGCTCCAGCGGGGTGGGGAGGACCTGGTACGTGACGAGCCAGAGCAGCCCGTAGAGGACGAACGGCCCCAGGTAGCCCGCGATGATCTGCCAGCGCTGCCGGCGGGTGAGCGTGGTGGCGGGGAAGGCGATCGCGAAGTGCGTGACCGCGCCCCACAGCAGCGCGAACGCGACCTGCCCGGTGTAGTGGCGCCAGAACTGGTTGCCGGCCACGAGATCGATGGCCGTGAGCGGGAAGAACCCGGCCCCGACGATCGTGACGACGCCGATGGCCGAGGTCAGCAGGGTGGCGTGGGCGGAGGGGTCCCGCGGCCGCGCCCAGAAGACGGTGATGCTGGTCGTGACGAGCAACGCGCCGACGAGCAGCATGGGCCACCAGTCGGCGACGGTCCCGAGCAGGGGGAAGTGGTGGAGGGTGACCCGCACGTCCCGCCGGTCCCCGTCCCGCAGGATCGTGTACGTGAGCGTCTCGCCCGCGGAGACCGGTGGGCCGCCCGGCAGCGTCGCGACCCGCTCGGCCAGCTCCTGCCCCTCGATGGCGAGCACCTCGTCACCGAGCCGCAGTGCGGTGCCCGGCTCGACCGCCGAGACGATGACGTGCCCGATGGAGACAGCACTGTTCGCGGGACTGACCGTGGCGCCGTCCGTGGGCGAGGCGACCCTCGACCAGACGCACCAGCCGGCGACCCCGAAGAGAGCGAAGGTGAGCAGTAGGAGCGAGGCGGGTACTCGCCGCACGCCCGCCGGGCCGAACACGGTTGGATCATCCCGCACTCCCGCCGCGCGGGACAGGGTATTTCGGCACCGGTGCCCGATGGTGCTTCCCGTCCGATCGCTGGTCAGTGCCCCGAACGCCACAGAGGGGCCCTCGTGACGGCAAGCGTCTCGAAGGGCCCCTCTGAAAGCGCCGGGTGGCTTAGTCCTGTTTGGTCTCGGGCGGCGGGGGAGCGGCCGGGAGGTCAGCGAGCTTCGCCGGCTTCTCGGCCGAATCCTCACCCGTGGCCGGGGAAGCCGCCGGTTCCGGCGCGGTGTCCACTTGGGTGGCCGGTTCCGCTGTCGGGTCGGCGGGGGTCTCCGCTGTGGCGGGTTCGGTTGTCGCGGTGGCGGGTTCCGTTGTCGGAACGGCCTGTGCCGCCTCCGGCGCCGGTGCCGCCGGCAGCTCGGATGCGTTCGCGGGCGCGGCCTCCGGCGAGGAAGCCGACGCCGGTGCCGCCGGCACGGCCGGCGTCGGCGCGTCCGGGGGCGCCGCCACCGCCGCGTCCGCCGCGTCCGCAGCGACCGCAGAGTCCGAACCAGCGACCGCAGAGTCCGAACCAGCGACCGCAGAGTCCGAACCAGCGACCCCCGAGTCCGAACCAGTGGCCGTCGCGTTGCTGACCCTCTGCGTCGTCGCCGACGAGTCGTCCGCCGCCTCCGCCCACTCGTCCGCCGAGGACTGCGCGCCCAGGTCCACATCCGTCGGACGCTCCGCCGCGGCCGCCCCGGTCGCCGGTGTCGCGCCGGGAGCGCCCGGCGCGGCCGGTGTCATCGGCATGCCCGGCACCTGCTGGTACCCGTACGGCGCCGGGAAGCCCATCCGCGGCGTGCTCGGCTCCAGCCGCGACTCCCGCGGCCGCTGACCGACGTGCGCCAGCACCACCGCCACCACCCCGATCGCCAGCGCGCACAGCGGGAGCACCAACCCCAGACCCGGCGTGAACCGCAGTGACTCACCGGGCTCCAGCTCCCGGTCGTTGTACGCCGACGCCTCCTCCAGCACCAGCAGCGACTGCAGCACCACCACGCCCGCCAGCACACCCACGCCGGCGGTGATCAGCGACCGCCCGCCGGTCGTCGGGCCGGGCGCCCTCGTCCGGGATGCCACGAACGCGAACGCCGCGCCCAGCACCAGCAGCGTCGCGACCAGCACGAGTGACAGCCCGAACAGCTTGCCGCCCTCGTCGAACGGGGCGACGCGGGCGACACCGTTGACGCCCCACCAGCTGAGGTCGCTGTTCACCTCGGTGCCCGAGAAGTCGCCGTCCGCGAAACTGTCGTGGAACGTGGTGATCGGGGCGAACGAGCCGCCGATGGCGAGGCCGGCGGTCACCAGGGCGAGGGTCCCGGCGATCAGGCTGGTGAGACCGCCGCGGGACGGCTTCGGCGGGGCGGCGACACCCATTAGGGGTGGCAGCGGTCGATAGGGCTGGTAGCTGGGTGCGGGCTGAGTCACACGCGCATCTTGCCAGTGCGCAGAGGTCACCCGAACGGACACCTCTCGTGTCATCACGGGAACTGAGCGTCAAATGGTTGCTTCAGCAAACGTCACGTTGGGCGTATGCGGCCCTCTTCTTAGTTAGCGCGGTGAGCGGCCCGAGCGAGGGCCGGGCCGCTCACCGCCTACCGAACTGCGAAGCGACCAGAGTCTTCCACTCGTCGAGCAGTGCCGCCCGCCGCCGCTCCTCGCCGCCGATCATGGCGTCCAGCGCCAGGCCGCGGACCAGGTTCACGGTCAGCAGCACCAGCGTCTTCAACCGGTCGTCGTCCACCTCGGTGTCCATGAGCGACCGGTAGAACTCCAGGGTCGCGTGCCCGAGCGCGCGGTCGACCGGCAGCAGCGTCCGCCTCAGCTCGGGGTCCGTGCGGGCCGCGACCCACAGCTCGACCGCCGCCGTCGACAGCGTGCCCGAGTACGCCCGCCACAGCAGGTCGATGCCCGCCTCGATCCGCTCCGGCCCCTCGGGCAGCTCGGCCGTCGCCGTCAGGATCTCCTCCGCCAGCCGCTTGAACAGGTGCTCGAGCGCGCTCGTCATCAGCTCGGCCTTGGTCGTGAAGTGGTGCTGCTGCGCACCCCGCGACAGCCCGGCGCGCTGACAGATCTCCTGCACGGTCGTGCGTGCGTACCCCAGCTCCACCAGGCACTCGATCGTGGCGTCGAGCAGCAGCTCGCGGGTGCGCTCGCTGCGTTCGGCCTGTGTGCGGTGCTTCCTCTCGGTGGGGCTGGCCAAGCCGACCTCCATTGCCTTACGTGCAGGACTGCAGGTACGTTCGGGTCAGACTTTACATGCCGTCTGGATTGTTTTTGGAGTCCTCATGCCGCTCACCCAGCGTTCTCCGTGGCTCGACGCGGATCTCGACTCCTTCCGCGAGCTGGCGCACTCCTTCTGCCAGAAGGAGCTGGCGCCGAACTACGAGCGCTGGTCGGCGGCCAAGCAGGTGGACCGCGAGCTGTGGCGCAAGGCGGGGCAGGTCGGCCTGCTGTGCCTGTCCATCCCGGAGGAGTACGGCGGCGGTGGCGGCACGTTCGCGCACGAGGCGGTCCTGCTGGAGGAGCAGGCGCGGGCCGGCGACGAGGCGTGGGGCCACGTCGTGCACTCGGGCATCGTCGCGCACTACCTCAACAGCTGCGGCACCGAGGAGCAGAAGCGCAGGTGGCTGCCCGGGCTCGCGTCCGGCGAGCTGGTCGGCGCGATCGCCATGACCGAGCCCGGCACCGGCTCGGACCTGCAGAACGTGAAGACGAAGGCCATCCGCGGTACTGACGACGCGGGCGACCACTACGTGCTCAACGGGGCGAAGACGTTCATCACCAACGGCCACCAGGCCGAGCTGGTCATCGTCGTGGCCAAGACCGACCCGGGCGAGGCCGCGAAGGGCGTGTCCCTGCTCGTGGTGGAGACCGAGGGGGCGGAGGGGTTCCGGCGCGGCCGCGTGCTGGACAAGATCGGCATGCACGGGCAGGACACGTCCGAGCTGTTCTTCGACGACGTGCGGGTGCCCGCCGAGAACCTCCTCGGCGGCGTCGAGGGGCAGGGGTTCGTCCAGCTCATGCGGCAGCTGCCGCAGGAACGCCTGCTCATCGCCGTGTCCGCGGTCGCGGGCATGGAGGTCGCGATCGAGCAGACCATCCGGTACACCAAGGAGCGCACGGCGTTCGGCCGGGAGATCTTCAAGTTCCAGAACACGCGCTTCAAGCTCGCCGAGTGCGTCACCGAGCTCGCGGTCGCCAAGGCCTTCCTCGACCAGTGCGTCGAGCGGCACCTGAAGGGCGACCTGGACGTCGCCGGCGCGGCGATGGTCAAGTGGTGGACCACGGACCGGCTGTCCAAGGTCGCGGACGAATGCCTGCAGCTGTTCGGCGGCTACGGCTACATGAACGAGTACCCGATCGCCCGGGCCTGGACCGCGGCGCGCGTGCAGCGGATCTTCGGCGGCACCAACGAGATCATGAAGGAAATCATCTCCCGCACACTGTAATAAGGAGTGACCCTTGGGACCGCTCGCTGGGCTGAAGGTCGTCGAGCTGGTCGGGTTGGCGCCCGCGCCGTTCGCCGCCACCGTCCTCGCCGACCTGGGCGCCGAGGTGGTGCGGGTCGACCGCGTCAGGCCGGGCCCCGACGTGCCGGTGTTCCCGCGTGACCCGCT
>NZ_JBJMIE010000462.1:0-37733 GCF_045807065.1 Actinophytocola sp. | reverse complement strand
TCGACCCGCCGGCGTCGGTCTTCCCGCCCGCCGGCGCGCCCACCTCATCGGGCACGTCCTCTCCTGACCTCGGTTGCGACTCGGGTGCCGCCCCCTGCGCCGACGCCCGGCCGGCCGGCACGATGCTCACCGCCCCGTGGCCTCACGCAGGAACGCGATGTCGTCGGCCTGTCCCTCCGCCGGTGTCTCCACCACCACGGGCGCGGCGGCCTGGGCGACAACGGCGGCGAGCTGTTCGGCATCGATCATGCCAGTCGCGATGTTGGCGTGCCGGTCCCGCGACGAGCCGAACTCGTCCCGCGAGCTGTTCAGGTGGACGAGGTCGATGCGGCCGGTGATGGCTCTGACCCGCTCGACGATGCCCACCAGGTCCTCGCCGGCCGCGAAGGCGTGGCAGGTGTCCAGGCAGAAACCGGCGCCGAACTCGCCGACCTCGTCCCACAGGCGGGCCAGCATGTCGAACCGGCGGGCCATGGCGTTCTCGCCGCCCGCGGTGTTCTCGATCAGGATCGGCAGCGGGAAGCCGCCGGCCTCCGCCTGCCGCTCGAAGAACTTGCGCCAGTTCACGAGGCCGGCCGCCGGGTCCTCGCCCTGCGTGACGTGGCCGCCGTGCACGATCAGGCCCTTCGCGCCCGTCTTGGCCGCGGACTCCGCGTACTGCGTGACGGTCTTGCGGGAGGGGATGCGGATGCGGTTGTTCGTCGAGGCTATGTTCACCGGGTACGGCGAGTGCACGAACACGTCGATGCCGGCCTCGCGCAGCGCGTCTGCCTGCGGGTGCGGCGGCTGCGCCTTCCAGCTCTGGGGGTCGCCGAGGAAGAACTGCACGACGTCCGCGTTCCGCTCCCGCGCGGCGCCGAGTGGGTCGTCGCTGTGGATGTGGGCGCCGATGCTCATGGCCCGCGAGCGTAGTCGGCCGCACCGACAGCGGGATGAAGGTCCCGCCCGTTGGGCCGGATGGCCGAACCCACGCCTTCCCGGTGACGAATTGACCTGGTCATCGTCACCGCCGCGGGTTAACGTCGTTGAACAGGTGTTACCCACGGGTATCGAGGAGGGAAGATGCGCCGTCGTGTGAAGAGTGCCGTGTCCGCGATCGCGCTCGTCTTCGCCACCTCGCTGGCGACCCTCCTGGCCGGCAGCGGCACCGCGACGGCCGCCGAGCCGATCGTCGTCGGCAGCTGCGCCACCAGCGTCCAGGGCGCTCCCGGCCAGCCGGTCTCCCTCGCGCCGGCCGCCGTGCTCAGGATCGTGACCGACATCGTGCGCGCGGTGCCCATCCTCGGTCCGCCCCTCGCGGCGCAGGCCAACCAGGCGTTCGCCGCGCTGCCGCCCATCCCGATCGGCGCGATCCCCAACGGCAGCGGGTACATCACCGGCGGCACCATCGCCAACGCGGTGACCGCGCAGCTGCAGAAGATCCCCCTGCTCGGCCCGATCCTCGCGGCGGTCGTCTCCGGCGTGCAGCAGCAGCTCACCGGGCTGTGCGGGGTCAGCGTCAGCAGTGTGAACGCGGCGGCCGCACCCGTGCAGGACGGCGCCGCGGCCGTCGCGGACGCCTCGGAGGCGGCGGTCGGCCAGGTCCTCCCCGGCTTGCCCGCCGGCACCCCCGGCAAGGGCGGCAACCCCGGCTCGAAGCCGGGCACCACGCCCGGTGGCAGCACCGGCGGCGGTGGCGGCGGTGGCGGTGCGACGCCCGCACCCAACCAGCCGGTCATCGGCGGCCTGAACGACCTCGGCCTCTACCTCTACCAGCCGGGCCTGTGGGACTACGGCCGCTCGCCGATGGCCGACTACTCGAACATCCCGTTCGCCCGGCCGGGCCTGTGGGCGCCGTCGCCCGGCGTCCGGTACGGCGGCGGCGTGCCCGGGTACTCGCCGGAGTTCGGCACCGTCGGCGACACGTCGGCCGACGACGGCGTCTCGGTCGCAGGCCAGGCGGAGGCGCTGAGCCCGCCGAAGAACCAGCGCGTCGAGTTCCCGGTGCTGCTGGCGGTGCTGGTGCTGTCCGGCGTGACCGCCGCGCTCGTCCGCACCTGGGTGCTGCGCAGGGCTCCCCAGGCCGCCCTGTAGTCTCTTCGGAGCAAGACCCCTCCTGCCACGGAGAGTCCGTGGCCGCAGAGTCCACAGGAGGTGAGTGGTCTTCATGCGTCATTACGAGGTTATGGTCATCCTCGATCCCACTCTCGACGAGCGCACGGTTCAGCCGACGCTGGACAACTTCCTCAACGTCATCCGCACCTCGGGCGGGAACGTCGAGAAGGTTGAGGTTTGGGGCAAGCGCCGCCTCTCGTTCGAGATCAAGAAGCACACCGAGGGCATCTACGCCGTGCTCGATGTGAACTCCGAGCCAGATGCGGTCAAGGAACTCGACCGTCAGCTGGGGCTCCAGGAGTCGGTGCTGCGGACTAAGGTCCTGCGGCGCGACTCCGCAGGGGCCTGACACCTGGAGGTACAACATGGCCGGCGATACGGTCATCACCGTCATCGGCAACCTGACCGCCGACCCTGAGCTGCGGTTCACGCAGTCCGGTGCCGCGGTCGCCAACTTCACCATCGCGTCGACACCGCGCACCCTCGACCGGGCGACCGGCGAGTGGAAGGACGGGGAGGCCCTCTTCCTGCGGTGCAACATCTGGCGGCAGGCCGCGGAGAACGTGGCCGAGTCGCTCACCCGCGGCGCGCGCGTGATCGTCAGCGGTCGGCTCAAGCAGCGGTCCTTCGAGACCCGTGAGGGCGAGAAGCGCACGGTTGTCGAGCTCGAGGTCGACGAGATCGGCCCCTCGCTGCGGTACGCCACCGCGAAGATCAACAAGGTGGCGCGCGGTAGCGGTGGAGGCGGCGGCGGCGGCGGTGGTGGTGGCTACGGCGGCGGCGCCCCGGCCGACGACCCGTGGGGCTCGGCCCCGCCGGCCGGTTCCGGCGGCGGGTTCTCCGACGAACCGCCCTTCTAAAGACACCAGCTTCGGGATTTGACTGAGGAGTAAGACCAGTGGCCAAGCCACCTATTCGCAAGCCCAAGAAGAAGGTTTGCGTGTTCTGCAAGGCGGAGAAGAAGGGCAAGACCGACCTGCAGAACATCGACTACAAGGACACCACGCTGCTGCGGAAGTACATCTCCGACCGCGGCAAGATCCGTGCCCGCCGGGTCACCGGCAACTGCAGCCAGCACCAGCGTGACGTCGCCATCGCGGTGAAGAACGCGCGGGAGATGGCGCTGCTGCCGTACACCTCGACCGCGCGCTGATCAAGGAGTCCGCTGCCATGAAACTCATCCTCACCACTGATGTGGACGGCCTCGGTGGGCCGGGCGACATCGTCGAGGTCAAGGACGGCTACGGGCGCAACTACCTGCTGCCCCACAAGTTCGCGATCGTCGCCTCCAAGGGCGCCGAGAAGCAGGTGCAGACCATCCGTCGCGCGCAACAGGCCCGGGCCATCCGTGGCCTCGACCACGCGAACGAGGTCAAGCAGGCGATCGAGAAGATCGCCCCGGTGAAGCTGAAGGCCAAGGCCGCCGCCGGCTCCGGCAAGCTGTTCGGCTCGGTCACGACGACCGACGTCGTGTCGGCCGTCAAGGCCGCCGGCGGGCCGGTGCTGGACAAGCGGTCCGTGGAGCTGTCCGGTCACATCAAGACCGTCGGCAAGCACGACGTCAACGTCCGGCTGCACCCGGATGTCACCGTCTCGTTCAAGCTCGACGTCACCGCGAGCTGATCGACGGAGAGTAACCATTTCGCACGTCAGCCCCGCGTCGGGTAATCGGCCCGGCCGGGGCTGACGGGTCTTCTCGCGACGGCCTGTGGCGACACGCCGAAGAGGCATTTCGAGCCGACACGCCGACCGAGTTTTTCCACACCTTGTACACAGCCCCTGAACTGGGGTTTCTTTGGCGACAGCGCGACCTGTCCCCAAGTTATCCACAGGCGTTCCGACGCACTGTGATTCATTGTCGCGAGCTGTCCACAGGTCTGTCCACCGCGGTGTTTGCGGGCGCGGCCGAGGCAATCTAAGTTCCGCTTGGCCGCTCGCTCTGTGTGCGCGCCCGTCGAGCGCCTTGCCGATGCCGTCGCTGGTGCTTATCGTTGGTGTTCGAACATCTGTTCGGGATATGAGGGGGCTTGTCGGTGGCTCTGACCGATGACCGAGCGTCCGCGCCAGGGCCGATGGAGGGCGGCAACGGGTTCGACCGGCAGCCACCGCAGGACCTCACGGCGGAGCAGAGCGTCCTCGGCGGGATGATGCTGTCGAAGGACGCGATCGCCGACGTGGTCGAGGTGCTGCGGCCCGGCGACTTCTACCGACCGGCGCACCAGCTGGTGTACGACTGCGTCCTCGACCTGTACAGCCGTGGCGAACCCGCGGACGCCGTGACCGTGGCGGCGGAGCTGGAACGCCGCGGCGAGCTGCGCCGCGTGGGTGGCGCCCCGTACCTGCACACGCTGATCGCGACCGTGCCCACGGCCGCCAACGCCAGCTACTACGCCGAGATCGTCGCGGAGAAGGCGACGCTCCGCCGGCTCGTGGAGGCCGGCACCCGCATCGTGCAGCTGGGCTACTCGGGCGCCGAGGGCGCGGACATCAACGAGGTCGTCGACCGCGCGCAGTCGTCGATCTACGAGGTCACCGAGCGCCGGATGACCGAGGACTACGTCGCGCTGGAGGAGCTGCTCCAGCCGACCATGGACGAGATCGACGCGATCGCGTCCCGCGGCGGCACCTCACTGGGCGTCCCGACCGGCTTCGCCGACCTGGAGGCCGTCACCAACGGCCTGCACCCCGGTCAGATGATCATCGTCGCGGCCCGCCCCGGCATCGGCAAGGCGCTGGCACTGGACACCCCACTGCCGACGCCGACCGGCTGGACCACGATGGGCGCCGTCGAGGTCGGCGATCACCTGCTCGGCGCCGACGGCCGGCCGACCCGCGTGGTCGCGGCCACCGACGTCCTGCGCGACCGCCCCTGCCACGCGGTGGAGTTCGCCGACGGCACGGTCATCGTCGCGGACGCGGAGCACCAGTGGCTGACCGAGGCGCCGGGCGAGCGCCCGGCCGTGCACACCACCGGCCAGCTCGCCGCCCGCGACGTCGTCCACTCGGTGGTCAACACCAGGCCGCTGGACCTGCCGGCGCGCGAGTTGGCGGTCCCACCGTACAAACTCGGCGTCTGGCTCGCCGGACAGCACGACGAGCGGATCCCCACCGAGTACCTGCGGGCGTCCGCCGCCCAGCGGTTGGAGCTGCTCGCGGGCCTGCTGGACACCGACGGAACGGTCCCACCCACCGGTGAGCTGCGGCTGCCCCCTGCACTGGTCGAGGACGCGTACGAGCTTCTCGTGAGCCTCGGCTACCGCGCCACGGTCACGGGTACGGGCACACTCGCCTTCACCACCGCCTCGCGCGAGGTGGTCGACGTGCGGCCGGTGCCCAGCGTCCCGGTGCGCTGCGTCGAGGTCGACACCGCGGATCACCTGTACCTGGCCGGCCGCGCGATGGTGCCGACGCACAACTCGACCCTGGGTCTGGACTTCGCCAGGTCCTGCTCGATCGCGCACCGCATGACCAGCGTCATCTTCTCGCTGGAGATGAGCCGCACCGAGATCGTCATGCGCATGCTGTCCGCCGAGGCGAAGATCCGGCTGCAGGACATGCGCGGCGGTCGCATGACCGACGACGACTGGACCAGGCTGGCCCGCCGGATGAGCGAGGTCAGCGAGGCGCCGCTGTTCGTGGACGACTCGCCGAACATGACCATGATGGAGATCCGGGCGAAGGCCAGGCGACTCAAGCAACGGCACGACCTGAAGCTCGTCGTCGTCGACTACATGCAGCTGATGACGTCCGGCAAGCGCGTGGAGTCCCGCCAGCAGGAGGTCTCGGAGTTCTCCCGGCAGCTCAAGCTGCTGGCCAAGGAGCTCGAGGTGCCGGTGGTCGCGATCAGCCAGCTGAACCGCGGCCCGGAACAACGCACCGACAAGCGCCCAATGCTGTCCGACCTGCGCGAATCGGGTTGCCTGACCCGCGGCACCAGGGTCCTGCGGGCCGACACCGGCACCGAGGTCACATTCGGGGAACTGCTGGAGTCGGGCGAGCTTCCTGCCGTGTGGTCGCTCGACGAACGGCTCAGGATGGTCGCACGTCCCGTCGCCAAGGTGTTCCCCAGCGGTGTCAAGGAGGTCTTCAGCCTCCGGCTGGCTTCCGGCCGGGAGCTGGAAGCCACCGCGAACCATCCGTTCCTCACCGTCGACGGTTGGGTGCCGCTCGGTGAACTCGCCGTGGGCGATCGGCTTGCCGTGCCACGCCAGGTACCCCAGCCGACCGAGGCGAAGTCGATGCCCGAGGCGGAACTCGTCCTGCTGGCACACCTGATCGGCGACGGTTCGCTCGTGGCGAGGCAGCCCATCAGCTACGCCGGCACGGACGAGGAAAGCGAACGCGGTCCGCGCGGCTCTGAGAAGCCCATCCCGGACCGCGTCTTCCAGCTCCCCAACGAGCAGGTCGCGCAGTTCGTCCGCCATCTCTGGGCGACCGGCGGCTCGGTTCGCTGGGACGACATGGCCCGGCAGGCGAGGATCCACTACGCGTCCACGAGCCGGCCCCTCCTGGACGGGCTCGCACAGCTGTTGCTCAGGGTAGGCGTGCTGAGCCGAATCAGGTGGGCGCCCGAAGCGGGACACCCGGACTGCTGGCACCTTCACATCTGCGGCGCGGAGAACCAGCTTCAGTTCCTGAAGGATGTCGGGGTGCACGGCGAGCGAGGGCGTGCCGCGCGCACGGTCGCCGAGAAGCTCAGTGACGTGCTCGGCAACACCAACGTCGACACGGTCCCCCGGCAGGTGTGGACCCAGGTCCGTTCGGCACTGGCCGCGAAGCAGATCACGCATCGCGATTTCGCCGCGGCCATGGGTTCGCGGTTCTGCGGCTCCACGATGTGGAAGCACTCACCCAGCCGTTCCCGGGTCGCGCGTGTGGCGACGATTCTCAAGGACTCCGACCTGGAGATGCTGGCCACGAACGACGTGTTCTGGGATGAGGTCGTCGAGATCACCTCGCTCGGCGAGCAGCCCGTCTACGACGCCACGGTGCCCGGCACGCACAACTTCGTGGCGAACGGGATACACGTCCACAACTCCCTCGAGCAGGACGCCGACATGGTGATCCTGATCAACCGTCCGGATGCGTTCGAGCGGGACGACCCCCGGGCCGGCGAGGCGGACCTGATCCTGGCCAAGCACCGCGCGGGTCCGACCGCCACGATCACCGTCGCACACCAGCTGCACTACAGCCGGTTCACCGACCTCGCCCAGTCCTGACGCTCGGTACTCGTCGGGCCTCACATTCGACTTCATTTCTCAGTGCTGGCTTCATCTGTACTTCATAACTGAAGTGACTATGAGACTCGAAGGAGAATCCAATGCCTGTTCCAACTCCCTCTGGCTACGTCTTCGATGGCGCCATCACCACTGGCAAGTCCGACTCCGCCGGCGAGGCCGACGCCCGTCGCGAACAGATGATGAAGGGTGTCGACGTGGCGGCCCAGGAGGCAACGGCCTGGACGACGTTCGGCAACGAGCTCGCTGAGTTGGTCGGCAAGCTTCAGTCAGGGCTCGGCGACCTGGGCGGCCTCACCAACCTGCCCACAAGCGAGCGTGGGTACTTCGGCGATATGGGAACTGAAGTACCTCGCCACGGCGTCAACGGCGAGGAAATGATCGGCCACCTCACAGCATTGATGCGAGACTCCCGGGCCATCGGCGCCGCCTACGAGGCAGCCGGCCGCCAGCTCGCGGTTGCCGTGACAGACCACGCCGAGCAGGATGCAGCGTCTATCACAGCGTCTGCTGGGGTGACGTCGCCTTAATCGAAAGTCGCAGCGCCCGAACCGGATCCAGCTAATTGCTAGGCCGCCGTATGGTGCATCTTCTGTGGGCTGTCCGGGTGGTTGTCCCCGCCACACCGGCATAGCTCGGTTCTGGTGTGCGGGGTCGGTGGAAAGGTGCCCCCGCCCGATGGCTGCCTGTGGCCGTGTCGGTGGGAGGGAGCAGTGATGGCTGCTGCCGTAGACATCCCGACGTCGATGACTGTCAGCTACCGGTGCGTGAACTCAGTGCTGGCAAGGTATCGGAGGGCGAGCCAGAGATGACCGAGCCGCAGGCGTTGGCCGACCTGGGCGCGGTGGTGTCGGCATCGCCGTGGCGAACTTTCCGCTGGCACCGGGGGGGGCAGCGGCACTACTCGGGTAGCTTCTGGTCGGCGACCGAGCGCGATCTGGTGATCTACGAGTCCCGGCTGGAGCTGGCGCGGTTCGACGACGACGCTGACCCCAGCGAACAACTGCCCGCAGCCTGGACATCACCCTCACCGAAACCCTGGCGCACGACCGGGGGGCAAAGCCCGTGCCGTCGGTATCCATCTTCCGAGGAGCCGAAGCCGTCGGTGACCCTTTGGATGACAACAGCGACGACAACGATGACTACCGCTATCACGATGTTTCCACCTGAGCCACATGGCTGTCCTGGGCTGGTCACCGGTGATGCGCAGCCTGCTCTGGGTGAAGCGCGGCACTGACCGTGACACCGACCGCATCCAGGACGGCGGCAGGGCCATCGCCGTCGAGGAAGGCCTCAGCGCCTATGTGTTCGCTGCAGCCCGCGATCGCAGCTATTTCCGCACGAACACTAGCGTCCCCTCGCAGATCATCAAGGCATGCCAGGCGATGACCGCCCATCTTGAGGTGTCCCGACGCACCGCCCAGGACTGGGAGTACGCGATCCTCGCCGGCTATCGCGCGTTCGTGGAACTCACTGCCAACCGCGGGGGGACCGTTCATGCCGACCTGAATCGCCGGACCTTGACCTACACCTTCACACCTAACGGACAGTGATCAGAATCGCCGAGTGTCGGGCTTCGGCGAAGAGACGCAATGGTTTTGAGATCGATCTCCATGACATCCGTGTGAGACAACCGGAGAAAGCCCAGGTCGACAAAGATCAACATTCGTGCGCGGAGAGACCCTACAGGTACTCGTCGGGCGGGCGCCTACCCGCGGGCCAGCGGTGTCCGGCGCCGGACGGTCCCGCGGTCGTGCCGCTTGTGTGGGCGGGGTTGAAGCACGTGGGCCGGCCCATCGCCTACCGTGGTGGGCATGGTTGATCGGCGTGCCTCGCTCGGGCGCGTGCAGGTGTACCTCGGACGGTGCAAGGCCGACGAGGTCATCGCCAACCGGGAGCGGTTCGGGGGTGTGACGCTCCAGGGGCTGCACGGGTTGGGCGTCGCCGCACGGCTGGCCAGGATCGGGGAGCTGCGTGGGGTCGACCTCGATCCGGCCGTGTACCTGGCTCGCGGCAGGACCAAGGCGCCGGTGGTGGAGGGGCAGTTGGGCCTCGACCTCGACCTTCCCGTCTTCGACTGGGTCACTGCGCAGGCGGAGCTGGGGCTGGCGGTCGTCCGGACGGCCGGCCCGCGGCTGCGGGTGGGGCAGGTCGACGAGCTGAAGGCCGAGCTGCAGCGGGACTATCCCGTGCCCGTCTCGGTGACGCTGGTGCTCGACGGCGGGTGGCTCGGCTCCCGGCACAGCGGCGTGCTCGCCGAGCAGCTGCGTGCCGCCGACCGGGACGTCTCCCTCGTGCTCGGGGCGCCGTTCGACCCGGTCGACTCCTCGTACAAGGTGCAGGGCCTGCGGCGGTTGCTGCGGTGGAGCGCCCGGACCGGCCGGCGGTTGGAGCTGCTGCGTACCGGTCCCATCGGCATTCCGGCGATCGCGGCCGGGGCGAGAGTCGCGGCCATCGGGTTGTCCACCTCGACGCGGCACCTCGGCGGGCCGGTCGCCCGGCGTGCGGACGGGGTGCGGCCCAAGCGGAGCCCGCAGGTCTTCGTGCCGCGGTTGCTCCACTGGCAGCGGGGCAGCGACCTCCGGGGCACCGAGGTCACCCACTGCGGTTGCCCGGCCTGCGGCAAGGCGGGGAAGGGGTTGTCGCGGTTCGACGTCTCCTTCGACTCGGCCGTGCCCGCCGCGGTTCGGCACGCCGCGCAGGAGCACGACTCGCACGCGCTCGCGGATCTCGTCCAGTCGGTCATGCGTGCCAGCGACCCGAAGGACAAGCTGGCTCAGCTGCGGGCCGACGCCCAGGAGCTGGCGGGTGCCATGGGGATGCCGGTGCCGCGCTGGCTCACGAACTGGGAATGAACGCGGAAGGGCCCGGGAGAAGGGTGCTTCTCCCGGGCCCTTCTCGAGTTACCCGATCAGCCGATCGGGTGGGTCGCGAAGAGATCCGCCAGTGCGGCGCGGGTCGAGTCCAGCGTCGACGCGTCCACCTGCGGGTGCCTCCCGAACACGCTCATGCTCACCTTCGGCGGGTTCGAGCTGACCGGCGCGGCCGGGACGGCCGGCGCGGCTGGGATGACCGGCAGGATCGCGGTGATGTCCGATGGCACCGCCCGCATGTCCCGCGTGTCGTCGTTCAGCTGTCCGAATCCCGGCACGAACGAGAGCGGGAAGTCCGTGGCGTCGCGGTCGTAGCCGCCGATCCCGCCCGGCAGCCCCGGCACGGTGGTGCCGAGGTTCGGTGTCGCCACCGGCAGCTCCGGCAGGTCCCGCTGGCCACCGAACAGGTTGCCCGGCAGACCGGCGCCACCCAGCAGGGTGGTCACGTTGCCCAGCGGGACCGTGTCCGTCAGGGCGGACCTGTCGCGGACCGGCGCGGGGAGGATCCGGGGCGGCTCGGGCAGGACCTGCGGGTCCGCCACCGGAGCCGGCAGGGAGTCCTGCGCGGGCAGGTCGACCGGCTGCTGGAAGGGCAGCTCGGGCAGCTCACGCCCGAAGGCGGGCAGCACGCCGGAGAAGGATCCCAACACCGAGTCGGACGGCATGCTGCGGGACACGGGCATGAGCGTCGGCAGCTCCGTCGCCTCCATGACGCCGACCGGCAGGTTGTGGAGCTGCGGCTCCTCCTCGGCCCTGGCCCGGGTCGCGGGGAGGTTCGGCGACTCGGCGAGTGCCTTCGCGAGGACGTCCGTCGGCACCTCGTGCACCAGGAAGTCCGGCCCGACCGCCTGCGTCGGGTTCAGGCCCGGCACCGGGCCGCGCGTGGCGGCGGTGCCGCCGGCCTCGTCCCTGGGGGCGCTGACGGCCGCCGGCTTGCTGCCGACCGCGTCGGCGGCCTTCCGCACGACCCCGGTGGGGGGCGGGCCGTCCAGCAGGTTGCCCGAGATGGTACCCGAGTCGCGGGTGAAGTTCGCCTGGTTGCTCGTCGTGGACGCGTTGCGACCGCTGACCCCCGACGCCACTGCCGCGAGACTCCTCGCGAGCGGCGTGGCCTGCGGGCTCACCGCGTTTGCATCTACCGCACCACCGTGACCGCTGGTCGTGGTGTCACCTCCTGCGTCGGTGCCGGTGATCGACCCGGCTAGGCCCTTGTGCTCGGTGAGGGCGGAACCCGCGCCGCCGAAGCCGTCGAGCGGGTTGCCCTTGTTCTCGATGTGGGCCGCGGTCGAGTCCGCCTTGGCGATCGTCCTGCTGACCGCCGTGATCGCGTCGCCGTCGACCTTGGCCGGCGCCGCGACGGAGACGGGCCGCGTGCTGCCGCCGAGGAGGCTGTCCTCGCCCGAGGCGAGGACGAACCTGCCGGCCTCACCGAAGGTGTCGGCCGAGGACATGGCCACCACGTTGCCGCCGCCCGCGGCCGCGTTCCCGCCGACCTGGACGGGCGTCGCGGGCTGTGGCTCGGCGACGTTCCCGCCGAGAGCGCCGGTGGGCAGGGTGTCACCGGCCGCCAGAGCCGCCTGCGAGCTGGTGCCCTGGGCGGAGGCGTTGCCGGCCAGCGCGACGGCCTTGCTGGAGAGGTCGACCGGGACGGACTCGGCGTCGCCCAGGCCCGGGTGCTGGCCGTCCTGCGCTTCGGGCGTGGACACGCTGATCCCGTCGGTGCCGGACGGCACGTACGGCGGCGTGCCGCCGCTGGGCATGGGGGGCAGCCCGTCGGCGACGGACCTGGTGCTGGCCACGAACGGGGCAGCCTGGTCACGCGCGTCCTGGGTGGCCGATGCGGCCTTGGCCCGCACCTTGCCCATGACCGGCGCGGCCAGCTCGGCCGCGGCCTTGTCCGCCTCGGTGACCGCGAGGTCCGCGGCCGGCGCGACCTGCTCGGTCGCTGTCTGCCTGACGGTGGCGACCGTGGTGTGCAGCGCGGTGGTGACCTGGTTCGCCGGCACGGCGTTGGTCACGTCGAAGGTGCCGATCGAGGCACCCCGCTCCACGTTCGGCGCGGCCTGGCCGCCGAGCGGCGTGCCGGCGGTGCTGTTGTGGAAGTTGATGGGGTTGGACACCGCTCCGTCGAGCGCCGATGCCGGCTTGTCGGGGTTGACGTCCTCGTCGGCAGAAGCGATGCCGGTACCCAGCATCAGCAAACCACCGGTCACCAGCGCGGTTCGTAGACCTCGCTTTGCCCAGGTCTGCATCTTGGGATGCTCCTTTCGAGAGAGATTTCCCTTTGGGGGTTTGGCGGGTGGCCGGACACGAAGGGGCGCACGTGTCGGGGCAGTCGGCCACCCGGGTCGGTGGCGCGGGAGAACCCGCGGAGAGAGCCGCTGGCGAACGAACGTCGCCGTGGAGGCGCGGCACCGCGTGGTGAAGTGACGACACGGTGCTGGAACCCGCTCAGCCGCTCAGGGGCTGACAGCGGACGCGCCGGTCAGAGATCAGTCAGGTGCGACGCCCGGCTGGGCGCCCACACGGCCGGAGGTGGCCGCGTCGGTCGCGGCGGCGATGCCGCCCGCGACGAGTTCGTCGGCTGCGCGGTCCTGCCACGGCAGTGCCGCGAACAGGTGCGAGTCGCCGGCGTTGCCGGCCGAGCCGTGACCAGTGGTGGTGGGGACGCCGCCCGGGGCGGACGGCAGGGGCGCGGGCCAGTTCGGCAAGCCGGGCTCCGTGGGCAGAGCCGGCACCGACGCCGGGGAGCCGCGCCGGCTCATGCCGCCGACGAACGCGCGGTCCTTCGCGGTGTTCGACGCGAGCGCGTCGACCGCGCTGGCCGGCACGTCAGTGGCGGTCGCCGGCGCGAGGGCGGGCACACCAGGCAGGTCGGACCGGCCGAAGCCGTCGACCAGGTACATGTGCCGCTCGTTGTCGAGGCACACCGAGGTGTCGCAGGAGGGGAGCTCGGCCGGGGCGTGGAACCGCTCGGCGGCACCCGTCACCTTCTGGCCGAGGTCGCCGAGCGCGTCCTTGGAGGGGGCCGGCGGGTCCTGCAGCCGGTCCGCGACCGCGTCGACCGTGTTCCGGACCGGCTCGACGACCGGCGCGGCCACGTCCTGCACCACCGCCGGCACCTCGACCGGAAGCTCCGTCTCGGCGGAGGCGGACGTGCTGGACAGCCACCAGGCAAGGGCGGTACCGGCGGCCACGCCGCCGAGCACCGTCAACGCACGGCAGACCACGCGCCGCGTGAACGCGGCGGTCTGCATGGCGTTGTTCCTCGCCTTTGCCACAGAACCTCACTGAGTCGGGGGCCGGGGCCTGACGCGGGGCGATCGATCGATCACCCTCGGTCCATCCGGCCGTGCACCGAGACCATTTCATCCCGGACCCGCGTTTCGCACGCCACGAGCGACCAGTCCGCCCGATCGTGTGAAAAACACAGTGTGTTGCCGAACGTCACGAAAAGTAGTGACCCGAGCGTGTGGGCCTTTTCGTCACCCGAATGTCCGAGTCCATCGATACCTTCTTCTCGTGAGCATTTCGCCGAGGCCGCCGAGACGGCACAGAAACCCGCCAGCCGACGTGACCGGGCTCGTGCCGACCGGTCTCCGGGTGAGCGCCGCGCTCGCGTGGCGCTTCATGGTGGTCATCGCCGCGCTGTACGTGCTGATCTGGCTGGCCGGCTACTTCTCGCACATCATGGTGCCGATCGCGATCGCGTTGCTGCTCGCCGCGCTGATGGCGCCCGGTGTCGAGCGGCTGGTGAAGTTGGGCGTGCCCCGCGGGCTGTCGGCCTTCCTGGTGCTCGTGGCCGGCATCGCGGTCGTCGGCGGCCTGCTCACGTTCGTGATCATCCAGTTCATCGACGGTCTGCCCCAACTGCAGCAGCAGGTGTCGGACTCGCTCCACCAGATCCAGGACTGGCTCAAGACCGGACCGCTGCACATCCGCCAGGAACAGATCACGAACTTCCTCAGCAACATCATCGACTCGATCCAGGAGAACCAGGCCGCGATCACCCAGGGCGCGATCACCACCGCGACCACGATCGGCGAGATCCTGACTGGTCTGCTGCTGACCTTCTTCATCCTGATCTTCTTCCTGTACGACGGCGCGGGCATCTGGCGGTTCGTGAACCGCGGCGTGCCGATGCGCGTGCGCAACCGGGTGGACGTCGCCGGCCGGCGCGCGTTCGGGGCGCTCGTGAGCTATGTGCGGGCGACCGCGGCGGTGGCGCTCGTCGACGCCGTCGGCATCGGCGTCGGGCTGGCGATCGTGGGCGTGCCGCTGGTGATCCCGCTGTCCGCGCTGGTGTTCCTCTCCGCGTTCGTGCCGATCATCGGCGCGGTGCTGGCCGGCACGGTGGCCGTGTTGATCACGCTGGTCACCAACGGGTTCATCCAGGCGCTGATCGTGCTGGCGATCGTGATCGCCGTGATGCAGCTGGAGGGCCACGTGCTGCAGCCGTGGCTGCTCGGCCGCGCGGTGCGGCTGCACCCGCTGGCCGTGGTCCTCGCCATCGCGACCGGGTTGATCGCCGCGGGCATCGCCGGCGCCCTGCTCGCGGTGCCGCTGCTGGCGGTGCTCAACGCGGGCGTCAAGTCGCTGATGCACGACGAGGACACCGAACCGGGCGACGTCGACGTCCTGCACCAGGACGCCGACACCATTCCCGACGAGGGCGGGCAGCAGGACACGAAGGCGACCTGGGAACAGCCGTGATCGTCGCGAGACAGGGGCAGGACCCGACGCTCCCGTTCTGGCGGGCGGCGGTGATCCTGCGGATCGTGACCCTGTTCTTCGCGCTGGCGGTCATCTACTCCCACCGGACGACCTACGAGCGGCCACAGCTCGCGTTCGCCGCCGCCGGCGTGATGATCGCCTGGACCGCGGTCGTCTCCTACCGGTACTGGCGCCCGAACGGGCCGAACCTGCTCGCTTTCACCATCGTCGACCTCGCGATCTGCTGCGTGGTGATGACGACCTCGCGCTGGGTCCTCACACCGGCACAGCTGCACGGCCTCGGCACGCCGCTGATCCCGACGATCTGGGTCACCGGCGTCGTCGCGGCCGGGGCACTGTCCGCGGGCGCGGTCGTCGGCACGGTCTTCGGCGGCGTCGTCGCCGCGTTCAACTACGGGGTGCGCGGCTACTTCGACATCGACCTGACCCGCGACCTGTTCCTGCTGGTGGGCATCGGGTTCGTGCTGGGGCTGGCCGCCACCTCGCTGCGCCGGTCCGCCGAGCGGTTGGCGGAGGCGCTGCGGGTCGAGGCGGCGACCGCCGAGCGGGAGCGGCTGGCCCGGTCCATCCACGACAGCGTGCTGCAGGTGCTCGCCCGGGTCCGCAGGCGCGGCGCCGAGCTGGGTGGCGAGGCGGCGGAGCTGGCGAAGCTCGCGGGCCAGCAGGAGGTCGCGCTGCGGGCGCTGGTGTCGAGCGCGCCGGCGGCCAGCGAGGCCGGCATGGCGGACCTCGGGGCGCGGCTGAAGGTGCTCGAGACCGACCGGGTCGCGGTGTCCGCGCCGGCCACCTCGGTGCTGGTGCCGGCCGTGGTGGCCACCGAGCTGACGGCGGCGGTGCGGGAGGCGCTCAACAACGTGGACAAGCACGCGGGCGCCGAGGCACGGGCCTGGGTGTTGCTCGAGGACCTCGGTTCGGAGATCGTGGTGAGCGTCCGTGACGACGGCGTCGGCATCGCGCCGGAGCGGGTCACCGAGGCCGAGCGGGAAGGGCGGATGGGGATCGCCAAGTCCCTGCGTGGTCGGATCGCGGAGCTCGGCGGGACCGTCACCCTGGAGACCGCACCCGGGGAGGGCGTCGAATGGGAACTTCGGGTGGCCAGATGATCTCCGTGATGGTCGTGGACGACCACCCCATCTGGCGGGACGGGGTGGCGCGGGACCTGACCGAGCGCGGCTTCGAGGTGAAGGCGACCGCCCCGGACGCGGCGGCGGCGGTGCGGATCGCGCGGACCGTGCGGCCGGACGTGGTGCTGATGGACCTCAACCTCGGCGCGGAGTCCGGCGTGACCGCGACCGGCCAGATCACCGGCGAGCTGCCGGAGACCCGGGTGCTGGTGCTGTCCGCGTCGGGCGAGCACGCGGACGTGCTGGAGGCGGTGAAGGCGGGCGCGTCCGGCTACCTGCTGAAGTCCGCGTCGGTGGAGGACCTGGTGGACGCGGTGACCCGCACCGCCGCCGGCGACGCGGTGTTCACGCCCGGCCTCGCGGGGCTCGTGCTCGGCGAGTACCGGCGGATGGCGGCCGACCCGGAGCCGAAGGACCAGCCACGCCTGACCGACCGGGAGACCGACGTGCTGCGGCTCGTCGCCAAGGGCATGACCGCGCGGCAGATCGCGACCAGGCTGGTGCTCTCGCACCGGACCGTCGAGAACCACGTGCAGTCGACGTTGCGGAAGCTACAGCTGCACAACCGGGTCGAGCTGGCCCGCTACGCCATCGAGCACGGCCTCGACGCGGAACCCGACAGCGCCCCGCAGTAGGGACGATCGCCCCACAAGCTCCGCTCAGTAGTCTGAGCACATGCATGACCCGCGCGTCCTCCTCGATCCGGCTACGGACGCGGTGCGCAAGCTGGCGCGCCGCGGCTTCACCCTCGACCTGCCCGCGCTGGAGGAGCTGTTCTCCCGGCGCACGGCGGTGATCGGGCAGACCGACGAGTCCCGCGCGGAGTCCAACCGGCTGGCCAAGGAGGTCGGCGCGGCCGCCAGGCGCGACGAGGACGTGACCGCGGCCCGGGAGCGGGCCAAGGAGGTCAAGGCCCACGTCCAGGAGCTGGAGGAGGAGCAGCGGAAGCTGGCCGCCGAGCTGGAGGAGTTCCTGCTCGGCATCCCGAACCTGCCCGCCGACGACCTGCCCGACGGCAACAGCGACGAGGACGCGGAGCTGCTCCGCACCTGGGGCGAGCCACCCACCTTCGACTTCGAGCCGGCCGACCACGTGGCGATCGGCGAGAAGCTCGGCATCTTCGACTTCACCCGGGCCACCAAGCTGTCGGGCCCCCGGTTCGCCGTCACGCGCGGCGCGGGAGCCCGCCTGGAGCGGGCCATCGCCGCGTTCCTCGTCGACCTGCACACCGACCGGCACGGGTACACCGAGTTCAACGTGCCGGTGATCGTCAACCGGCCGACCATGACCGGCACCGGCCAGCTGCCGAAGTTCGAGGCCGACCTGTTCCGGACCGGCGTCGCGGAGCGGGAGCTGTTCCTGATCCCGACGGCCGAGGTGCCGCTCACCAACCTGCACGCCGGCGAGACGCTGACCGCCGAGGACCTGCCGTTCGCCTACACCGCCAACACGCCGTGCTTCCGCTCGGAGGCCGGCTCGTACGGCAAGGACACCCGCGGCCTGATCCGGCTGCACCAGTTCCAGAAGGTGGAGCTGGTGCGGTTCTGCACCCCGGAGCGCGGCGCGGCGGAGTTCGAGGCGTTGCTGTCGCACGCGGAGACCTGCCTGCGGGAATTGGGGCTGGCGTACCGGGTGGTGAAGCTCGCGGCCGGCGACATCGGGTTCGCGGCCGAGCGCACCTACGACCTCGAGGTGTGGCTGCCGGGTCAGCAGCGGTACCGGGAGATCTCGAGCGTGTCCGACTTCGGCACGTTCCAGGCGCGGCGGGCCGGCATCCGCACCAGGGCCAAGGACGGCACGCGCGGCTTCGCGAACACGCTGAACGGCTCCGGTCTGCCGATCGGGCGGACACTGGTTGCGGTGCTGGAGCAGAATCAGCAGGAGGACGGGTCGGTCGTGGTTCCGCCGGCACTGGTTCCGTACACCCGCTTCAAGCGCGTCAACCCGGACGGCAGTGTGGGGGAGTGAACGTCATGACCGAGCTACCCGTCGACCCGCGTGAGTTGCGTGTCTCCGACGCCGAGCGTTCGCACGTGGTCAACCTGTTGCAGAAGGCCATCGGCCAGGGGCTGCTGTCGCTGGACGAGTTCACCGAGCGTACCGACCGGGCGCTGGCCGCGAAGACCCGCGGCGAGCTGAACGCGGTGCTGGTGGACCTGCCCGGGCTGACCCACACCGACCCGACCTCGCCGGTGAAGACGCCGCCGGTCGAGCTGCGGGCGAACATGTCGACGATCAAGCGCAGCGGCGCGTGGGACGTGCCGCGTGAGCTGATCATCCGTAACCGGTTGGGCTCGACGAAGCTGGACTTCTCCGAGGCCCGCATCGAGCACGCCGAGGTCCGGATCAAGCTGGACGTCAGCGGCGGCACGGTGAAGCTGCAGCTGCCGGAGCGGGCGATGGTCGACACGAACGGCGTGCAGGTCATCGCCGGCACGGTGAAGGACCGGGTCGGCGGCGCGAGCGGGCGGCCGAGGTTCGTGATCACCGGCCGCATCACCGCCGGCACGCTGAAGATCCGCCGGTCCGGCTACGTCCGGATCGGCAACGTGGTCATCCGCTCACCGTGGAAGATGGGCGTTGCCACCGACTGACCATCCAGGAGGACATGCGTGAAAGCTCTGGTCAAGGCTGTTCGGGGTCCGGGGCTGGAGCTGACCGAGGTGCCCGATCCCGCGCCCGGGCCGGGTGACGTGCTGGTGCGCGTGCTGCGCACCGGCATCTGCGGCACGGACCTGCACATCGAGTCGTGGGACGAGTGGGCCGCGAACACGATCAGGGCGCCGCTGGTGGTCGGGCACGAGTTCGCCGGCGAGGTCGTCGAGGTCGGCGCGGCGGTCACCAAGGTCAGGGTCGGCGACCTGGTCAGTGGCGAGGGCCACCTGATCTGCGGGACGTGCCGCAACTGCCGCGCCGGGCGGCGGCACCTGTGCGCGAACACGGTCGGGCTCGGCGTACACACGAACGGGGTGTTCGCCGAGTACGCGGTGCTGCCGGAGCAGAACACCTGGGTCCACAACTACGCGGTCGACCTGGACGTGGCGGCGATCTTCGACCCGTTCGGCAACGCCGTGCACACCGCGCTGCAGTTCCCGGTGCTGGGTGAGGACGTGCTGATCACCGGTGCCGGCCCGATCGGGTTGATGGCCGCGGCGGTCGCGCGGCATGCCGGCGCCCGGCACGTGGTGATCACGGACGTGAGCGAGCCGCGGCTGGAGCTGGCCACCAAGATGGGCGTGAACCTGGCGCTGAACGTGGCCACCACGAAGATCTCCGACGTCTACGCCGAGCTGCGCCTGTCCGAGGGCTTCGACGTGGGCATGGAGATGTCCGGGCAGCCCTCCGCGCTGCGGGACATGATCGCGAACATGACCCACGGCGGCCGGATCGCGATGCTCGGCCTGCCCGCGACGGAGATCCCCATCGACTGGTCGAACGTCGTGCTCAAGATGCTGACGATCAAGGGCGTCTACGGGCGGGAGATGTTCGAGACCTGGTACGCGATGTCGGTCCTGCTACAGGCCGGGCTCGACATCTCACCGGTGATCACCCACCGGTTCCCCTACGCCGACCACGCCGCCGCGTTCGCCACCGCGCGCGACGGCCGGTGCGGCAAGGTCATCCTGGACTGGACGGAGGCTGCCTGATGTTCGGCGCCATGCGGGAGAACCTGCGCAAGGAGCTGGTGGAGATCCGCGCGGCCGGCCTGTACAAGGCGGAGCGGGTCATCTCGACGCCGCAGAACGCCTCGGTGCGGGTCGGCGCCTCGTCGGAGGTCCTCAACTTCTGCGCCAACAACTACCTCGGCCTCGCCGACCACCCGGTGCTGGTCGCCGCCGCCAAGGAGGCGTTGGACCGCTGGGGCTTCGGCATGGCGTCGGTGCGGTTCATCTGCGGCACGCAGGAGCAGCACAAGGTGCTGGAAGCGAAGCTGTCCGAGTTCCTCGGCACCGAGGACACGATCCTGTACAGCTCGTGCTTCGACGCCAACGCGGGCCTGTTCGAGACGCTGCTCGGTCCGGAGGACGCGGTGATCTCCGACGAGCTGAACCACGCGTCGGTGATCGACGGGATCCGCCTGTGCAAGGCGACGCGCCTGCGCTACAAGAACCGCGACATGGCCGATCTCGAACGGCAGCTGAAGGAGGCGGCCGGCGCCCGGTACCGGCTGATCGCCACCGACGGCGTGTTCTCCATGGACGGCTACCTGGCCCCGCTGGACGAGATCTGCGCCCTGGCGGACCGGTACGACGCGCTGGTGATGGTCGACGACTCGCACGCGGTCGGGTTCGTCGGCCCGGCCGGCCGGGGCACGCCGGAGCTGTTCGGCGTGACCGACCGGGTGGACGTGGTGACGGGGACCCTCGGCAAGGCGCTGGGCGGGGCGAGCGGCGGTTACACGTCAGGCCGCGCGGAGATGGTCGAGATGCTGCGGCAGCGGTCGCGGCCGTACCTGTTCTCGAACTCCGTGGCCCCGTCGATCGTCGGCGCGACGCTGGCCGGACTGGACCTGCTGTCGTCCTCGGGCGAGCTGCTCACCAGGTTGCGGGAGAACACGGCCTTGTTCCGCGCCCGCATGACGGAGGCCGGTTTCGACCTGCTGCCGGGCGAGCACCCGATCATCCCGGTCATGATCGGCGACGCCGCGAAGGCCGGCCGCATGGCGGACCTGCTGCTGGAACAGGGCATCTACGTGATCGGCTTCTCCTACCCGGTGGTGCCGCACGGCAAGGCACGCATCCGCACCCAGATGTCCGCCGCCCACTCGACGGCGGACGTCGAGCGGGCGGTCGAGGCGTTCGTGGCGGCACGAGCCGCGATGTAATCCGGACCGCCGCCGTCATAGTCGGCGCCACCCCGCGTTCTCCAGGCATGCCCCCTGGGGACCCGGAGTGGCTGTCGGCCACCTTCGTCAACGTCGTCCACTGGGACGACGGGCACCCGACGCCGGTCAGATGCCAGATGGGGGTGGTGCGGATGCCGGACAGCGGCGACCTACAGCTGGCCAGCCAGGTGGCGGGCCGGCCGATGTACATCTACCCGCCGGGAGCCGCGGCCAGGATGATCGGCGTACTGCGCGAGGGCCTGAACTCGTTGTAGCCGCCTGCACGTGCAGCCACGCTTCGCGATCATGCGAACACGACATGGGTGATTTCGTGCGCAAGTGCTAACGATTAGTTAGCACTGCCCGACAGGGGTGCCACAATGTTCGCGCGCGCCGCTGGCCTCGGTCGCGTAGCCCCCCGAGCGATCGATGCCAGCGGCGCGATCCTTCTCCTCGGCCGTCAGCTCGTCGGAGCCACCGAGAAGCGGTTCGCCGGCACCACCCGCCGCCGAACCGCTCCGGACTCAGACGACCACGTTGACCAGGCGACCCGGGACCACGATGACCTTCTTCGGTTCGCCGGTGATCAGGGTCGCGATCTTCTCGTCGGCCAGGGCGGCGGTCTTCACCTCGTCCTGGGTGGCGTCCGCGGGGACCGTGACGCGGGCGCGGACCTTGCCGTTGACCTGGATCGGGTACTCGATGGTGTCCTCGACCAGGTACTTCTCGTCGGCGACCGGGAACGGGCCGTGGGCCAGGGAGGTCTCGTGGCCCAGGCGGCTCCACATCTCCTCCGCGACGTGCGGGCACAGGGGGGCCATCATCAGCACCATCGGCTCCACCACGGACCTCGGCTTCGGCTTGCCGCCGTAGGTCTTGGTCACGTGGTTGTTCAGCTCGATCAGCTTCGCACCGGCCGTGTTGAAGCGCATGTTCGCGTAGTCGGCGTGGACGCCCGCGATCGCCCTGTGCAGGGCGCGCAGCGTGGCCTCGTCCGGGTCGTCGGTGCTGACGGCGACCGCGCCGGTCTCCTCGTCGACCACGTTGCGCCACATGCGCTGCAGGAACCGCTGTGCGCCGACGACGTCCTTGGTGGCCCACGGGCGGGACACGTCCATCGGGCCCATGGACATCTCGTAGAACCGGAACGTGTCGGCGCCGTACTGCTCGCACATCTCGTCCGGCGTGACGACGTTCTTCAGGCTCTTGCCCATCTTGCCGTACTCCTGGCGGACCTCCTGGTCCTGCCAGTAGAACCTGCCGTCCCGCTCCACGACCTCCTCGGCCGGCACGTACACGCCGCGGGCGTCCGTGTAGGCGTAGGCCTGGATGTAGCCCTGGTTGAACAGGCGCCGGTACGGCTCCTTGGCCGACACGTGGCCCAGGTCGAACAGCACCTTCTGCCAGAAGCGCGAGTACAGCAGGTGCAGCACCGCGTGCTCGATGCCGCCGATGTACAGGTCCACGCCGCCCGGGTCCTGCGGGCCGTGGATCTCCGGGCGGGGGCCCAGCCAGTACTGCTCGTTCTCCGGCTCGCAGATGGTCTCCTGGTTGGTCGGGTCCACGTACCGCAGCTGGTACCAGCTCGAACCCGCCCACTGCGGCATCACGTTCGCGTCGCGGCGGTACTTCTTCACCCCGTCGCCCAGGTCCAGCTCGACCTCGATCCAGTCGGTGGCACGCAGCAGCGGCGGCGACGGCTCCGAGTCGGCGTCGTCCGGGTCGAAGGTCTTCGGGGAGTAGTCGGCGATCTCGGGCAGCTCCACCGGCAGCATGTGCTCGGGGATCGCGTGCGGCAGGCCGTCGGAGTCGAACACGATCGGGAACGGCTCACCCCAGTAGCGCTGGCGGGCGAACAGCCAGTCACGCAGCTTGTACTGCAGCTTGCCTTCCCCGTGGCCGTGCTGCTCCAGCCAGGCGATGATCGTCTTCTTGGCCTCGTCGACGTCCAGGCCGTCCAGGAAGCCCGAGTTCATGGCCGGGCCGTCGCCGGTGAACGCCTCGCCGTCGAAGCCCTCGGTCGGCCGGACGGTCCGGATGATCGGCAGGTTGAAGACCTTGGCGAAGTCCCAGTCGCGCTGGTCCTGTCCGGGCACCGCCATGATCGCGCCGGTGCCGTAGCCCATCAGCACGTAGTCGGCGATGAAGACGGGGATCTTCTTGTCGTTGGCCGGGTTCGTGGCGTAGACGCCGATGAAGACGCCGGTCTTCTCCTTGTTCTCCTGGCGGTCCAGGTCCGACTTGCGCGACGCGGCCAGGCGGTAGGCCGCGATCGCTTCGGCGGGCGTCGCGTGGCCGCCGGTCCAGCTCGCGTCCACGTCCGCCGGCCAGGCGTCCGGCACGACCCGGTCGACCAGGTGGTGCTCCGGGGCCAGCACCATGTACGTCGCGCCGAACACGGTGTCGGGGCGGGTCGTGAAGACCTCGATCGCGTCACCCTCGACCGGGAAGCGGATGTGGGCGCCCGAGGAGCGGCCGATCCAGTTGCGCTGCATGGCCTTGACCTGGTCGGGCCACTCCAGCAGCTCCAGGTCGTCGACCAGGCGGTCGGCGTACGCGGTGATCCGCATCATCCACTGGCGCAGCTTCTTGCGGAACACCGGGAAGTTGCCGCGCTCGCTGCGCCCGTCGGCGGTGACCTCCTCGTTGGCCACGACCGTGCCCAGGCCGGGACACCAGTTGACCGGCGCCTCGGACAGGTACACCAGCCGGTGCGAGTCGATGACCTTCCGCTGCTCGACGCGGGTCAGCTCGCACCAGCCGCGCCCGTCCGGCGTGCGGCGCTTGTCCTGCGCGTACTCGGCCTCCAGCTCGCTGATAGGCCGGGCCCTGTCCTGCTCGGTGTCGTACCAGGCGTTGAAGATCTGCAGGAAGATCCACTGCGTCCAGCGATAGAAGGTCAGGTCGGTGGTGCTGACGCGTCGGCGCTCGTCGTGCCCCAGGCCCAGCCGCCGGATCTGGTGCAGGTAGCGGGCGATGTTCTCCTCGGTCGTCTTGCGCGGGTGCTGGCCGGTGCGCACCGCGTACTGCTCGGCGGGCAGCCCGAACGCGTCGAAGCCCATGGTGTGCAGCACGTTGCGCCCGGTCATGCGGTGGTACCGCGCGAACACGTCCGTGCCGATGAAGCCCAGGGGGTGCCCGACGTGCAGCCCGGAGCCGGACGGGTACGGGAACATGTCCTGCACGAACAGCTTGTCCTCGGGCACGTCACCCTTCAGCGGGCCGGCGGGGTTCGGCGCCTCGAAGGTGCCGCGCTCGGCCCACTGCTCCTGCCAGCGCGCCTCGATGGAGTTGGCCAGCGCCGCCGTGTAGCGGTGTGCGGGCACTGCCGCCGAGTCCACGGCCGAGGCTGCTTGCTCACTCATCGTCGGGGGGTCCTTCCCTGGTTGCTCTGCTCCGGAACACAAAAAACCCCTCTGCCGCAGGGGCACGAGGGGTTGCCGCACTGACCTCCTGGGGCGGACCGGTCAGCGCGGCCGGCTAAGGAGCAGGCGTCCGGCGCTCATACCACCAGTCTATCGCGGAGGGCAACGCCGTTTGCTCGGCCCTTGAACCGACGACCTACGATCGTGGGCGTGTCTCTTGTCGCGCTCGTGCCGCTCGTGGTCGGACTGGTCGTCGCCGTCGTCGGACTGCTCGGGTTTCTCGAACGGTTGCCGAGGAACCGGTTCGGCGGGGTGCGCACGCCGGCCACGCTCCGGGACGACGAGACCTTCCGGGTCGGCAACAAGGTGGCCGGGCTGCCGGTCGCCGTCGGTGGGTGGGTCGGTGTCGTCGGCGGCGGTGTCGCGCTGCTCATGACGGGCGCCGCCACGGTGGTCGTCGCGGCGGTCGCGCTGGTCGGCACGCTGGCCATCGCCGCGGCCGGGGGTGTGCTGGGGCACCGGGCCGCCGAGGCCGTGCCGGCGCCGGAGCCCGAGCTGCCCGCCGGGTGCAAGGGCTGTCAGTGCGGCGGCTGTGACATCGCGAAGTCAGTTGGTGCGAACGTCGCCGGGGTGGGTGGCGAGTAAGGCCAGCGGCATGCCCTGCCGGCGCAGCACCCGGCCCCACAGGTCGTGGTCGGCCGGGGCGAGCACGTCGGAGGGCAGTGCGGGCACCACGATCCAGTCACCCCGCTCGATCTCGCCGGCGACCTGGCCGACGTCCCACCCCGCGTAGCCGGCGAACACCCGCAGGCCGCGGAACTTCGGCACCAGCACCTCGGGGTCGGCGTCGAGGTCCACGAGGGCCACGGGGCCGCGCACCCCGATCAGCCCCTTGACCCCGTTGGTCGCCTCGCCGGTGCGCATCGCGGCCAGGCACAGCGCCGTCTTCTGGTCGACCGGTCCGCCCACGAACACCGAGCCGGGCGTGGACACGTGCGGGCCCCAGTTGGGCAGCACGTCGTCGACCGGGACCTCGCTCGGCCGGTTCAGCACCACCCCGAGAGTGCCCTCGCCCCGGTGGTCGATGACGAACACGACCGTGCGGCGGAAGTTGGCATCGGTGAGGCTGGGTGCCGCGACGAGCAGCGTGCCCGGCTCGACGGCCGCATCGGAAGGGTCGGATCGCACGGAGACATGATCCCATCCGGCCGTCGGGAATCCAGCAGGACTTCACTTCTAGGGGAACAATGAGTGGCGCCTCCTCGTTGGAGGAGGTGGCTGGGCAGCACAGTGTCCCCCGGGCTCAAACAGAAGTGCCTTCGCGGAATACCGTTCGGCTGGAGCCGCGTCGCGCCAACCGCCGTGAGGCGACCGTCTGTCCGCCACTCGGAGCGAGCTGCGTCCGCGGAGAACGCGGACCAGCTCGCTCCGCATCTCTTCCGGGTGTCATCCCAGAACCCGCCCGGCGGGCCTCCGCCGTTTCGAGATCCTTACACCTTTCACCGTAGGCTGACCGGTTGTGAGTGAAACGGCGGAGAGTCCTCCGCAGACGGTCCCCGATCCGCACCACGTTCGGATCGGGGCGCGCAGGCTGCTGGCCTTCGACGGGTTCCGCAGGCTGCTGTTCAGCCGTTTCTCCTCGCAGTGGGGTGACGGTCTGTTCCAGACCGGGCTCGCGAGCGCCGTCGTCTTCAACCCCGAGCGCGGGGTGTCGCCGTCGGAGATCGCGGCCGGGTTCGTCGTGCTCCTGCTTCCGTACTCGATCATCGGGCCGTTCGCCGGTGCGCTGCTCGACCGGTGGGACCGCCGCCGGGTGCTGGTCGCGGCCAACCTCCTGCGCGGGATGTTCATCGCGCTCTCCGCCGTGTGCGTGGCCACCGGGGTGGCCGGGTTCCCCATCCTCCTGCTCGCGCTCGTCGTGATCGGCATCAGCCGGTTCGTGGGCGCGGGTCTGTCCGCCGCGCTGCCGCACGTCGTGCCGGTCCGCAACCTCGTCGAGGCGAACGCGCTGTCGGTGACGCTCGGGGCGGTCGTCTCCGTGCTCGGCGCCGTGTGCGCGGTCGGGTTGCGGAGCGTGTTCGGGCACGGCAACGCCGGCTCCGGGCTCACCACCGCGGTCGCGGTCGTGGGGTCGGTGCTCGCCGCCTGGCTCGCCGGCCGGTTCGCCCGCGGCGCGCTGGGACCGGACAGGGTGGTCGAGCCGGCCACCGCGATCGCGGCCGTGGCCGGCGGGCTGGTCGACGGCGGGCGGATCGCGCTTCGCACGCCCAGCGTCGCCGCCGGGTTCTGCGCGCTCATGGCGCACCGGGCGGCGTTCGGCATCTCGCTGCTGCTGACCGTGATCCTGATGCGCTACAGCTTCGACGACTGGGGGCCGATCAAGGCCGACGTGCCCGGGCTCGGCGTGGTGCTCGGGGCGGGCGGCCTCGGCATCTTCGTGGCCGGGCTCACCACCGCACGGCTGGTCACCGCGTTCGGCCGCAGGCGGACCGTGTTCTTCGCGCTCGGCGCCGCCTCGCTCACCCAGTTGGGGCTCGGCCTGCCGATGCTGCTGCCGACCACGCTGGTGGCCGCGTTCCTCATCTCCTACACCGGCCAGGTCGTGAAGCTGTGCGTGGACGCGGCCGTGCAGCGCGACATCGGCGACGAGGCCCGCGGCCGGGTGTTCGCCCTCTACGACATGCTGTTCAACATCACGCAAGCGATTGCGGTGGCCATCGCGGCGGCCGTGATCCCGGCCAACGGCGAGTCGTTGGGCCTCATCGTGGCCGCGACCGTCCTCTACCTGGCCGGGATCACCGCGTTCGAGCTGGTCAGTCGCCGGGCTCGGCCGGCGGCGTGATCCCCTCGGCCTCGGCCCACTTGCGCAGCTCGGCGATCGCCTCGTCGTGCTCCAGCGGGCCGCGGTCCAGGCGCAGCTCCTTGAGGTAGCGCCACGCCTTGCCGACGAGCGGGCCGGGCGGCAGGCCGAGCAGCCGCATGATCTCGTTGCCGTCCAGGTCCGGCCGCACCCGCGCGAGGTCCTCCTCGGCGGCGATCCGGGCGATCCTGATCTCGAGGTCGTCGTAGGTCCGCTGCAGGGCCGCGGCCTTGCGCCGGTTGCGGGTGGTGCTGTCGGCGCGGACGAGCTTGTGCAGGCGGGACAGCAGGGGACCGGCGTCGGTCACGTACCGGCGCACCGCCGAGTCCGTCCACTCGCCCTTGCCGTAGCCGTGGAACCGCAGGTGGAGGTACACGAGCTGGGCGACCTCCTCGATGACCTCCTTCGAGTACCGCAACGCGCGCAAACGCTTGCGGACCATCTTGGCGCCCACGACCTCGTGGTGGTGGAAGCTCACCCCGCCACCCTCGACGAACCGCCGCGTGGCCGGCTTGCCGATGTCGTGCAGCAGGGCCGCGAGCCGCAGCACGAGGTCGGGCCCGGTGCCCTGCTCCTCCAGGTCGATCGCCTGGTCGAGCACCACGAGCGAGTGCTGGTAGACGTCCTTGTGCTGGTGGTGCTCGTCGATCTCCAGCCGCATGGCCGGCACCTCGGGCAGCACGTGGTCCGCGAGGCCCGTGTCGACCATCAGCTCCAGCCCGCGCCGGGGGAACCGGCCGCAGAGCAGCTTGGACAGCTCCACCTGGACCCGCTCGGCGGTGATCCGGTCGATCTCGCCGGCCATCTCGCGGATGGCGGCGAGCACGCGCGGGGCGATGTCGAAGCCGAGCTGGCTGACGAACCGGACCGCGCGCATCATCCGCAGCGGGTCGTCGGCGAACGACTCCTGCGGGGTGGCCGGCGTGTCGAGGACACGTTTGCGCAACGCTCCCCGCCCGTTGTACGGGTCGACGAACTTCTTGGTCGCCAGGTCGACGGCCATGGCGTTGACCGTGAAGTCCCGGCGGAGGAGGTCACCCTCGATCGAGTCGCCGAACGTGACCTCGGGGTTGCGGCTCATCCGGTCGTAGGAGTCGGACCGGAACGTGGTGATCTCCACCGTCGTGCCGCGCTTGGTCGCGCCCATCGTGCCGAACGCGATGCCCGTGTCCCAGATGGCGTCCGCCCACCCGGTCAGCAGCTCACGCACCCGCTGCGGCCGCGCGTCGGTGGCGAAGTCGAGGTCGTTGCCGAGCCGGTCCATCATCGCGTCCCGGACCGTGCCGCCCACCAGGTACAGCTGGTGGCCGGCCTCGGTGAACCGGGAGGCCAGCTCAGCGCCGAGGTCGGAGGCCACGGGGAAGCGCACCTGCTCCTCCGTTTCGCGGTTGCGGACGTCAACGGTCTGGATGTTGGACACGAGGAACCAGCGTAACTGCCGTGATCGGGCAACCAGGACGCCATACCCGCATTACGATCGCGAACATGCCCCAGTCGTCCGGGAGGTCGCGTGGCGCCCGAGCCGGACGCCGCGGTAGGCGACGCGGGCGCAAGATGACCGCCGTCGACGAGACCTCGGCCGGCGGGGTGGTGATCAACCTCGCCCGCGACAAGGTCGTGCTCATCGGGCGTCTCGACCGGCGCGGCCGGCTGCTGTGGTCGCTGCCGAAGGGCCACATCGAGGAGGGCGAGACCCCCGAGCAGACCGCCGTGCGGGAGGTCGGGGAAGAGACCGGCATCGTCGGCGAGATAATTCGACCGCTCGGCACCATCGACTACTGGTTCGTCGCGGAACGCCGGAGGATCCACAAGACCGTGCACCACTTTCTGATGGAGGAGCGTGGCGGTGACCTCTCGGACGAGGATGTCGAGGTCACCGAGGTCGACTGGGTCGCACTGGACGAGCTGGAGGACCGGCTCGCCTACGCCGACGAGCGCCGCCTGGTCCGCAAGGCGCTGGAGCTGCTCGACATGGCGGGTATCAAGGAAGACCTTCCCGTAGAGGCTGATGGGGGCTGAACAATGAAGCGCGGCTGGCGGCTCGGCGCGGGACTGATCGCGGCCGCGCTGCTGGGACTGTCGGCGCCGCTGTCCGCGTCGGCCCAGCAGCCGATCGGGGAGCCGCTGCCGCCGGTGTCCAGCGCGCCGTCGCTGATGCGGCTCCAGGTCGACGAGCTCACGCCGCGGATCGTCACCGCGGACACGCCGACCATCACCATCAGGGGCACGGTCACCAACACGGGTGACCGGCGCCTCGACCAGGTCCGCGTCCGCCTGCAGCGCGGCAACGCCGTCAGCTCCGACCGGGAGCTGCGGGACCTGCGGAACCAGGAGACCAACTTCGCCGGTCCCTTCCAGGACATCAGCAAGCAGCTGGAGCCGGGGGACAGCGCCGACTTCGAGATCAGCATCCCGGTCACCGGTTCCGGCCGCACCACGCTGGCGGTCGACGAGCCCGGCGTGTACCCGCTGCTCGTGAACGTCAACGGCCGCCCGGACTACAGCGAGCAGGCCCGGCTCGGCGCGGTGTCGATCGCGCTGCCGGTGCTGTCGGTGCCCGGCGGGTCCCAGGCCAGGCCGAAGTCCGCCAGACCCGACGTCACCATCGTGTGGCCCCTGCTGGACGAGCGGCCGCGCCAGGTGCCCACGACCGACGGCCGGACACTGCTCACCGACGACGACCTCGCGGACTCCCTCGGCGCGGGCGGGCGGCTGTTCGACCTGGTCAAGTCGGTGAGCACGGCGTCGGAGACCAACAGCGAGCTCCTGAGCTCGATCTGCTTCGCGGTCGACCCGGACCTGCTGCAGACCGTGTCGAAGATGGCGCAGGGCTACCAGGTGCGGACCGACGGCGGCCAGGTCGTGGCCGGCAAGGGCAGGCAGGCCGCCGCCGACTGGCTCGGCGCGGTCCAGGACCTGACCACGGGGCACTGCGTCATCGCCGTGCCGTACGCGGACGCCGACCTGGTCGCGCTGTCCCGCGCGGGCGCCGTCGACCTCGCCCAGCTCTCGCTCACCAGCTCGTCGATCGTCAGGGACGTGCTGTCGATGCAGCCGCTCAAGGGGGTCTACTGGCCCGCCGGCGGCACGTACGACCAGCGCTCGATGGTCGACCTGGCGAACGTCGGCGCGGCGAACCTGCTGGTCGACCCCGCCCACCTCCAGAACGTCGAGGGCAGCGCGCCCTACGTGATCAACACACAGACGGCCAACAAGGTCCGCGCGCTGCCGGTCGACTCGCTCGTCTCCGACGCCCTCGCCAGCCCGACCACCGGCGCCACCGACGTCGCCGACACCGGCGGCTCGGTGCAGAAGGGCCTCGCCGCGCTCGTCTACCGCGCCGCCTTCGACCAGCGGGCCGGCGGACAGGTGCTGGTCACGCCGCCCCGCCGGTGGCTCGCCTCGGGCGCCGAGCTGGCCGACTTCCTGAGGCTGGCCGGGAACCTGTTCACGAGCGGGTTCACCACCCCGCTGCCGCTCGACCAGGCGGTCAACGCACCCGACGGCGGTGCCGCCGGTGACCTCTCCTTCTCCCCGCAGGACAGCACGGCGGAGATCCCCGCCCAGGTGACGGCCGAGGTGATGCGGATCAACGCGACCCGGCGGGACATGCTCGACTCGATGGCCGACGACAACACGAACAAGGCCGACCCGAACTCGCTGCTCGCACCCATCCAGTTCGGCCTGCTGCGCGGCGTGTCGACGGCGTGGCGCGGCGACCTCCAGGACGCGGCCAACACGGTCGGCTTCGTGGACGGCCAGCTCGACGCGCTGCGGAACCTCGTCGTGGTGAAGAACCCGGGCCGGCCGCTCTCGCTGGCGTCGGGGGACAGCCCGATCCCGGTCACCATCTACAACGGGCTGCCGGTGACGATCGTTGTGCGCATCAGCCTCAGCTCCGTGCCCGGCCTGCGGCCGGAGCCCATCCAGGACGTCCGGATCCCGCCGGGCGGCTCGGCGCCGCGGTACGTCCCGGTCGAGGTCAGCCGCTCCGGCCGGTTCAGCGTGGACGTCCGGCTGACCACGCCGGGGGGTACCCCGCTGGGTCAGCAGGTGCGGCTGGAACTGAACTCGACCTCATACGGCATCATCAGCGTGGCCGTGACCGGAACTGCCGGCGCGGTGCTCGTGCTGCTCGTCGGCTTCCGCGTCTTCCGGCGGATCAGGACGGCGCGCGCCGAGGAGGCCAGGACGGCATCGGGGTCGGGTGAGGAAATCGTTGAGCGGAGCTCGCGGAGCGAACACCATGACGACGCGTAGCGGGGGCACGTCCCCGGCGCCGGCCATGTCCTCCGGCACCGGGGCACGAGCGCCGCAGCCGTCGCTCGCCAAGGCGAGCGGCTCGATGGCGATCGCGACGCTCGTCAGCCGGATCACCGGGTTCGTGTGGAAGATCCAGCTGGCCTGGGTCGCCGGCCTCACGGTCGTCAACGACTCGTTCACGGTCGCCAACACGCTGCCGAACATCGTCTACGAGCTGCTGCTCGGCGGCGTGCTCGCGAGCGTCGTCGTGCCGCTGCTGGTCCGCGCGCAGGACGACCCGGACGGCGGGGCGGGCTACACCAACCGGCTGCTGACGGTCGGCATGACGCTGCTGCTCGCCGGTACCGCGATCGCGGTCGCGCTGGCGCCGCTGTTCACCCGGCTGTACATGGACGACTCGACCGGCCAGGCCAACGCCGGGCTGGCCACCGCGTTCGCCTACCTGCTGCTGCCGGAGATCGTGTTCTACGGGCTCTTCGCGCTGCTGTCGGCGATCCTGCAGGCCAAGCACGTCTTCGGTCCGACCGCGTGGGCGCCGGTGATCAACAACGTGGTCATCATGGTGACCATCGGGGTCTACGCGGTCGTACCCGGCGAGATCTCCCTCGACCCGGTCCGCATGGGCGACGTCAAGCTCCTGGTCCTGGGCCTCGGCGTGACCGCGGGGATCGCGGTGCAGGCGGTCATGCTGCTGCCGGCGCTGCGCCGCGTCGGGTTCCGGTTCCGCTGGACCTGGGGCATCGACTCGCGGCTGAAGGAGTTCGGCGGGCTCGCCCTGTGGATCCTCGGCTACGTCGCGATCAGCCAGGTCGGCATGGTGATCACCACGCGGGTGCTCACCGCGGGCGCGGCCGGTGGTGCCGCCATCTACTCGAACGCGTGGCTGCTGTTCCAGCTGCCGTACGGGGTCATCGGCGTCTCCCTGCTGACCGCGATCATGCCGCGGCTGTCGAGGGCGGCCGCCGACGGCGACACCGAGCGGCTGATCGACGACCTGTCGCTCGGCAGCCGGCTGTCCACGGTGATGCTGGTGCCGCTGTCCGCGGTGCTCACGATCGCCGGCTCGGCCATCGGCGTCGCGCTGTTCAGCTACGGCAACGCGGGCGTGGCCAACGCGGAGCGGCTCGGCGTGGCGCTGGCGTTCTCGGCGTTCGGGATCCTGCCGTACGCGCTGGTCATGCTGCAGCTGCGGGTGTTCTACGCGATGAAGGACGCCCGCACGCCGACGCTGATCATGGTCGTGATGACCGTGGTGAAGATCCCACTGCTGTATCTGGTGGCCGCCCGGCTGCGGCCCGAGGACGTGGTGATCGGCGTGATGCTGGTCAACGCGCTCTCGTTCGTGGTCGGCGCGGTGCTCGGCCAGATGTGGCTGTGGGTGCGGTTGGGCCGGCTGCAGAGCATGCGGGTGGTCCGGGTGATCGTGCAGACGGTCCTCGCCGGGGGCACCGGCATCGCCGTCGCGTACGGCGCCAACCTGCTCCTGCGGCTCGTCCTGCCGGACAGCGCGGGCCCGCGGCTCGGTGCCTGGCTGGAGATGACCGTTCAGGGGTTGGTGACCATCGTCGTCGCGTTCGGCCTGCTCGCGCTGTTCCGGGTGCCGGAACTGCAACCGGCAGTCGCGCGAATCACCCGACTGGTGCGTCGCCGGTAGTCGGCAACAACAGGTGTAAACATGCCGAGTCACGTAGGCTCGAAGTAACGCGGCAGATACGGACGTGACCGCCTGGGGGCGCTCTGGCGGGGAGAGATCAGTGGTCACCAAGCGAACCGAGTCACTGACCGGCGAGTTAACCCCCGGCGGCGAGCCCGGCGGGGATGGCTTCCTGCTGCCCGGAGCAGTCATCGGCGACGGGCGGTACCGGCTGCTCGCCCAGTTCGGCCACGACCTGCGGGCCGACGCCCACCTGTGGCGTGCCCGCGACGGCCAGCTGCGCCGCGACGTCGCGCTCACCGTGCTGCTCGGCGACCCGACCAACGGGCCGAAGGCACAGGCCGCCCGCCGGACGCTCGAACGGGCCGCGCACGCCGCCGCGTTCGCCCACCCGTCCATGGCCCGCGTGCTGGACGTGCTGGGCGTCGGCAACGGCATCTCGCCCGGTGAGGGGCTGCTCGGCATCATCGTCGCGGACTGGACGGTCGGCACCGACCTGGTCGACGTCATCGCCGAGCACCCGCTGCCGCCCACCAACGCGGCCCGGCTGCTCGAACCGCTCGCGTCGGCCGTCGAACGCGCCCACCACGCCGGCCTGGTGCTCGGCGTCGACCACCCGCAGCGCATCCGCGTCACGCCGGACGGCCTGCTGCGGCTCGCGTTCCCCGGCCCACTGCCCGAGGCCGTGCCACGTGACGACGTGAAGGGCCTCGGCGCGATCCTGTACCTGCTGCTCACCGGCCGCTGGCCGCTGCCGGGCGGCCCGGAGGCCATCCCGACGGCGCCGGTCACGCCGGACGGCTCGATCGTGCCGCCGAACCTGCTGTCCGGGTACGTGCCGCCGGAGCTGTCCACGGTCGCGATCCGCAGCCTCGAGGACACCCAGATCGGCGGCATCCACACCAGCGCGACGCTGCTGACCGTGCTCGGGCAGGCGGCGGAGTCCGCGGAGCGGACCGAGTACCTCGGCCCGGTGTCGCGGCTCGACGAGGACACCGAGACGGTGTGGACCACCAAGCCACCCGTCCGGGACCACAACCGGCGGCGCAAGCTGGCCATCGGCGTCACCACGCTCGCGATCGCGGTGGTCGCGATCCTGGCCTGGCTCGGCACGATGCTGATCGACTTCTTCGGTGACGACGGCGGCTCCGGCGACACGGTGGTGGTCGAGCAGCCGACGACGAACGGCGAGAGCCCGCCGCCCGCGCCGAAGCCGGCCGGCCCGATCGCGCCGGCGTCGGTCGAGGTGTTCAACGTCGGCGGCACCCCGGACAACCCGCGCCGCGCGGGCTTCGCCACCGACGACGACCCGGGCACCGAGTGGCACACCGACACCTACAAGCAGCAGTTCCCCGCGCTCAAGCCGGGCGTCGGGCTCATGGCGTCGTTCGCGGAGTCGGTGCGGTTGGCCTCGGTCGTGGTCGACTCGCCGAGCCCGGGCACCGTGATCCAGATCCGCACGTCGCCGTCGCCCACCCCGAAGCTGGAGGAGACCAAGGTCATCGGCGAGGCGACGCTGCAGGGCGGCAAGACGGAGATCCAGCTGAACAGCGCGGAGCCGGGCCAGTACGTCCTCGTCTGGATCACCAAACTGGGCGAGGGCAACAAGACGGCGATCGGCGACCTGCAGTTCATACGCGCGCAGTAGCGAGGCCCGCTGGCCGTAGCACCGCTCATGCGTCAGGTGTCGGAGGCCACACCGCGAATGGGTGAAGCATCGACCGATATCCTCATCCCGTGACCACCGCTGCCAGCTCGGACGCCGACCTCATCGCGGCTCATGCCGCGGGGGACCCGCGGGCCTTCGCGGAGTTGGTCCGCCGGCACCGGGATCGGATGTGGGCGGTCGCCCTGCGCACCCTTCGCGACCCGGAGGAGGCGTCCGACGCGTTACAGGAGGCCTTCATCTCCGCCTTCCGCGCGGCCAGCTCGTTCCGCGCGGAGTCGCAGGTGACGACCTGGCTGCACCGGATCGTCGTGAACGCCTGCCTCGACCGGGTCCGCCGCCGCCTGGCCAGGCCGACCGTCCCGCTGCCGGAGACCGGCCCGGGGGAGCCGGCCGCGCCGCGTGACTCGATGTCGGAGCGGGAAACCAAGCTCGTGGTGCAGAAGGCGCTCAACCAGCTGTCGGAGGACCAGCGCGTGCCGATCGTGCTCGTCGACGTCGAGGGCTACTCGGTGGCCGAGACCGCCAAGATGCTCGGGATCGCGGAAGGCACCGTGAAGAGCCGGTGCGCGCGCGGCCGGGCGAAGCTGGCCAAAGTTCTGGGGCACCTGCGGAACCCCGATGCAGATGCGAACGTCCCAGATGGCGCAGTTGACAGGCGAGACGTGCCAGCACGGCGCCACGGGGAGGGACGATGACTGACAGCACCAGAGGGGCGGGACCCGCACCCGGGCCGCCATGGTCTGTCGACGAACTCGCCGACCTGCATGCCGGGGCACTCGACTCCAGGCAGTCCGCGGCCCTGTGGGCACGGGTCAACCGCGACCCCGACGCGCAGGCCGTGCTCGCCGCGCTGGACAGCGTCAAGCGGGACCTCGACGCGCTCGGTGACGCGCCGGTCGAGCCGATGCCGGCGCACTTCGCGGCCCAGCTCGACGCCGCGATCGCCGCGGAGGCGGCGAAGTCCCGGCCGGCCAGGGCACCGACGCGGCAGTCCGGCGTCGCCCCGGTCGTCGACATGGCCGAGGCCCGGCGCAGGCGCAACCGAAGGATGGGGTGGGCCGCGGGCGTACTGACCGCCGCGGCGGCCGCGGCCGCGATCACGTTCGTCGCGCTGCCGGGTGACCAGGAGACCAACGGCTCACCGGTCGCCGAGGGACAGAGCAGCACCTCGCATGTCCAGCCGGGCGGTGGCGACGAGCCGCCGCTGACGCTGGCGGGCAACGACGTCCCCGAGATCAGCGCGGTCCAGGGGCACAGGGACTACGGCTCGTTCACCGACGAGCAGGGCCTGAAGAGCTGCCTCACCGACCTGGGCATCAAGAACCCACAGGTCATCGGTTCCCGCGAGGCGAAGGTGGACGGCGACGCGGCGACGGTGGCGATGCTCGCCGGCGGCGAGGACGGCCACCGCTTCCGGTTGGTGATCGTCGATGCGCAGTGCAGCAGGCTCGTCAACGACCAGTCGCTGGGCTGATACTTCTCGAGAAGCCGCGTGCGGAAGACTTGTCTCCCGCACGCGGCTTCGTCGTGTGGGGATGGTGCGCCCGGTCACGCCACACGTGCGGAACAACCGGCACCTACGATCGTGTTAAAGGAATGCGCGTCAAAGAGCGCTCCGCTTCGGAGGTCAGATGTCCGAGAACGTCAGGGACTTGATCATCATCGGGTCCGGTCCGGCCGGCTACACGGCTGCCGTCTACGCGGCCCGAGCCCAGCTCGAACCGCTGGTGTTCGAGGGAACCCAGTTCGGCGGCGCCCTGATGACCACCACCGAGGTGGAGAACTACCCGGGCTTCCGCGACGGGATCATGGGCCCGGACCTCATGGAGCAGATGCGGACGCAGGCCGAGCGGTTCGGCGCCGAGCTGCGCGCCGAGGACGTCGAGGAGGTCCAACTCCAGGGCGCGGTCAAGTACGTCACCGCGAACGGCGTCCGGTACGCGGCCAAGTCGGTCATCCTCGCGATGGGTGCCGCGGCCCGCTACCTGTGGGTGCCCGGCGAGCAGGAGCTGCTCGGACACGGCGTGTCCGCGTGTGCGACCTGTGACGGCTTCTTCTTCCGCGACCAGGACATCGCCGTGGTGGGCGGCGGTGACTCCGCGATGGAGGAGGCCACCTTCCTGACCAAGTTCGCCCGCTCGGTGACGATCGTGCACCGGCGCCAGGAGTTCCGGGCGTCGAAGATCATGCTGGAACGGGCGAAGGCGAACGAGAAGATCCGCTGGCAGCTCGACTCCGAAGTACTGGGGGTACTCGGGGACGGGAACGTCTCCGGTGTGCGGATCCGCAACACGGTGACCGGCGAGGAGTCGACGCTGGACGTGACCGGCCTGTTCATGGCCATCGGTCACGACCCGCGCAGCGGGCTCGTCAAGGGTCAGGTCGAGCTGGACGAGGACGGGTACGTCACGGTGCGTCCGCAGACGACGTACACCAACCTCGACGGCGTGTTCGCCGCCGGCGACCTGGTGGACCGGACCTACCGGCAGGCCATCACGGCTGCCGGCTCCGGCTGCTCGGCCGCGATCGACGCCGAGCGCTGGCTCGCCGAGCACGGTGAGGCCAAGGCCGAGGTGGCACCCGAACTCGTCGGCGGCGGGTACGCCTCGACTCAGAACTAGCTGAGCGCAGCTTGCGAAGCGAACATCATTAAGGAGAGAACATGGCCGGAAACACCGTCGAAGTCACCGACGCCTCGTTCGACGAAGCCGTCCTGAACAGCGACAAGCCGGTGCTGGTGGACTTCTGGGCGACGTGGTGCGGCCCGTGCCGGATGGTCGCGCCGGTGCTCGAGGAGATCGCCGCCGAGCACAAGGACAAGATCACCGTGGCGAAGCTGGACGTGGACGCCAACCCCGCGACCGCGCGGGACTACCAGGTCCTGTCCATCCCGACGCTCATGGTCTTCAAGGGTGGCGAGAAGGTGAAGGAGATCGTCGGCGCCCGTCCGAAGGCGGCGCTGGTCAACGATCTGGCCGACTTCCTGTCCTGAGCAGCAACCGCCACGCGGCGCACACCGTCTAGTGAGTGTGCGC
>NZ_JBJMIE010000461.1:0-8286 GCF_045807065.1 Actinophytocola sp. | reverse complement strand
GGGACCATCACGTCTTCTTCGACCCAGATCCTGAGACGCCCGGCAAGATGAACACCCGCTGGGGTGGCTTCCTGGAGCAGATCGAAGGGTTCGACCCGGCCTTCTTCGGCATCTCGCCGCGCGAGGCGCTGGCCATGGACCCGCAGCAGCGGCTGCTGCTCGAGGTGGCCTGGGAAACCGTCGAGCGCGCCGGCATCGACCCGGCCTCGTTGCGCGGCGGGCGGGTCGGCATGTTCGCCGGCACCAGCGGCCAGGACTACGCGGCCCGGCTGCGCACGGTGCCGGAGGAGCTGGCCGGCTACGTCGGCAACGGCAGCGCGGCGTCGGTGCTCGCCGGCCGCGTGTCCTACACCTTCGGGTTCGAGGGCCCGGCGCTGACCGTGGACACCGCGTGCTCGTCGTCGCTGGTCGCGCTGCACCTGGCGGCCGCCGCGCTGCGGGCCGGTGAGTGCGACCTCGCGCTGGCCGGCGGCGTCGCGGTGATGTCGACCCCGGAGCTGTGGAGCGAGTTCGGCCGGCAGGGCGGCCTCGCCGGCGACGGCCGGTGCAAGGCGTTCGACGCGTCCGCCGACGGCACCGGCTTCGCCGAGGGCGTCGGCCTGCTGCTGGTCACCCGCCGCTCGGTCGCCGAACAGAACGGGCACGAGATCCTGGCCGTGCTGCGTGGTTCCGCGATCAACTCGGACGGCGCCTCCAACGGCCTCACCGCCCCGAACGGCCCGTCGCAGGAGCGGGTGATCCGCGCCGCGCTGGCCAACGCCGGACTGTCCACCTCGGACGTCGACGTGGTCGAGGCGCACGGCACCGGCACCAGGCTGGGCGACCCGATCGAGGCGAACGCGTTGCTGGCCACCTACGGCCAGGACCGCGAGACCCCGCTGCTGCTCGGCTCGCTGAAGTCCAACATCGGGCACGCGCAGGCCGCCGCCGGCGTCGGCGGGATCATCAAGATGGTCGCCGCCATGCGCGCGGGCGTGGTGCCCGCGACCCTGCACGTCACCGAGCCGACCCCGCACGTGGACTGGACCAGCGGCGCGGTCGACCTGGTCACCGAGCCGACCCCGTGGCCGGTCGCGGACCGGCCGCGCCGGTTCGGGATCTCCTCCTTCGGCATCTCGGGCACCAACGCCCACGTGATCATCGAGGGCGTCGAGCCGGTCGCCGCGACGCGGTCACCGGAGCTGCCGGTGGTCGCGCTGCCGCTGTCCGGCAAGACGCCGGCGGCCGTCGACCGGCAGGCGGCCGGCCTCGCGACGTTCGACGGCAACCGCACCGACGCCGGCTACACGCTCGCCACCACCCGGGCGGTGTTCGAACACCGCGGCGTCATCGTCGCGACCCCGGACGACGGACTGGGCCTGACCGTGCGCGGCGCCGCCACGCCGGGCAGGACCGGCTTCGTCTGCACCGGCCAGGGGGCGCAGCGGGTCGGCATGGGTGCCGAGCTGTACGCGACGTACCCGGTGTTCGCGGCGGCGTTCGACGAGGCACTCGCCGTGCTGCCGGCCGGCCTGCGGGAGGTCGTCTTCGAGGGCTCGGCGGACCTGAACGACACCCGCTGGACCCAGCCCGCGCTGTTCGCGGTCGAGGTGGCACTCCTGCGGTTGTTCGAGTCCTGGGGGGTGCGGCCGGACATGATCGGCGGGCACTCGATCGGCGAGATCGCCGCCGCTCACCACGCCGGTGTGTTCTCGCTGGCCGACGCCGGGAAGCTGGTCACCGCGCGGGCCGCGCTGATGGCCGCGCTGCCGGCCGGTGGCGCGATGGTCTCCCTCGTCGCCACCGAGGACGAGGTCCGTCCGCTGCTGACCGACCAGGTGTCCGTCGCCGCGATCAACGGCCCGCGTTCCGTCGTGATCTCCGGCGACGAGACCGAGGTCCTGGCCGTCGCGGCGAACTTCGAGCGCACCAGGCGCCTGCCGGTCTCGCACGCGTTCCACTCGCCGCTGATGGACGCGATGCTCGACGAGTTCCGCGCCGTGGTCGCCACGCTGACGTTCGCGCCGCCGACCATCCCCATGCGCGGCGAGGTCGACTCGGTCGAGTTCTGGGTGGACCACGTCCGGGACACCGTGTTCTTCCGCGACACGGTGGCCGCCATGCACGAGGCGGGCGTCACCCGGTTCGTGGAGATCGGGCCCGACGGGGTGCTGACCGCGATGGTCCGCGACTGCCTGCCGGACGTGCCGGTCACCGCCGTGGCCACCCAGCGCCGCGACCGGCCGCAGGCACGCACCGCGGTCACCGCGCTCGCCGCGCTCTGGGCGAGCGGCGCGTCCGTGGACTGGCAGGCGTTCTTCGGCGGCGGGAACCGTGTCACCGTCCCGACCTACCCGTTCGCCCGCGACCGGTACTGGCTGTCCGACAGCGTCAACGGCACCGGTGGCGCGGACGTGGCCGGCGCCGGCCTGACCGCCGCCGGGCACCCGATGCTCGGCGCGGTCGCGGAGCTGGCCGACTCCGGCGAGCTGCTGTTCACCGGCACGCTGTCCTCCGCGACCCACGCGTGGATCGCCGAGCACGACGTGGCGGGGCTGGCCGTGGTGCCGGGCACCGCGTACGTCGAGCTGGCCCTGCACGCCGGCGCCGTGGCCGGCTGCCCCCGGCTCGCGGAGCTGACCCAGCTCACCCCGCTGATCCTGCCGCGCACCGGCGAGGTCACCATTCAACTGCTCGTCGGCGCGTCGAACGCGGCGGGCGAGCGGACCCTGACCGTCCACTCGCGACAGAACGCCGACTGGACCCAGCACGCGACCGGCGTCCTCGCGCCGGCGAACGCACCCGTCCCGGCCGGCCTGACCAGCTGGCCCCCGGCAGCCGAGGAGCTGGACATCTCCGGCTTCTACGAGACGGCCACGGCCACCGGCTTCGACTACGGCCCGGTCTTCGCCGGCCTGAAGCGGGTCTGGCGGGCGAGCACCGACGCCGGTGCCGATGTCTATGCCGAGGTCGCGCTGCCCGAGGGTGCCCCGGCCGCCGACTTCGGCATCCACCCCGGCCTGCTGGACGCGGTGCTCCAGGCCATGGCGGCCGGCGGGGTCGAGTGGGCGGACGGCGAGGCCGCGGGACAGGGCCGGTTGCCGTTCTCCTGGACCGGCGTGTCCCGCTACGCCAGCGGCGCCGCCGCACTGCGTGCCCGGCTGTCCACCTCGGACAGCGGCGGCGTGTCGTTCACCATCGCCGACGGCGCGGGCAGCCCCGTCGCCACGGTCGAGTCGCTGATCATGCGCCCGGTCTCCGCCGCCGCGCTCCGCGAGGCGGGTGCGGCCACCGCGGACGCCCTGTACGCGGTGGACTGGCAGCCGATCGACGCGCCGGTTCCGGTGTCCTACGTGGACCACCAGGAGCTGGCCGGCGTGCCCGCGGGCACGAGGTACGCCGTGCTGTCGCTGGCCGGCGGGGCCGGCGACGCGGCGGGCGTGCACGCGGCCACCGACCGGGTCCGCCGGCTGGTGCGGTCCTGGCTGGCCGAGCCGGAGCACGCCGGCACCACCCTGGCGATCCGCACCACCGGCGCCGCCGGCCCGGACGTCACCGACCTGACCAACGCCGCGGTGTGGGGGCTGGTCGCCGCCGCGTCCGCCGAACACCCGAACCGCCTGGTCCTCATCGACGCCGACCAGAACGCCGGACCCGAGGACATCGGCGCCGCACTGGCCACCGGCGAACCCCGCACGGCGATCCGGGACGGGCGGCTGCTCGCCCCCCGCCTCGCCCGCACGGCGGTCGAGCCGGCGGACCGGCCGGTACCGAGTTCGGTGCTGGTCACCGGCGGCACCGGCGCGCTCGGCCGGCTCGTCGCCAGACACCTGGTCATCGCGCACGGCGTGACCGACCTGGTGCTCACCAGCCGCACCGGCCACGCCCCCGACCTGGTGACCGAGCTGGCCGAGCTGGGTGCGGCGGTCACCGTCGCCGCCTGCGACGTCACCGACCGGGCCCAGCTCGCCGAGCTGCTGGCCACGCACCCGGTCTCCGCCGTGGTGCACGCGGCCGGCGTGCTCGACGACGGTGTCATCACCGGCCTCACCGAGGACCGGCTGGCGACCGTGCTGGCACCCAAGGTGGACGGCGCGCTCAACCTGGCCGAGCTGACCGACCCCGGCACCCCGCTGGTGCTGTTCTCCTCAGCGGCGGCCACGTTCGGCGCGCCCGGCCAGGCGAACTACGCCGCGGCCAACGCGTTCCTCGACGCGCTGGCCGCGACCCGGCCGCACACCGTCTCTCTCGCCTGGGGTGCCTGGGAGACCGAGGACGGCATGGCCGGCCGCGGCAAGGGCGGCCTGCGCCCGCTGGCCGCCGACCTCGCGCTCGCGTTGTTCGACGCCACCTGGGGCGGTGAGCGGTCCCGGCTGGCACCGATGCGGCTCGACCTCGCGGCATTCCGCGACGACACCCCGCACCTGCTGCGTGGTCTGGTCCGGACCAGTGCCAAGCCGGCGCGGGAGAACCTCGCCGACCGCCTGGCCGGGCTGCCCGACGCCGATCGGGACGCCGCACTGCTCGACCTGGTGCGGACCGAGGTGGCCACGGTGCTCGGGCACGGCTCGGCGGCGACCATCCCCGCCGCGAAGCCGTTCCGGGACCTCGGGTTCGACTCGCTCACCGCGGTCGAGCTGCGTGGCCGGCTGGGCACCGCCACCGGGCTCTCCCTGCCGGCGACCCTGGTGTTCGACTACCCGACCCCGGCCACCCTGGCCGGCTACCTGTCGGAGACGTTGCCACGCGCGGAAAGCCGTGGCGGCGCGGACCTGGACGAGCTGGCCGGCGCACTGCTGCGGCGGCTCGGCAGGGGCGAGGTCGCCGCCACGCCACGACTTCAGGAGCTGGCCGAGGCACTGGTGAACGCGGCCGGGCTGGTGATCCCGTCCCAGGCGACCGACGAGACCGACATGACCAACGCAACAGACGACGAGCTGTTCGCCATGGTCGACGCACTGAACTGAGGAGGGGCGAATCCCATGGCGAACGAAGCACAGCTCCGCGAGTACCTGAAGAAGGCGCTCGCGGACGCCCAGGCGGCCCGCCGGAGCCTGCGCGACCTGCAGGACAGGCAGAACGAGCCGATCGCGATCGTCGGCATGGCGTGCCGGTTCCCCGGCGGTGTCACCACCCCGGAGGGGCTGTGGCAGCTGCTGGTGAACGAGGTCGACGCGGTCGGCGACTTCCCGGCCGACCGCGGCTGGGACCTCGAGTCCGTCTACGACCCGGACGGCGGTGCCGGCACCAGCTACACGGCCAGCGGCGGGTTCCTCACCGACGCGCCGCTGTTCGACCCGGCGTTCTTCGGGATCTCGCCGAACGAGGCCGTGGCGATGGACCCGCAGCAGCGGCTGCTCATGGAGACCGCCTGGGAGGCCATCGAGCACGCCGGCATCGACCCCGTTTCGTTGCGGGGCACCAGCACCGGCGTGTTCGTCGGCACCACCTCCCAGCTCTACGGCGCGACGGTCAGCGACCTGCCGCCGGGCGTCGACCTCTACCTGGGCACCGGCACCACGGCCAGCGTCACCTCCGGCCGCATCGCCTACACCTTCGGGCTGGAGGGTCCGGCGGTCTCCGTGGACACCGCCTGCTCGTCCTCCCTGGTGTCGCTGCAGATGGCGGTGTCCGCGCTGCGCTCCGGCGAGTGCGACATGGCGTTGGCCGGCGGCGTGACGGTCATGTCGACACCCGGCATGTTCGTGTTGTTCAGCCAGCAGAAGGGGTTGTCCACGGACGGGCGGTGCAAGGCGTTCGCCGACGCCGCGGACGGCACCGGGTGGAGCGAGGGCGCCGGCATGCTGCTGGTGGAGCGGCTGTCGGACGCTCACCGCAGGGGCCACCGGGTGCTCGCCGTGGTCCGCGGCGGCTCGACCAACCAGGACGGCGCGTCCAACGGGATGACCGCACCCAACGGCCCGTCGCAGCAGCGGGTGATCCGTGCCGCGTTGGCCGCGTCCGGACTGTCCGGTGTGGACGTCGACTACGTGGAGGCGCACGGCACCGGCACCACGCTCGGCGACCCGATCGAGGCGCAGGCGCTCATCGCCACCTACGGCCGGGACCGGGAGGACCCGCTGCTGCTCGGCTCGCTGAAGTCCAACATCGGGCACACCCAGTGCGCGGCCGGCGTGGCCAGCGTCATGAAGGTCGTCCTCGCGCTGCGGCACGACCTGCTGCCGAGGACACTCCACGTCGACCGGCCGACGACCCACGTGGACTGGTCCGCCGGCTCGGTTGAGCTGCTCACGCAGGCCCGACCGTGGCCGCGGTCCGAGCGGCCGCGCCGGGCCGGCGTGTCCTCGTTCGGCGTCTCCGGCACGAACGCCCACCTGATCATCGAGGAGGCGCCGGAGACCGAGCCCGCCGAGCCGGGTGAGCCGGTGAACGGTCCGGTTCCCGTGCTGCTGTCGGCCAGGACGGCCGCGGCGGTGCGTGCGCAGGCCGCCGTGCTCGCGGGTGTCGTGCGCGACGACACGGACCTCGGTGACCTCGCGTACTCGTTGCGGCACACGAGGTCCGCCTTCGAGCACCGGGCCGCGGTGGTCGCCGCCGACGTCGGCGAGGTGCGTGCCGGGCTCGCCGAGCCGCCCGTCACCGGAGTGGCGGACGTGGCCGGTGCGACGGTGTTCGTGTTCCCCGGCCAGGGCGCGCAGTGGGTCGGCATGGCGGTCGAGCTGCTGGACACCGCGCCGGTGTTCGCCGCGCGGTTCGCCGAGTGCGCCGAAGCATTGTCGCCCTACGTCGACTGGTCGCCGTACGACGCGCTCACCGACGACGCCGCACTCCAGCGCGTGGACGTCGTGCAGCCGGTGCTGTGGGCGGTCTACGTGTCGCTCGCCGCGTTGTGGCAGTCCTACGGCGTCAGCCCGGCCGCGGTGATCGGGCACTCCCAGGGCGAGATCGCCGCCGCCGCCGTGTCCGGTGCGCTGTCGCTGGCGGACGCGGCGAAGGTCGTCGCGTTGCGCAGCCAGGCCATCAGGGAGATCACGGGCATCGGTGGCATGGCGTCGATCGGCCTGCCCGCCGACGCGCTGGCCGGCAGGCTGGCGGCCGGGGTGTCGATCGCGGCGGTCAACGGTCCCGCCGCCACCGTCGTCTCGGGGGACGCGGCCGGCATCGCCGACCTGGTCGCCGCACTCACGGAAGAAGGCGTGCGAGCCAAGCGGATCCCGGTCGACTACGCCTCCCACTCGGCGCACGTGGAGCGGATCCGGTCGGCCATCCTGACCGCGCTGGCCGGGATCACGCCGCGCACGCCGAGCATCCCGTTCTACTCCACGGTGGACTCCCGCTGGCTGGACGTGCCCACCGACGCCCAGTACTGGTACCGCAACCTGCGCTCGACCGTGCACCTCGAGGCCGGCGTCACCGCGTTGCTCGACGAGGGCTTCCGGGTGTTCGTCGAGTCGAGTCCGCACCCCGTGCTCGCCCCCGCCATCGCCGACCTCGTCGACACCGCGTCGACCCCGGCGGTGCTGGTCGGCTCACTGCGCCGCGGCGACGGCGGCCCGCGCCGGTTCCTGCTCAACGCGGCCGAGCTGTACGTGCGGGGCGTCGACGTCGACTTCGGCCTGCGTGGCCGCGTGGTCGACCTGCCGACCTACGCCTTCCAGCGCGACCGGTACTGGCTGGACGTGCCGTCCGGTGCCGGCGACGTGACGGCCGCCGGCATCGGCGCCACCGGCCACCCGCTGCTGGCCGCCGCCGTGCCGCTCGCCGACGCCGACGGGTTGGTGCTGACCGGATCGCTGACCCGGGGTGCCCAGCTGTGGCTGGCCGGGCACGCCGTGGCCGGCACCGTCCTGTTGCCCGGCACGGGTTTCGTCGAGCTGGCGCTGCGGGCCGGCGAGGAGGTCGGCACGCCGGTGGTCGACGACCTGACCATCGAGGCGCCCCTGGTGCTGCCCGACCGCGGCGACGTCGCCATCCAGGTGGCCGTCGGCGCGCCGGACGACCGCGGCCGCCGACCGGTGACCGTCCACTCCCGACCCAACGGCGCCGCCTTCGACGAGCCGTGGACCCGCCACGCCAGCGGCCTGCTGACGAGAGCCGCCGGCGACCCGGTCGACCTCGGCGGCGCGTGGCCGCCGCCCGGCGCGGTCGAGGCGGACCTCACCGACCTGTACTCGGCGCTCGCCGACGGCGGCTTCGAGTACGGCCCGGCGTTCCGCGGCCTGCGCCGGGCGTGGCGGACCCCGGAGGGCGCGCTGTACGCGGAGGTCGCACTGCCCGCCGAGCCGGCGACGCTGCGCACCGACGCCGCCCGGTACTGCCTGCACCCGGCGCTGCTGGACGCCTGCC
>NZ_JBJMIE010000460.1:0-9868 GCF_045807065.1 Actinophytocola sp. | reverse complement strand
GTGGCTTCACCTCGGTGTCGAAGTACGCCTGGATGACCTTGTGTTTGCCGGCGGCGCCGGCGGTGGAGCTACCGTAGGTGAAGGGAACATTCTCGGTGTCGCGCCTCCTCGAGTCGGGCTTGCGCCTGCCCTTGCGGTCGACGACCGCCTTGCCGTTGTCGTCAAGGAGGGGACGTTCGACCGTGATGGTCCAGTAGCCGAACTCGTCGTTGCGCAGCACCTTCGAGTAGTCGGTGTCGGCGTCGGTGAAGTCGGCGTATAACTTCACGACCTTGGTGCGGTCCGCCTCACTGAGCTCACGGTTCTTGGAGCCGAGGTTCTTGCGCATCTTGGTCCAGAACGGGGTGCCGTCGATGAGCTGGACCAAGCTTTTGCGGTCGGGATGCTTGTCGTTGTCGAGAATCCATATGTAGGTGGCGATACCGGTGTTGAAGAACATGTTGGTCGGCAGTGCGACGATGGCATCAACCAGGTCGTTTTCCAGCAGCCACTTGCGAATGTTGGAGGGGCCGGACTCGGCGGCGCCGCTGAAGAGCGGCGAGCCGTTCATCACGATCCCGGCCCGGCCGCCGCCGTCCTCCGGGGCGCGCATCTTGTGAACGAGATGGAGCAGAAAGAGCATCTGCCCGTCCGAGGTCGAAGGGAGGCCCGGGGCGAACCGGCCGTAGGGGCCCGCTTCGTCGCGCTCCTTCGTGATCGCCTTGGCGTACTGTTTCCAGTCGACACCGTACGGCGGGTTGGACATGCAGAAGTCGAACTGGCGGCCTTTGAACGCCTCATCGGTCAGCGTGTTACCGAAGGCGATGTTGGACGCGTCGTGGCCCTTGGCGAGCAGGTCGGACTTGCAGATCGCGTACGACTGCGGGTTGTACTCCTGCCCGTACAGGCTTAGCTTTGCGTCGGGATTGCGTGTGAGCAGGTGATCCTCGGCCAACGCGAGCATGCCGCCGGTGCCCGCAGTGGGGTCGTACAGTGTGCGGACGATGCCGACCTCGGTCAGGTCGACGTCTTTTTCGGCGAAGAGCAGGTCGACCAGGAGTCGGATCGCGTCCCGTGGGGTGTAGTGGTCACCGGATGTCTCGTTCGCGGCCTCGTTGAACTTGCGGATGATGTACTCGAAGGCGTCACCCATGTCGGCGTTGGAGACGACGTCCGGATGCAGGTCGATGGTCTTGAAGGACGTGATGATCTCGCGCAGGAGCCCAGCCTTCTCCAGGGCGGGGATCTCCTTCTTGAAGTCGAAGTACTCGAACACGTCGACATCGGGCGAGAAACGGTCGATGTAGTCGGCCAGGTTGTCCGCCATCCCGTCGGCGTCAGACAGTAGGTTGGCGAAGGAGTAGTTCGAGGTGTTGTAGAACGGCCTGCCGGTCGCCTTCTTGACCTCAATCCTGAGCCGGTTCGGGTTTTCGTACTTCGCCGCCAGCTTGCGTACCGTCACACGGTCGGGCTCGAGAATGCAGTCAAGGCGACGCAGGATCGTGAGCGGAAGGATCACGTTGCCGTACTGGTTGGGGCGGTAGGGACCCCGAAGCTGGTCGGCGATCGACCAGATAAAACTACCGAGGGTGCTCACAAGTCTCCTTACGAGGCTCGTTCGAGGATGAATGTTGTACGTCCAGCGCGAGTCCGTGCGCCGTCCGAACGGGCGGCGCACAGTCTGCAGCAGCCGGTGCCCTGATGTGAGTTCTCCGCGATTGGCTGTGTCTCCCGGTCAACTACGTCCCTGGTGAGGCGCGAGTTCATAGGCTGGCTGGGCCCTCCATGGAAGATGGTTCAGCCTTGCTCCGGTGGTGCCTCCAGTGACATAGAGAGCGGAAGGCGGCACCTTGCGAACGTGTCACTCGGCTGTCACTACCGTCTTTGCAGGTCAGATGATCTGTCGTGACAGAGTGACAGGTGTTACACACGTAGCCTCTCATCGGCCCATGCGCTGACTTGAACCGCGGCGTGGATACATCCACGCGGGATGACCTGTGCAGGAAGCCGGGGAATTGATCCTGAATGCGTGTTTCTCGCCAGCCCAAACCGCGCCAACTCGCAAGCCCCCGGGACCGGTTCCCGGGGGCCTTCTCGCGCCGCGTTGCTACTTCGCCACGATCTCCAGAAGAGAGTTCAGCGCGGATGTCGGTAGAGTCAGCGCGGAGCCAGCCGCGTTCTTCGAGTCGCGCACGGCAGCTACCTGCGGGCCGCGCCACAGCTCTACGCAGTTCTCTCCTTGGTCACTACGCGTGCTCTTTCGCCACTGTGCGTTGTCAGGGATGGGGACGGGTGACTGCATCGGTGGTACTCCTACAGCTCTGCGATCCGACGGTTGATCAGCTCGATTGTCCCCTGAGGGCTGAGCGCGTCGGCCCGTAGCTTGTCGAAGACCAGGTCATATACCCGCTGGTGCTCGCGGCCGAGGTAGTCGGACGTGGTCAGTCCGGCCACGTAGACCAGGCCCGGCCGGCCTTCCATCAGGTTGACGATGGAGAAGGACACGCCGTGTGACGCGTGCGCTCCGGCGCTGAACGGCATCACCTGGACGGACACGTTCTCCAGTTCGGCTAGATCGCGGACCTGTTCGAGCTGCCCGCGGAGCGTCTCGGAACCACCGATGGAGCGGTGCAGTGCTTCCTCGCCGACGACCAGCCACAGCCGCGGAGCGTCTGGCGCGCGCAGGCGCTCGACTCGCTTCGCGCGGTCCTGTGCCATCGGCTCGACGTCGGCCGGTCGCACGGTGACCACGCGTTCGAGCTGGGCCCGGGCGTAGTCGGCCGTCTGCACCGTGCCCGGGAACGCGTCCGCGTTCCACAGCTTCAGCTCACGTGCCGCCGCGACGAGGTGCACGTACTTGGCCGCCCACTCCGCGACGCGACTGGGCGGGAGCTTGCGGCGAGCGAGGCTCGCGAGTCGTTGCAGCTCGCCGGCCTCCTTCGGGCCGATCTTGAACGCACGGATCGCAGCCGCCAGATCCTTGTCGCTCGTCGGGACGTCGCCCTGCTCGATCTTGGACAGCTTGCCTGCGTACCAGCCGAGGGCCTTGGTCGCGTCGGTGCTGCTCAGCTCGATCGACTCGCGGGCGGCGCGCAGCCTGGCACCCAGCAAGATCCGCTGAACGAACGGACCCAGGTCCGCCTCTGCGCCAGGGTTGTTGTCGCCCTCGTCCGCTGTGGTCATGGCGGGCATTCTCCCGTGGTGCTCACTCACCGTGTACCGCAAGTACTCCGTTCGGTGCAACTTTAGTTCTCGCCAACTCCAACCGGAAATTCCGGTGTAGTTTCCTGTCTGTCGGTGGGGCAGGGTTCGGGTTCTCCCGCTGAGGGGCGCTCCGCGATTCGACGGTTAACGAGCGCCTCTCTGCTGTCCCACCGGCCCGAACAAGGGAGTGGCCATGGACGTGCCGCAGGTCGGGGACATCGAGATCCGCCTTCTGCTGGACAAGATGACGCGTCGAGGGTGGACGTTGTACGAGTGGGGCCACAGCTCCGGCTCCGAACCTGAGGTACGCGGTGCCGCGTTCTTCTGGGACGACGGTGCCGCTGACGTCGTTCTCGTGCGCAGGACGGGTGCCGTTGCCTACCGGACGCCGCCATGTCGGGACGTGTTCGTGCCCGAGTTCGTCACCGAGTGGGACAGCGGCGTGCCGGTACACGCGCTCAGGGCCGCGCTCACCTGGGACGAGTACGGCAAGGAGCGGGTACAGCGGCCGTTGGTGACGCCTCCGCCTGGTTGCGCGCTACCGCCTGCGTTTCGGCACGGCCTCACCGAGAGCGTGCGCACGCCGAACAACCCGAACCTCGTGATCCGGCCGGCCATGAGAACACCACACCGGCATTAGTTCACCCGATCACCCAGCTACGGGTGCCTCCTTCCCCGCGTAGCTGGGCGCGGTCCGCCTCCCGTCCCCCTACGCCATCCCGGGAGGCGGACCGCAACCATCGCCATAGGAAACCCCGTCCGGGGTACATGAGCCGGAGACCCTGGCTTTGGCGGACACTAGACATCGGCTGGTTCAGCGAAAGGGATCGCAGACATTGAGCAGCACAGCGGCTCTGACCGAAGAGACGGCGCACGACTTCCTGGCGAAAGCCTGCGAACAAGTCGACGTCGACCCGACCGGCGCGAAGCTCGTCCGGCTGGGTTCGAACGCCGTGTACCGGCTCGCCGAACCTGTCATTGTGCGGATCAGCCGCGACGCGGACACCGTGGAGAACGTCACGCGGCAAGTCCAGGTGGCGCGCTGGTTGGAGCAGGCCGACTACCCGGCCACTCGCGCGCTCGACGTCGATCAGCCCGTTGACGCCGACGGGCACCCTGCCACCTTCTGGGTATCGATCTCCGAGAACGAGAAGTACGCGCCGATCCGGCAGGTTGCCGATCTGATCCGGCGACTGCACGATCTCGAACCGCCGAGTTTCACGCTCCCAGCCGCGCAACCGTTCGCCGACCTGGACAACCGTCTGTCCGTGCTCGCGAACCTCGACGCCGCGGACGCCGACTTCCTCCGCGAGCTGATCGGAGAGCTGCGGAACCGGTACGACAACTTGGAGTTCCCGCTGCCGCCGGGCGTGATTCACGGTGACGCGAACGTCGGCAACGTGATCCTGAGTCGCGACGGTGACCCCGTTCTGATCGATCTTGACGGTTTCGCTGTCGGTCCGCGCGAGTGGGATCTGGTGCAGACAGCCCTGTTCTACGAGCGGTTCGGGTGGCACACGGAAGAGGAGTACCGGACGTTCGTCGACGTGTACGGGTTCGACATCATGTCGTGGTCCGGGTACCGCGTTCTGGCCGGCTACCGCGAGATCTCGATGACGTTGTGGCTCGCAGGCAAGGCCGACGCCGACGAGAAGGCGGCCGCCGAGGTTCGCAAGCGCGTGGAGTCGATCAGGTCTGGCGGAAGTCGTCGGGACTGGGCACCGTTCTAGCGTCCTGGGGAGTCCAGAGGCGAGTGCCGGACGCCTGCTCCTCGAACTCCCTGACGGTTGCCGTGTCACCGACGCGCGTGAGCCGCTCTCGGAACTCCTTCACGTAGGCACCGCAGCGGGCGGACTTCAGTTGCTCGCCGATCTCCAGCGCGCTCAGCGCCACTCGGCAGGCTTCCTCAAGTTCGCCCTGCTCAAGGTATGAATCCGCGAGGACCATCGTCGCGAAGAAGTCGCTGCGGACGTAGCCGCTGGGAGTCGGTCCGAGCGACTGCGTGGCGTACATGCTGGCGTCCACGGCGCGCCCGAGGTCGCGGTTGCAGTGGCCCAGCTCCGCCGCCAGCTCCGCGTCGTTGAAGTAGGCGAACCACTCGGCGGGGTCGCTCTCGGTGTTCCGTCGTTCGAACTCGCGGACCGCGCCGGACATGGCTTCGTCGCATGCCGCCGCGTCGCCGAGACGTGCCAGGGCGCGAGCCTCCATCGCGTAGAAGTGCGCCGCGGCGCTCGCCGATCCGGCCGTCGTCGTACCCAGTCGAGCGGCTCGCGCCAGGTTGGCCGCCTCGCGGTACCGGCCGAGGAACGTGGCCTGGTGGCTCATGGCGTCGAGGATGCTCGCGCCGAGCAGCCGGTCACCGGACGACTCGGCGAGTCGAAGCGCCTGGATGAAGTACCGCTGGGCCAGGCCGTGAAGCCCGGCGTCGTATGACATCCACGCGCCGAGAAGGGTCGCCTGCGCAGCGGCCTTGAACAACTCGCGGCCGATCTCGTCGCTGTACGCCCCGCGCAGCAGGCCGGCCAGGTCGGTACGCAGGAACTGGATCAGCGCGGTTCGCGCGTGGCCGCCGCCGTGCTGGCCGTCGAGGTGATCGAACATGTCGGTCGTGCTGCGGACGCCTGCGATGTCCCCCGGCCCGACTCGGCGACTCCCCGTGCTGTGCGTCTCGTCGTGCCTGGCCGACACCAGCCAGGACAGCGACGCGTCGTTCCACGCCCCGACGTTGGCGGGTGCCGTGATGAGCGTCGACGCGCCTGCGAGATCCGCCTGCCACAGGTCGGTGACCGCGGCGATTCCGTCCGCCGCCTTGTCCGGGTAGGACAGACCCAGGTCGGTAGGCACCTTCTTGGACTTGCCGAATCCGACCTCGTCGAGGCTGACCGGTCGGCCGAGCTTCTCGCCGAGGGCCTGCGTAATGGCGCGACGCACCTTCTCCTCACGCGGCACCATGCCGTTGAGCCAGCGGCGCACGTACGTGTGGTTGAGGTCCCGGCCTGCGTATCGGCTCACGGCGCGGCCGAACACCTTCAGCCCGACGGTGCCGTCTTCACGCAGGAAGCCCGCCGCCAACATCACCGCTTCGAGCTGCTCGTTACCCGCCATCTCGTCCCCCGACTGTGCCCCGACTGTCCAAGTGTGCCCCCTAGTGTGCCCTGTTTGCGCAGGTCAAGGGGCGGTTTCATAGAGCCATGGCACACACGGCGACAACCGGACACACAGGAGGAAGCCATGGCCAAGACCCACATGCCGCTGCCGACCGGCGGCAAGACCCTGTCCAAGTTGATCAGTGCGTTTGTCGCTGTCGCGCTTCTCGTGATCGCGGTGAAGCACCCGAGCGAGGCGGCCACCATGGTGAAGGCACTTGGGGGCGCAATCGTTGATGTGATCGAGCGACTGTGGACCTTCGTTCAGCAGTTCGGCGGCTGACGCGCGCACTGTCAGGTCCTCAGTTTGTCCAGCGCGTTCGACAGCCGATCGGTCACCTCGTCGAGCCGCTGTTGTACGTCGGCCACGTCTCCGCGGAGCGCCAGCAGCTCCGCCCGGACGTCCGCGATGCGGGCCTCCGGCGTCTCGTCCGTCGCTGCGGGGGAGCGCACCACGGCGGTGCTCTTGTCCTTGAGGGTCAGGAAACCCTCGTCCGCGAGCAGGTGCAGGGCGGCGCTGGTCGTCGCACGCGAGCCGCCGAGTTCGGCAGTGATCTCGCGTGTACTCGGCATCCTGCTGCCGACCGGGTACTCACCGGTTCTGATCCGGTCTCTCAGCGTCGCGGCGATGTCCTTGCGACCAGGCATTAGTCCCCTTCCGCTGGCATCTCCACGCCGTTCCTTAGTCAACATCCGATCTTAGCTGGCCTAGGCCAGAACTTGACATCTTGCATCTGGACTACTTACTGTCCCACTATTCAAATCTGGCCTAGTCCAGATGTAGCTCATGAGGAGACCGATGTTTTCGCTGAAGATCACCGACAGGCAGGTTGCCGAAGCGCTGATGCCGCAGCTGGACCAGGACATTGCCGCGGTTGCAGAAGAGGAAGCCACAGCGGCTGAGATCGCCGAGATCGACGCCCTGGTCGAGGAAGCCGAGCGCGAGTGGGCAGCGGCTGAGCAGCGCGAGACCGTGCGGCTCACGCGGGTGTTCACCGACCAGACGCGTGCACGTCGGGCACGTCGCCGTGAGGACCGGACGGTCCTGCGGACGCTGCCGACCCGCTTCGACATCTCCGACGTGCCTGGAGAGGTGGCGTGATGACGCCCCAACACCAGTTCAACCCCGGCCCGGTGGTGACGCCGGCAAGCAACCCCCACCGGGTCGGGTCTCCCAACCACCTGCAAGGAAGTGGAGAGGCCCCAATGGTAGGCACCAGCTACATCTCGGGCTACGCGCCCGATCGGAGGGAACAGCGCCGGTTGGATGAGGCCGCGCGAGCCGAGGAAGCGCGCAGGAACGCGCGGGTGCTCGCGGAGATCGAGACCGCGAAGGACGCCGCGCGAGCAGAGCGAGAGCGCGCAGACGCGGAACACCGTGTCCGTCTGCGTCAGCAGGCCCGCGCGGAGAAGGACGCCCGACGTGCGACGGCACGCGCTCAGCGCACTGCCCGCGTTGCGGCCGTGCGTGGCTGGGCCAGTGCACACGTGGTGGATCTGCTGATCTACCCGCTGGCGCTGGTGTCCGCCGTGATGGCGGTGCCGGCCATGGCCGCCTACGGGTACAGCCTGTATGACTCCGCGACCGGGCTCGCGCTGTTCTTCATCACCGAGCTGGGCATGTGGGCGTTCTCGATCGCGGTCCACGTGACTCGCCACCGGCACCCGGAGCGTCCGGTGTGGGCATTGCAGGTCGGCGTGTGGACGTTCACCGCGGCCGGTTTCGGCGTGAACTTCGGTCATGGCTGGCAGGCCACCGGCAGCGTGTTCGACGGCATCGTGATGGGCCTGGCAAGCGTGGCCGGTGTGATCGCGCACCAGTTGGTGACCGCGTCGCCGCGCCGGTCCCGCACCGAGCGGGACGCCGCGAAGATGGCCGCACGAATGGCGCGCAAGGTAGCCCGAGTCCAGCGTGCCGCTGTCCGTACTGCCGTGGCTCAGATCGAGGAGGACGGAACGGCGCGGCTGGTCTTCACGACCGGCACGTTCACGCTCAGCCGTCGGCACGGGCTGGAGCCGGTGGCCGAGGCTGTCGACACGGTTACGCCGGAGCCCGCCAAGTCCGAGCGCAAGCGTGCTGCTGGCCGGAAGGTGCGCAAGGCAAGTCGGAAGCTGCTTGCGGACTACGTGAACGACGCGCGGGCCTCGTGGTCGCCGGGTGTCGAGATCACCCCGGCATGGGCACGCCGCGCCAGCGGCTGTTCCGCTGGCCTGTCGCCGAAGGTGGCAGCGGTTCTCCGCGACGAGATCACCACGACGCATCCCGCCGTGCGGTCTGCCGATGGTCAGGAGGCTGCCTGATGAAGACCCCAACATCCGACGGCGGCCCGCGCCGTGACGTTCACGATCACGTTCACGGCGGCATTCACGAGACCGACACAGGGGAGTTCATGAACCACCCGAAGGACGTTCACGAGCACCCGCCCGTGAACGGCAACGTGATCCCCCTGCAATCCCGCAGGACGGTCAACAGTGAAGCCCGTACCGGGGGAGCGGACACCGCCTACGAGATCGAGCTGGACGAGTCACGCCCGGCTGTCACACCGCTGCCGGTCGACACCACGTCGGCCGTGCCGGTGCAGGCCACAGACGGGAAACGTCGCCCGATCATCCCGCCGCAGCTACGGCCGCAGAATCTCAAGGCCACGGCCCGCCGCGCGGGTGGCCGCGCCGCGCACGTGTCCGCGTTCCACGCGGTTCGCGCGCCTTGGTACGTCGTGCGGCTGGCCTACTACGCGGCACGCGGTGTGCTGCGGGTGGCGGGCGGTCAGATCCGGTGGTGGTGGGTGCCGGGCGCGTACACGATGGAGCAGCACGCCGCGAACACCAACCAACTGTTGGAGTGGCAGCGGGTGCACCGGGAGGTCAAGGCCACCCGCATGTGGCGCGGCATCGTCCTGGCCGCCGAGACGCTGGCGTTGGTGATCGGGCTGCCGATCATGTTGGCGCTGGTGCCCGCCGCGTGGCTGCTGCTCGTCGGCACGGGTGCTGTCGCCGGGCTGGCGCACTACGGCCGTCCGGCTGGCCGGACGCTGATCGGCACGGCGGTGGTGGCACCGCGGTTCCGCAAGCTCAACTCGGACATCGTGCTGCGCGCCTACTACGCCGCCGGTCTGGGCAACCTCAGCAAGCCAGAACAGCAGATCCAGTTCGGTTCACCAATGTCGCGCGATGCGCGGAACACCGGTTCCCAGGTCGTGATCGATCTGCCGTACGGCAAGGGCTGGTCGGACGTGATGAACGCGCGAGAGAAGATTGCGTCCGGTTTGGACGTGCACGTGAACCAGGTGTTCCTCTCGCCGGACAAGACGTCCAGCCGCCGGCACATGCTGTTCGTGGCGGACCGCGATCCGCTGGCGGTGCCCGCTGGGCGGACGGACATGCTCGACTGCAAGCCGCGCTCGATCTGGCGGCCGTTGCGGTTCGGCAAGGACGAGCGCGGCAACCTCGTCGAGCTGACCCTGATGTGGGTGTCCATTCTGATCGGCGCGCAGCCGCGGAAGGTCTAGATGTTAAGAGCGTGGTTTATGGATATAGTG
>NZ_JBJMIE010000459.1:0-4261 GCF_045807065.1 Actinophytocola sp. | reverse complement strand
GAACACATCGATGTGCCGGACGCGGTTGGCCTGCATGTCCTGGTAGCGCTGTTCCATCTCCTCGACCAGCCACGTCAGCGCGGCCGCCGCCTTCTTCGGCTGCGTGATGATCGGGGTGATCAGGTGCGGGATCCCCTCGTACGGGGTCAGCTCCACCATCTTCGGGTCGACCAGGATCATCCTGACCTCGTCCGGCGTTGCCCTGGCCAGCAGCGACACCAGCATCGAGTTGACGAAGCTCGACTTGCCGGAGCCCGTCGAGCCCGCGCACAGCAGGTGCGGCATCTTCGCCAGGTTCGCGGTGACCATGTGGCCCTCGATGTCCTTGCCGAGGCCGATCACCATCGGGTGGCCGTCCTTGACGGCCGTGTTCGAGCGGAGGACGTCGCCGAGGCGCACCATCTCGCGGTCGGAGTTCGGGACCTCGATGCCGACCGCCGACTTGCCGGGGATCGGCGCGAGCAGGCGGACGTTGTCGGTGGCGACCGCGTACGCGATGTTCTTGGTCAGGGCGGTGATCTTCTCGACCTTCACGCCCATGCCCAGCTCGACCTCGTACCTGGTCACCGTCGGGCCGCGGGTGAAGCCGGTGACCTGCGCGTCGATGCCGAACTGGTCGAGCACGCCGGTGATCGCCTCGATCATGGCGTCGTTCGCGCGGCTGCGGGACTTCGGCGCCTCGCCGGTCTCCAGCAGGTTCGGGTCGGGCAGCGTGTAGTCGCCGTCCACCACGCGGGGGGTGAGGTCGAGCTGCCCCTGCTGTTCCTTGGCCGGCTGGTTCTCCTTGACCTCTGCCGGCTTCGGGCGCTTGCGGGGCGGCGGCGGTGGGGTCGGGGGCTCGGGCGGCGGCGGGATCTCCGCACCGACCCCCGTCTCGGGCAGCGGGAGCTGCTCCGCCTCGCCGGTCGGCATCGAGGACTGGCGGCGGCGGGACGGGCGGCGCAGGCGGACCGTCTCGGCCTCGTCGGGCACCGGATCCGCGGCCGGCTCCTCGGCGCCCGGCAGGTCGATGCCCTCGGCCTCGCGGTCCTCCGGGTCCATGCCCAGCTCACGCAGCCGCGTAGGGATGTCCCGGAACCGGGTGCCGGTGAACACGAGCACGCCGAACCCCAGCGCCAGCAGGAGCACCGGCAGCGCGACCCACGAGGTGATGCCCTTCGCGAGCAGCCCGCCGGAGAAGTAGCCCAGCGCGCCACCCGCGTACCGCTGGTGGAAGTTGTCCTCGGGCAGGTCGGAGAAGATGTGCAGGATCCCCAGGACCGCCAGGACGAACAGCAGCGCGCCGATCACCAGCCGCGGCCGCTTCTCCGGCCGCGGGTCCGAGCGCATCAGCGCGATGCCGATGACCAGCAGCGTGAGCGGCATCGCCATGGCGGCGGCGCCGACCACGGACCGCGCGCCGATCTCCAGGTAGTGGCCGACCGGACCGGCGGCGCGCCACCAGATGCCGGCGCCCGCGACCACGCCGACGGCGATCAGCGCGAACGCGAGCCCGTCGCGGCGGTGCGCGGAGTCCAGCTCCTTGGTGCGGCCGACCGTGCGGGCGATCCCGCCGACGCCCTTGGCCAGCAGCCGCCAGCCACCGAGGAGGCCGCGGAACAGGGCGCGGCTGACCGAGCCCCTGCTGTTCGTCTTGCGGATCGGCGGCTTGCGCGCCGCCGGGGTGCGGGTGGTGGTCCTGGCCGGCGGACGCTTTCGAGCACTGCTCCCAGAGCCGCTACCCGTGCCGCGGCCCTTGGACCTGGAAGAGGCTGTCCGGTTCGCCATGTCCCCCACGGTAGTCGGCTCCCGCCACATCGGTCACTCCCGCCACACGAACCCCACGGGAATGCCCGACCGCTGATGAGATCCCCAGAGGTCCATGCGATGCTCCGCTCATGGTCGCGCTGTCTCGCCGCAGTTCCGAGTCGACACGCCGGTGGCCCAGGCCCCGGCCGCGGAAGGTGTCGCCGCTCTGGCGGGCCATGACGTTCGTCGACAGCGGCCTGGTCCGGCTGGTCGGGCGGCTGGCGGTCACCGGCACCATCCCCCACGAGCTGCGGCACCAGCCCATGCTGATCGCCGCCAACCACATCGGGACGTTCGACGCGTTCGTGCTGACCGCCGCGTTGCGGGAGGCGGGCGTGAACCCGCGCTTCCTGCTCGCCGGCGGACTGCTCGACGCGCCGGTCGTCGGCTGGGGGCTGCGGCAGGGCGGCAGCATCCGGGTGGACCGCCACAGCGTGAACGTCACCGAGGCGTTCGAGCGGGTCACCACGGCACTGCGGGAGACGCCGGGGCCGGTGCTCGTCTACCCCGAGGGCCGCATCAGCCGCACGCCGGGCCTGTGGCCGGAGCGGGGCAAGACCGGGGCGGCGCGGATCGCGCTGGCCGCGGGCGTGCCGGTGCTGACGATCAGCCAGTGGGGCGCGCACGAGGCCGTCTACTGGGGCACCGAGACCGTGACGGGCTGGCGGGACCTCGTGCCGCTGGCGACCTCGTTCGCCAGGGCGGTCGCGCGCAGGCCGACGTTCAGGGTCCACTTCGGACCGCTCGTCGACCTGTCCGACCTGTCCCCGGGCAAGCCCGGCGACGGGATGCGCGCCCACAAGCGGATCATGCGGGCCATCACCGACAACCTCGTGCCACTGCGTGCCGACCAGCTGGACAGGCCGAGGTTCCACGACCCGACGCGACCGACGGACACCAGGTCGCCCTGGCAACCCCCTACAGCTTGAGCGCTCGGGCGGGGATGGCCGACCCGGTGCGCAGCGGGTCGAGCACGAGCATCGTCGTGAAGCGGCGGACGTTCGCGGACTGGTTGAACAGCCGCGTCGACACCTCGTTGTGGTGTGCCATGCCGGACGTGGTCAGGACGACCGCGTAGTCCCACTCGCCGTAGCAGATGTAGAGCTGCTGCACCTCCGGCGCGGCGAGCAGCCGGCGCTGGAACGCCTCGAGCAGGCGCGGGGACTCCCGCTCGATCGCGACGAGAACGATCGCCATCACCAGGTCGTGGCTGGCCTTCGGGTCGAGGACGGCGGCCGTGCGGGACAGCAGGCCGCTCTCGCGGTACCGCTCCATCCGCCGCTGGACCGCGCTCGGTGACAGGCCGACGACCTCGCCCAGCTCCCGCAGGGTCCGCCCGGCGTCGGCCTGGAGCTCGTCAAGCAACAGGTGATCGATCTCGTCGAGTTTCACGCAACGATTTTGCGTCCAGGCGGGAAATAATTCAATCGTGATCAGCGGGGATTTGCCTACCGTTGGCGGTGGAAACCAGCAGTTGACGAAGGGGGCAGCCCACGATGACGACGACCGCGACCGATGCGCCGACCACGCCCGTCACCGGCAAAAGGCCAACGACGGTTAGCCGAGGGACGACCCTGATCGTGCTCGCCTCGGTCTGCTTCGGGACCTCGGGGCCGCTGGTCAAGCCGGCGATGGACGCCGGGCTGTCGCCCCAGCAGGCCGTGAGCTTCCGCATCGGGCTGGCCGCCGCGCTGCTGCTGGCGTTCGTGGCGGTCACCAGGCCGAGGCTGCTGAAGGTCCGGCGGGCGGACCTCCCCGTGCTCGCCGGGTACGGGTTCATCGGCGTCGCCACGGTGCAGCTGCTGTACTTCGCGGCCGTGTCGCGGATCCCGATCGGCGTGGCGATGCTGCTGGAGTTCACCTCGCCGGTGCTCGTGGCGCTGTGGGTGCGGTTCGTGCGGCGAGTGGTGCTGCCGGCGCGGATGTGGGTCGGCACCGCGCTCGCGGTACTCGGGCTCGCGCTGGTCGCGCAGGTGTGGCAGGGCCTGCGGCTCGACGCGCTCGGCCTGCTGTGCGGCATCGCCGCGGCCCTGTGCGCGGCGGCCTACTTCCTCCTCGGCGAGCGTGCCGGCCGCACGATCGCGCCGCTGGGGCTGGTCACGTGGGGCATGGTGATCGGCGCGGTCGTGATCGCCCTCCTGGCGCCGCCGTGGTCGCTGCCCGGCGACGTCATGGTCGCCGACGCCGACTTCGGCCCGTGGGACGTGCCGGTGTGGGTGCTGCTGGCGACGTGCGCGGTCGTGAGCACGGCGCTCGCCTACCTGCTGTCCCTCAGCTCGCTGCGGCTCCTGCCGGCGAACGTGGTCAGCGTGCTGGCCGTGATCGAGCCGATCGTGGCGACCGTCCTCGCCTGGCTGCTGCTCGGCCAGGCGCTGACGGCCGCGCAGGTCATCGGCGCGGTCGTGCTCCTGTCCGGCGCGACGGTGGTGCAGCTGGCGTCGCGCCGCCCACAGGCGACGGTCACACCGGAATG
>NZ_JBJMIE010000458.1:0-25991 GCF_045807065.1 Actinophytocola sp. | reverse complement strand
TGCCGACCGCCGCGAGCTTCAGGCCGTTGTCCGCGAGCAGCCGGCCCAGTTCGGCGGGGTCGACCGCGTCGGGGGCCGGCGGGAAGACCTCGACGGCGTCGAAGCCGTATTTCTGGGACTGCTTGCAGGCGTCGGCCAGGTCGCTCCAGTAGACGAAGGGGCCGCCCCGAGCTTCCTCGACCAGGCTGACCGTCACGGCGGATCGGATCAAGACGGGGCCTCCGTTGCGGGCCGGCTCGGGATCAGAGACGCATGGCCGTGAAGCCGCCGTCGACGTAATACGTCGCGCCGGTGATGAAGCTGCCGGCGGCCCGGGAGAGCAGGAGGATCGTCGCGCCGACCAGCTCGGGCGGCTCGCCGAACCGGGCCATCGGCGTCCCCGCCATGATCTTCTCGACCCGGGCCGGGTCGAGGATCTTGCGGTTCTGCTCGGCGGGGAAGAAGCCGGGGGCCAGCGCATTGACCCGGACGCCCATCGGCGCCAGCTCGCGGGCCACGTTCTGCGTCAGGTTGACCACCGCCGCCTTCGAGGCCGAATAGGCGAACACCCGCGACAGCGGCAGGTGCGACGAGACGCTCGCGACGTTCAGGATCGACCCGCCCCCCGCCTCGGCCATCCGCCGGCCGAAGACCTGGCAGCCCCAGTGGACCGCCTTGAGGTTGCTCTGGATGACCCGGTCCCAGTCCTCGTCCTTGACCTCGAAGTACGCGCTGGCGCTGTTGACCCCCGCACCGTTGATGAGCATGTCGACCCGGCCCTGCGTCTGGAGCACGTGCCGCAGCAGCCCGTCGATCGACTCGCGCCGGGTGACGTCGACCTGCGCGGCGACGGCCCGGCCGCCGAGTTCGGCGATCTCCCGGACGCGGGCCGCCCCTTTCTCCGGGCTCCGGCCGGCGACGACGACTGTCGCCCCGGCCTGCGCCAGTCCCTTGGCCAGGGCCGCCCCCAGGACCCCCGTGCCGCCGATGACCACCGCCACCTGGCCGGACATCCCGAACAGTCGCTCCAAGTAGCCGCTGGACATCGCCGCGCCCCCCTCCTCCGTCACAGGCCCGCCCGCAGGGCACCCAGGTGGCGGGAGATGTGGTCCGCCAGGACCGGTCGAAGAACGCGATCGAGCTGGAGCGCGTGTTCGACGACCTGCTGCCGGTGCTCAAGGCCGTGCAGCCGCAGAAGCTCGCGACCACCCTCACCGCGATCTCCACGGCACTGGAGGGCCGCGGCGAGCGGATCGGCGAGACCATGGCCTCCACCGGCGAGTACCTCGAGAAGTTCAACCCCGACCTCCCGACGCTGACCGACGACCTGCGCAAGCTCGCACAGGTCAGCAAGCTGTACGGGGACATCGCGCCGGACCTGCTCGACTCGCTCACCGACTCGTCGGTCACCCTCGACACCGTTGCCGATCAGCGGGTCCAGCTCACCGACCTGTACGCGGACGTGACCCGCTCGGCCCAGGACGTCACGATCTTCCTGCGGAACAACGAGGCCAACCTGATCCGGCTCGTCAGCACCAGCAAGCTGCCGCTGGAGGTGACCGCCCGGTACTCGCCGAGCTTCCCCTGCACGCTCAAGGCGTTGACCGACCTGAAGCCGTCCGTGGACAAGATGCTCGGCGCCGGCACGGACCAGCCCGGTATCCACGCCAACGTCGTCGTCACCCAGGATCCCGGCAAGTACGTGCCGGGCAGGGACGACCCGGTGTACGACGTGGACTCCGGCCCGCGCTGCTACCCGAGCGGTGTGGCGCCGACCCAGGGCGTCGCCGCGGCGCGGACCGGCAGCGAGGGGCACCCGCTGCTCGACGGCGGCGGTGACCTCGGCCTGCCGAACTCCCCGCAGGAGCGGGAACTGATCGCGACGCTGCTCGCGCCGTCGGTCGGCGACGTGCCGTCGTGGAGCAGCGTCCTCGTCGGGCCGCTCTACCGGGGGACGGAGGTGGAGCTCCGATGAGGAAACTCGCCGGGCCGCTCATCAAGGGCCTGATCTTCGTGCTGGTCACCGGGTTGGCCACGGCCGTGCTCGCGGTCTCCATCGCCAACACGAACGTCGGTGACACGATCACCTACTCGGCCCGCTTCAGCGACGTCACCTCGCTCAACCCCGGTGACGACGTGCGCATCCGCGGCGTGCGCGTCGGCCAGGTCGACGCACTGTCCGTCGTGGACCAGAACCTGGCGCTGGTCGAGTTGTCGGTGGACAAGTCCATGCCGCTGCCGGCCGACGTCACCGCGACCATCAAGTACCGCAACATGGTCGGCCAGCGGTACATCGCGCTCGACCGCGGCGAGCGGCTGTCCAACGACCTGCTGAAGCCGAACGCGCAGATCCCGCTCGACCGCACGCACCCCGCGCTCGACCTGACCGACCTGTTCAACGGCTTCAAGCCGCTGTTCCAGGCGCTCTCGCCGAAGGACGTCAACGACCTGTCCGGCGAGATCATCCAGGTGCTGCAGGGAGAGGGCGGCACGGTCGACAGTCTGCTGCAGCACACCGGCTCGCTGACCAGCACGCTCGCCGACCGCGACCAGGTCATCGGCTCGGTCATCAAGAACCTGAACTCGGTGCTGGGCAACATCAACAGCCAGGGTGACGCACTGTCCACACTGGTCTCGACGTTGCAGCAGCTGGTGTCCGGCCTGGCCGGCGACCGCACCGCCATCGGCGACGCGATCCAGGGCATGGCCGACCTGACCAGCGCGACCGCCGGCCTGCTCGACCAGGCCCGCCAGCCGCTCAAGGACAGCATCTCCGGCCTCGGCATGCTGGCGTCGAACCTCGTGGCCGGCAGCTCGGAGCTGGAGCGGTTCCTGGTCGCCACGCCGGAGAAGTTCGACGCGCTCGGCCGGGCCGCGTCGTACGGCTCGTGGCTGAACTTCTACGTGTGCGAGGAGACCGTCGTCCACTACCCGAACCAGCACTACGTCAACGACGATCCGAGGTGCAAGTCCTCATGAGCGCAGCTTGCGGAGCGTTCCGGCGCCACGGAGCGGGCGAGGAGGCGCGGTGAAGTCCTTTCGTGAGCGCAATCCGGTGCCCATCGGGATCATCGGCACGGTGGTACTGGTGGGGGTCGCCGCGCTCGTCTACTTCTGGGGCGACCTGCCGGGCATCGGCGGCACCACCTACCAGGCGCAGTTCTCCGAGGCCGCGGGGCTGCGGCCGGACGACGAGGTGCGGGTCGCCGGCGTCAAGGTCGGCACGGTGAAGGACGTCGAGCTGGACGAGGCGCACGACTTCGGCCGCGTGCTGGTCACGTTCCAGGTCGACGACACCTGGATCGGCGACCACACCACCGCCGCCATCAAGATCAAGACGTTGCTGGGCCGCAAGTTCCTCGCCCTGCACCCCACCGGCGCCCAGGCGCAGGACCCGGACAACCCCATCGGCCTCGACCGCACGGCCACCCCGTACGACGTGACGCAGGCGTTCGAGGGGCTGGCCAACACGGTCGGCGACATCGACACCGGCCAGCTCGCCGCGAGCTTCCAGACGATCTCGGACACCTTCGCCGACTCGCCGGAGCACGTCAGGACCGCCCTGGACGGCCTGAGCGCACTGTCCCGCACCATCTCCTCGCGGGACGACCAGCTCGCGCAGCTGCTCGCCAACAGCCGGCAGATCACCTCGACCCTGGCCGGCACGAACGGCGAGTTCGACAAGCTCCTCGACGACGGCAAGCTCCTGCTGGACGAGCTGAACAAGCGCCGCGACGCCATCCACGACCTGCTCACCGGCACGAGTGACCTGGCCAAACAGCTCTCCGGGCTGGTCGCGGACAACGACAAGCAGCTCGGGGTGGCACTGGGGCAGCTCGACCAGGTGACCGACATCCTCACCAGGTACGGCGACCAGCTCGACCGCAGCCTCCAACTCGCCGGCCCGTACTTCCGCACGCTCACCAACATCACGGGCAGCGGCCGCTGGATCGACACCTACGTCTGCGGCCTGGTGCCGGACAACCGCCAACCCTGCGACGCCAAGCGGCCGGCAGGGGGTGGCAGGTGAACGAGACACGGGCACGCCGCCGGTTGGGCCGCCTCGTCGCGATCGTCCTGGTCCTCGGCGTGGTCACGGCCGGCGTGCTGTGGTGGACCTTCGGCGGTGACGGCCAGAAGCGGCTCACGGCGTACTTCTCCCGCACCGTCGGCGTCTACGCGGGCTCGGACGTGCAGGTGCTCGGCGTGAAGGTCGGCTCCGTGGACTCGGTGACGCCGCGCGGGAGCCGCGTCGAGGTCGTGTTCACGGTGGACAGCAAGCTGCCGATCGCGGCCGACACCAAGGCGGTCGTGATCGCGCCGAGCGTGGTCTCCGACCGGTACGTGCAGCTCACCGACATCGACAGCCACGGCCCGGTGATCAAGGACGGGGCCGTCATCCCCGAGTCCCGCACCGCGACCCCGGTCGAGCTGGACGAGCTGTACGCGAGCCTCAACACGATCATCACCGCACTCGGTCCGGACGGCGCCAACAAGGACGGTGCGCTGTCGGACCTGCTGGACACCGGCGCCGCCAACCTCAAGGGCAACGGCGAGGCGTTCAACGAGAGCGTGCGCAACTTCGCCGACGCGGCGCGGACGCTGTCCGGCTCGGCGGACGACCTGTTCGGCACCATCGACGAGCTGCAGAAGTTCACCGGGATGCTGGCCGACAACGACAAGCAGGTCTACGACGTCAACCAGCAGCTCGCCAACGTGTCGCAGACGCTGGCGGCCGACCGGGACGACCTGACCACCGCGCTGGCGACCCTCGGGGACGCGCTCGCCAGCATCCAGGACTTCATCAAGAAGAACCGCCTCGCCATCAAGTCCAATGTGGACAAGCTGGCACGGACCACCCAGCAGCTCGTGGACAACCGGGCGTCGCTGGCGGAGGCGCTGGACGTGGCGCCGCTCGCGGTGACCAACGTCGTGCAGGGGTACAACCCGAGCACGGGCACGCTGCAGGGCCGGGGGCTGCTGCTGGAGTACTTCGCGGACAGCCCGGTGGCGCTGCCGCTGCCGATCACCGACGGCGTCCCGCTGGGTGGTGGACGATGAGCGGAGCCCGCGGAGCGACAGGCCGGCCGCTGAGGCGGGTTGTCGCGGCACTCGCGGCGGTTCTCGTCTTCGCCGCCGGGTGCACCTCCACCGGCGTGAACGGCATCTACGACCTGCCGCTGCCCGGCGGCGCCGACCTCGGCGACCACCCGTACCGGGTCACCGTCGAGTTCGCCGACGTGCTCGACCTGGTGCCGCAGGCCGCGGTGAAGGTCAACGACGTGGTCGTCGGCCGCGTCGAGTCGATCAGGCTCGGCGGCGCGGACCACTGGACACCGCGGGTCGTGGTGGCCGTCAACGGCGACGTGAAGCTGCCCGCGGACGCGACCGCGAGCCTGCGCCAGTCGAGCCTGCTGGGTGAGAAGTTCGTCGAGCTGGCCGCCCCGCCGGGCAGCGACAACACCCGCCGGCTGCGGAACGGCGCGGTGATCACCGCCGACCGCACCAACCGGCACGCCGAGGTCGAGGAGGTGTTCGGCGCGCTGTCGCTGCTGCTCAACGGCGGTGGCATCGGTCAGCTGCGCACGATCAGCCAGGAGCTGACGAGCGCGCTGTCCGGCAACGAGCCGGAGATCAGGGCGTTCCTGTCGAACGTGAACGAGCTGGTGACCAACCTGGACGCGCATCGCGCCGACATCACCGACGCGTTGGACGGCCTGAACCAGCTGTCCACCACGCTCGCCGGCCGCAACGACCAGATCAAGGGCGCGCTCACCGACCTCACGCCGGGTCTGCAGGCCCTGTCGGACCAGCGCACCGCGCTCGTCACCATGCTGCAGTCGCTGGACACGCTGTCCGACGTCGCGGTCAACACGATCAAGGCCACCCGCGACGACATGGTCACGGACCTGCGGGCCATCGCGCCGATCCTCGACCAGCTCGCCGCCGCCGGCCAGAACCTCCCGCAGGCGCTGGAGATCCTGCCGACGTTCCCGTTCACCGACGAGGTGCTGAACGCGAAGAAGGGCGACTTCATCAACATCTTCTTCACCATCACGCCCGACAAGGACTTCCCGACGCCGCTGCCGCCGCTGCTGGTCCCCGCCGGAGGTAGCTGATGCTCACCAGGACGGTTCGGTGGCAGGTGCTCGCGTTCGTGGTGATCGCGCTGGCCGCGGTCGCGTTCGTCGGCGCCAACTACGCGGGCATGGACCGGCTCATGGGCGGCGGCACCTACACCGTCCGGCTCGAGCTGGCCGACGGCGGCGGGTTGTTCACCAACAGCGAGGTGACCTACCGCGGCGTCGCGGTCGGCCGGGTCGGCGACATGCGCTTGACCGACAAGGGCATGGAGGCCGACCTCGTCATCGACGACTCGGCGCCGGCCATCCCGGTGGACACGAAGGCCGAGGTGGCCAACCGGTCGGCGATCGGTGAGCAGTACGTCGACCTGCAGCCGCGCGGTGACGGCGGGCCGTTCCTCGCGGACGGCTCGGTGATCCGCCGGGAGCAGACGAGCACCCCCATGCCGGTCACCACGCTGCTGTCGAACCTGAGCGCCCTCAACGAGTCCGTGCCGACCGAGTCGCTGCGGGTGGTCGTCGACGAGCTGTACACGGCGATGAACGACACCGGCCCGAGCCTGCAGGTGCTGCTCGACTCGACCATGTCGTTCACCGACGAGGCCGCGAACCACCTGCCGCAGACCACGATGCTGATCGACGACGGCTCGACGGTGCTGAAGACGCAGCTCAGGTCGTCGGCGGCGTGGCGGGACTTCGCCAGCAACGCCAAGCTGTTCGCGCACGAGCTGGCCAGCGCGGACGGCGATCTGCGCCACCTGATCGGCGCGGCGCCGCAGGCCGCGACCCAGCTGTCGCGGCTGCTGGCCGACACGAACCCGGGCCTGCCGGTGCTGATCGCGAACCTCACGACCACCGCGGAGATCTTCGAGTCCCGGATCGGTGGCATGCGGCAGCTGTTCGTGAACCTGCCGAAGGCGGTGGCCGAGGCGTCGACGTCGATCACACCGACGGGCGCGACCCTGTCGATCGTGCTGAACTTCTGGAACTCGCCGCCGTGCGCGACCGGCTACCGGACGCCGTACCGGCAGGGCGAGGCCACGTCCTACCTGCCGTTCGACACGAACACCGCCTGCACGCTCCCGTCCGACGACGAGCGTCTGGTGCGTGGTGCGCAGAACGCGCCGCGGGGTGGCGTGCCCGAGCCGGTGGTGCCGGGTGGCGGCGTCACGCTGCCCGGGCCGCTCGGTGCACCCGACCTGCCACTGGCGTCCAGCGTGAAGGAGTTGCTGTGGCTCGAGAAGTGAAGGTGATGCTCGGCGTCGTGGTCGCCGCGCTCGTGTTCGCCGGCTGGGGCGGCTGGACCTGGCTGCAGGCCGGCAACGACGACTCGATCGCCTACGCCAACACGCGGGACGAGGTCCTCTCGGTCGCCAGGACGCAGGTCGCCACACTGACCACTTTGGACGCCCACGACGTCGACGGCGGCATCGACAAGTGGCTCGCCGTGTCGACCGGTGGGCTGCGGGACGAGCTGGCCGCGACCGACGCGAAGACCAGGAAGGCGTTGACCGGTCAGGGCACGGTCGCCACCGGCCGGGTCCTGGACGCGGCGGTGAGCGAGCTGGACGCACGGACCGGCACCGCGAAGCTGCTGGTGTCGGTGGAGATCTCGACCGTGAAGGACGGCTCACCGCCGGTCGCCAAACGGAACCGTTTCGTGGCCGGCATGTCGCGAGTGGACGGCGGCTGGAAGCTGTCCGCCCTCGACCAGGTGCCGTTGGGGGCGCAATGAGCACGAAAGTCGACGAGGACCGCGACCTCGAGCACGACGACCTCGATGACGCCGAGGACCTGGACGGCACCGAGGACGCCGAGGACGCCGAGGACTTCGAGGACGAGGCCGACCTGGAGGAAGGCGACGTCGAGGACGACCCACCCGACGACGGCGACGACACCCCGGCACGGGGCCGGTTCTTCAGTCCGCGCCGGATCTCCGTCGCACTCGGCGTGGTGGCCGCGTTGCTGGTCGGCACGGGCGCCTGGGCGCTGATCGCGGCGGCCAACCTGCGTGACTCGCCCGCCGCACGCAACAGCGCGCTCGTCGACACCGGCGCCACGGCCGAGGTGAGCGCGTCGGTCAGCAACGCGCTCAACCAGATCTTCTCGTACTCCTACGACAAGACGGACGTGACCGACAAGGCCGCGAAGGAGGTCCTCCGCGGCGACGCGCTGACCACCTACGACAAGCTCTTCGCCGAGGTCAGGGACAAGGCGCCGGAGCAGAAGCTCGTGCTCACCACACGGGTCGTCTACTCGGCCGTGCAGTCGCTGGAGGGTGACCGGGCACAACTGTTCGTGTTCCTCGACCAGTCCGCCACGAGGGTCGACACGAACACCACTTCAGCCGCGGCCGCCCAACTCTCCATTACCGCGAAAAAGGAGGGCGAACGCTGGGTGATAACGGACATGTCGCCACGCTGAAGTTTATCCGACCATGACAACTCCACAGTTCGTGTTTAGCGTGGTCCGACAAAACGCAAAATGGTTGTTGTGGCCTCTGTTACTGACAGGTAACATAATTTTTCGGGGCAGCAGAACGCCCGAAATTTAGTCGGGAGAAAGGAACGATCGTATGCGAGCACGATTCATTGGTGTATTAGCCACAGGAGCGGCTCTGATCGTGTCGGCAGCCGCGGCGGGAACCGCCTCGGCCGACCCGACGTGGACCGTCACTCCGGGCGGTGCCTTCCACGGGACCGCAGGCGAGACACTGTTGGAGATTCAGGAGTCCGGCATTCAGCTCTCCTGCGCCTCGTCGAGCGTGGACGGGACGGCCCAGAGCGGCTCCGGCCTGTCGAACCCGCTCGCGACGATCCCGGAGTCGCCGGGCATCCAGTTCATCGACTGCTCGGGACCGTTCGGCCTCACCTTCGAGGTGACCCAGGTCGGTGACTGGGCGCTGAACGGCGTCTCCTACGACGGCAGCGACGTCACGACCGGCACGATCGACAACATCAACGCCGACATCGTCGGCCCGGGCTGCAACGCGACCGCCAGCGGTTCGGTGAACGTGACGTACTCCAACAGCACCAGCACGCTCGAGGTGTTGCCGGACTTCACGCTGGAGGTCAGCTTCGTCGACCCGGACAACAACTGCCTGGGCCTGATCAACCAGGGTGAGCACGCCAACTTCTCCGGCTCGTACGCCATCACCCCGGGGCTGACCGTCACCAGCCCGTAGTTTCTCCATCCGGTTCGTCCGGCCGGTCTCGCACCGGTCGGACGAACCAGCTCCACAGGAAAGGCGAGGCGTCATGGGCGGCCGGGTTCGACGGGTGGCCATCATCGGCGTGCTGGCCGCTGCCGGCGTGATCGTCGCGCTGGCCGGCCCCACCACCGCGGGTGCGCAGGAGGACCAGCGGAAGGTCGACGTCGACCTCGCCTACCAGTGCGCCCGTCCGACGGACCGGACGTGGGCGGTCACACTGCACGTGACCGCGACCTTCCCCACCAGCGGAAAGACCGGCGAGCCGGTCCAGCCCACCGATGTGGCGCTCGCGCTGAGCGTGCCGCCCGAGGTGCTGGCCGACCTGTCCGCCGCCGGCGCGGTCACGGCAACGTCCACGGTGAAGCTGGACACGAGCATCGTCCAGGACAAGACCGCGGCGTCGGCCACCTGGGGCGCCTCCGGTGACCAGCCGGTGCCGCTCGTGGCGGACGGCCCGACGGTGTTCACCGGCACCGCGACCCCCGAGCCGGTGACCGTGAACGCGGCGGGCGACCTGTCGTTCACCGCGGCCGGCCTGACCGCGACCCTCACCGGCTGGACCGCGGACGGCACCGCGACCGAGCCGCCGAGCACGGACCTGACCTGCGTCCCGGACGGCGACGCCGCGCTGGCCGTCGTCCGGATGTCCGACGTGGACGCGCCGACACCCGAGGTGCCCGAGCCGGGCATCAAGGTCGGCTCGCAGGCTGCCGCCCCGTCGGCCCAGGGGCTCGCCGACGTCCCGAAGGAGTGTCACAAGCTCCCGGCGCCGAAGGACGACCACGGCAACGACGTGCCCGGCTTCCAGAGCTACTGCGCCAAGCTGACCGGATTCACGAACGTCAACAAGCTCAACGCCTCGGCGCTGCAACCGGCCGGCCTGATCAACATCTCCGCCGGCAGCTTCGCGCGCAACTGCGACGGCGTCACGGGCAAGTTCTGCTCCTGGAACGCCGTGCTGCCGAACAACCCCGAGCCGCCGCCGGCCGGTTCTCCGCCGCCGCCCGACCCGCAGCCCAACGATCCCCGCTACCCGAAGGCGCCCGCCTCGTTCTTCATCTTCGGTGCCATACCGACGACCGGGACGATGCAGCTCAAACAGCTCGACACGGGCAGCGTGTACATCTGGTTCCAGGGCACCACCGCGGGAGAGGTGACGGCACGGCTCCGGCTGTCCGTCCAGCTCCTGGAGGCCTACGTCAACGGCACGAAGGTCAAGCTGGGCCGCAACTGCATGACCGAGACGCCGATCGACGCGGTGCTGAAGGCGACCCCCGCGACCTACAGCATCACCAACGGTGGCGTGCTGACCGGCACGGTCACGATTCCACCTTTTTCGGGTTGTGGTGAGACCGAGGACCTCGACCCGCTGTTGACCGGACTGATTTCTGGTCCGAACAACTACGTCAAAATGACGCAAGGCAAGGTGTGCTCGCTCGGCAACGGCGTCAACTGCCCGCCGGTCGCGCCGACTCCCCAGCGTTGATTTCGTTTTGATTTTGGAGTGCCGGAAAAACCCAGGCTGAGTCTGTGAGAGGTGTTCCGTGTCAACTGTTCGAAGAAGTCTTTTCGTGATGCTCGCGGCCGTGGCCGCGTCCCTCGCGCTCGTGGTTCCCGCGTCGGCCGCGACCCTCGCCGGCGCGTGGGCCCCGCTGAACCGCTGCCCGGTCGACGACCCCGCGATGCTCGCCGCGGACGGGGCGACCGTGGCCGCGCTGTGTCTGTCCTCCCATGCGCAGTCCGGGACGTTCACGATCGGCTCGACCACGCTCACGACCGGCTCGACCGACCTGCAGCTGGGCGTACTGAACCAGGGCGGGACGTACACGACCGTGGCGCCCTCGGGCGGCGCGGTGCTCGGTGACGCGGTGGACATCCCCGGCGGCCTTCTCGGCCTGATGTGCCCGAGCAACATCCCGGTGGTCTCCGCGATCTGCCTGACGCTGGCGAACAACCCGCTGAACCGGGTGACCGCGACGATCCAGTCCGCGGGCGCGCCGACGGGCTTCAACCTCGCCGCGGGCACCGGCGCCGGGACGCCGATCATCAACCTGCCGGTCAAGATCAAGCTCGACAACCCGCTCCTCGGTGGTAACTGCTACATCGGCTCCAACTCGAACCCGATCGTGCTGAAGCCGGCCAACCTGACCAGGCCGACGGCGAAGGTCGTCCGCTTCAGCCCGGACGGCACCCCGAGCGCGACCGGGCAGCAGGGCTACCTGTCACTGTCGGGCGCGGACCAGGGCGACAGCACGTTCGCGGTCCCGAGGTCCAACGGCTGCGGCCTGCTGGGCATCCTCTCCGGCGCGGTCGACCTCAAGCAGGGCCTCCCCTCGCCCGCCGGTGAGAACAACCTGGTGCTCACCAACCCGGTCACCAACCTGGGCGGCTTCCAGACCCCGCGCAGCTTCGCCCCGACCGAGGGCCAGCAACTCTCCACCCGCTGGCACGCCGCGGTCGTCGGCTAGTCGTACGTGCTGTGAAGGACCCCTTCGAGGCTTTCCACCGCCCCGAAGGGGTCCTTCACAGCGTTCAGCGGCGTTGCGCCGGTAGCTGCACCTCGGCTTCCCGGCGTCGCGGTGAGGCGCGTAGCACCAGCTCCAGTTCGAACCGCTGGTGTGGGTCGTGGAGGAGAGTTCCCAGCGACTGTTCCAGCTGTCGCATGCGGTAGCGGACCGTCTGGGGGTGGACGTCCAGTAGTGCGGCCATGTCCGGCACGCTGCCCTGCACGTCCAGCCACGCGCGTAGCGTCTCCAGCATCCGCTCCCGCTGCTTGACGGTGAGTTCGCGCAGGGGTGCCAGCAGCCGGTCGCGGAGGGTCGCCAGCAGTCGGTCGTCCGAGTGGACGAGTACCGTCGACAGGTAGTGCTCGGCGCGGATCACCTGGCGGTCCGGCAGCACGCCCTGCTGCGCCAGGGAAAGGGCTTTCCTCGCCCAGCGGAGTGCGTACGCGGCCGCGTCCAACCGCACGCACGGGGCGACCGCGAGCCGGCACTGCGGCAGCGCCGCCCGGATCGCCGCCAGGCGGCCGTCGGTCACCTCGCCGGGGACGAGCAGGCGCGGCTCGATGCCGTCGAGGTCGGCGAGGACGTCGCCGTCGAGGGTGGGTTTGCGCTGGTTGTGGCCGGTGCCGGGCAACGGGTGCACGGCGATCGGGGACACCTTCTCCGGGACCTGCCAGCTGATCAGCTGCGCCAGCTCGGCGATGGCGGCTGCCGGCGCGGGTGGGCTCTGCAGGATCATGCCGAGCAGGCGGCGGCGCCAGGTCTCCAGTGCGCCGGCTGAGGTCGCCTTGGCCTCCAGGTAGCCGTCGAGCGCGACCGACGCCAGCTTGTCCATGTAGGCGAACACGGCGTCCGCCAGCTGCGACATCACCGCCGAGGAAAGCCCGTTCCGCTTGCCGACGCGCATCATCCGCCGCCACGCGACGCGGGCGCCGACCCGGTACGCGGCCTGGAGGTCGTCGAGGCTGCGGCCCTCGCGCATCTCGTTCTGGCCGAGCTTGTGGTGCACCTCGTAGCACTTCTGCGCGGACGCGTCCGGGTTCGCGATCTGCTCGATGAACAGGGTGAGGGCGTGCTGCACCCCGGCCTTGATGGACTTGCCGTACGGGCCGTCGAGCGGTCGCGCGTAGTTGGGGATCTTCGCGCGGATCTCGTCGACGATCTCGGCCGCGACGCTCGCGAACTCGGGTCTGAGGACATCGGCCAGCGGCTTCGGCAGGACGTTGTTGTCGAGGCGGTACTCGACAGTCATGTGTGCCCCCTTCGGCCCGCGCGTCTTCGAGCGGTGGCACTCGGCTTATCGGTCCGCGGGCGCGAGATGTCACATCCGCACGTAACAAACCCACGGTTTGTCAGCTTGGTGACAGGTTCGCCCTCGGCGCTCGTGGTCCGGTGACAAGGACTCGGCACCTTACATTGCTCACTGGTAATATTGCTAATCGTCAATACGAGGAGGTAGTGGATGTTCGGCACGGTGCGGGAGCTGGCGGACGGACGCGTGGAGCTGCGGTTCGAGCGGTGGTACGCGCACCCGAGGGAGAAGGTGTGGCGAGCCCTGACCGAGCCCGCGGAGTTGCGCCGCTGGTTCGTGGAGATCCTCGACTACGACCGTTCGGCGCTTGCCTTCGCGCCGGGGGCCGAGCTGACGTTCGTCGCGGAGGGGCTGCCGGCCGGGCAGGGCCGGGTGCTGGCGTTCGAACCACCCGCGCTGCTGGAGTACACCTGGGACGACGAGACCCTCCGGTGGGAACTGTCTGCGGCGGATGGTGGCTGCCGCCTGGTGTTCACCAACGTTGTCGGTGACGGCGGCACCGCGGCGGCCGTCGATGCCGGCTGGGACCTCGGGTTGAAGCGGCTTTCCGGTGCGCTCGATCTTTGAGGTCGTCGCCGAGCCGCACCGCCGGCAGATCCTCGAACTGCTGCGCGGGGGCGAACGCGCGGCCGGTGAGCTGGTCGAGCGGCTCGGCATCGCGCAACCGACCGTGTCCAAGCACCTGAAACTGTTGCGGGAGCACGGTCTGGTGTCGGTGCGCCAGGACGCCCAGCGCCGCGTGTACCGGCTCAGCCCGGAACCGCTGCGGGAGCTGGAGAGCTGGTTGGCGCCCTACCGCGTGCTGTGGGCGGACCGCCTGTCGGCGCTGGGTCATCACCTGGACGAGATGCCGTGACGAGCCGGGTCACGCCGTTCGCGCACGTGCTCAGCGGTCGTCAGCGGGGCCGTGCGCGGAAGGTGCGGCGGTAGGTGTCCGGAGGGACGCCGACGGTGCGGTTGAAGTGTCGGCGCAGTGTCGTGGCGGTGCCCATGCCGGTGGCCGCCGCGATGGTGTCGATGTTGTCGTCGGTTCTCTCCAGCAGCTCCTGGGCGTGGCGGATGCGCTGGGTCAGCAGCCACCGCAGCGGGGTGGTGCCGGTCGCGGCGTGGAACTGGCGACCCAGGTGGCGTGTGCTCATGCGTGCCTGGCGGGCCAGGTCCTCGACGGTCAGCGGCTGGTCGAGCCGTTCGATGACCCAGGGGAACAGGCCGGCGAGCGGGTGGTCGTCCTGGGCGGGCACGGGGGTGGTGACGAACTGGGCCTGTCCGCCGGCGCGGTGCGGTGGGACGACCAGCCGGCGGGCGACGGCGTTGGCGACCGACGAGCCGTGGTCGAGGCGGACGAGGTGCAGGCAGAGGTCCAGCGCGGCGGCCTTGCCGGCGGAGGTGAGCACGCTGCCGTTGTCCACGTAGAGCACGTCCGGGTCGACCTCGATGCGGGGGTAGCGGGCGGCCAGGGCCTCGGTGTGCGCCCAGTGCGTCGTCGCGCGCCGCCCGTCCAGCAGTCCGGCCGCGGCCAGCACGAACACCCCCGTGCACAGGGAGACCACGCGTGCGCCCGCCTCGTGGGCCGCGCGCACCGCGTCGACCAGGTCGGCGGGTGGGTCCTGGTGGACGTCGGCCCAGCCCGGGACGATCACGGTGCCGGCGTGCCGGAGCCGGTCGAACCCCGCGTCGGGCTCCAGCCGGAACCGGCCGAACCGCACGGCGACCGGGCCGCAGACGGTGAGGTCGTACCAGGCGACGGTGACGCCGTCCGGGGCGGCGGCGAAGACCTCGTGCGCCAGGGACAGCTCGAAGTGCAGCATCCCGTCGGTGACGGCCAGCGCGACAGTGTCCATGTCCGGAATTGTATGGATCGTGTCGTTCCGGACACTCACGATGCGGTGCCCGTCACCGCCAGGATGACTCCGTTGGTCATTCGAACAGGGGAGGACCTTATGGGTCAGCTGGTGGCGGTGTACGGCGCGTACGGGCACACCGGGCGGTTCGTGGTGGCGGAGCTGCTGGAGCGCGGGTTCGTCCCGGTCCTGTCCGGCCGCGACGCCGACAAGCTCCGGGCGGCGGGGTCCGGCCAGGAGATCCGGCCGGCGTCGGTCGACGACCCGGTCGCCCTCGACCGCGCGCTGGCCGGGACGGCGGCGGTGGTCAACTGCGCCGGACCGTTCGCCACCACTGCCGCCCCCGTGGTCGAGGCGGCCCTGCGCGCCGGAGTCCCGTACGTGGACGTGGCGGCCGAGATCGAGGCCAACGTGGACACGTTCGCGCACTTCGCCGAGCCTGCGCGCACGGCGGGAGCGGTGGTCGTCCCCGCGATGGCCTTCTTCGGCGGCCTCGGGGACCTGCTGGCCACCGCGGCGATGGGCGACTGGACGACGGCGGACGAGGCGCACGTCGCGTACGGGCTGAGCGGCTGGCATCCCACGGCCGGGACGCGCGTCGCGGGCGCGGTCTCCCGGCAGCGGCGCGACGGCCGGCGCGTCGTGTACCGGAACGGGCGGCTGGACTACCGCGAGGACGCCCCACCCACCCTGAAGTGGTCCTTCCCCGACCCGATGGGCACCCGGGAGGTCATCGGGGAGTTCACGATGGCCGATGTCGTCACCATCCCCAGCCACCTGTCCATCCCGTCGGTGTGCACCTACATGGCCGTCGAGGCGGCCAGGGACCTGTCGGCCGCGGACACCCCGAGCCCCGTCGCGGTCGACGAGCGCGGGCGGTCCGCGCAGACCTTCCTCGTCGACGTCGTCGTGCGCTCCGGCGGCGCGGAACGGCGTGCGGTGGCCAGCGGGCGGGACATCTACGCCGTCACCGCGCCACTGGCGGTGGAGGCGGTGCACCGGATCCTCACCGGGCGGACCAGGACGGTCGGCGTCGCCTCCGCCGGCGAGATCTTCGACGCCCCCGACTTCCTGCGGGCGCTGTCCCCGCACCTCACCCTGGACCCGTAGCGGGTCGCGTTCCCCCGCACAGCGTGCTACTATCGAACAGGCGTTCGAGTTGCTGCCTTCCCCGCAGCGCCTGGTGGGGAAGGAGCATGCGAATGCCGGCGTTGGGTGCGATGTCGTCGCTGGCTGCCTCCGGTGCGGTGGGGGTGGCCAGCGACCTCGCCAGAGTTCCGGACGACCGGTCCCGGATGTTACCCGTGCACGCCGTCCTCGGGGAGCTGTTCCCGAAGGGCGGCCTGCGCAGGGGTGGCACGGTGGCCGTCCGGGGGTCGACGGCGTTGCTGTTCGCGGTGCTGGCGCGGGCCACGGAGACGGGCTCGTGGGCAGCGCTGGTGGGCATGCCCGACCTGGGGTTGCGGGCCGCGTCGGAGCTGGGGGTCGCGGTCGAACGCCTCGCGCTGGTCCGTCACCCGGGCGCCGACCTGCCCAGGGTGGTGGCGGCACTGCTCGACGGGATGGACCTGGTGGCCGTGAACCCGGGTCGCCTGACGGACGCGCAGCTCCACCGCCTGTCCGCGCGGGCCCGTCACAGGGGGGCGGTGCTGGTGTCCACGGGGCCGTGGCCGGGCGCCGACCTGGAGCTGACGCGGGAGGCCGCGACATGGTCCGGCCTCGGTGACGGCCACGGCCACCTGACCACGCGGGAGGTCCACGTCAGCGTGCGCGGCAGGGGCGCCGCCACCCGACCCACGCAGGCGCGGCTGTTCCTCCCCGCGACAGACCCCTTCGGGGCGTTCGGTACCGATCGGCTCTCCCCGCCACCGGCCGATGCCCCGAAGGGCCTCCCCACCCCGAGAAAACCGGAGGGAAGGCTCAAGATCCTCACGACCCCGGCCGGGGCAGCAACTCCCACCGCGCCCCGGCCCACCTCCCCGGAGGTCCCCTTCACCACGCCCGATGTGCCGAAGGGGACCTCCGGGGCACCCGCGCCCAGGGCTGGAGGCGCCTTCAGGACGTCCCATGCCTCGCGTTCGACCCCCGACTCCCGTTCCGCGTTCGAACAGGCTTCGAGCGACCCCACCCTCGTCGCCGACCCGCTTTCCCTTGTGACGCCACCAAAGTAGCCCTCAACTTGACGTCCACAGTGTTCGAACGTATGTTCGACACATGCAACGGATGCTCGTCGTGTGGTGTCCCGACTGGCCGGTTACGGCCGCGTCGGCGGCGGCACGGCTCACGCCGCACCAGCCCGTCGCGGTGGTCGAGGCCAACCGCGTCGTGGCGTGTTCGGCGTTGGCCAGGGGCGAGGGCGTCCGTCGTGGGATGCGGCGGCGGGAGGCGCAGGCCCGCTGTCCCGAGCTGGTCGTCTTCCCCGCCGATCCGGTGCGGGACGCGCGGCTGTTCGAGCCCGTCGCCGCCGCCGTCGAGGAGTTGGCGGTCGGCGTCGAGATCATCAGACCCGGCGTGGTCGCGGTCCCTGCCCGCGGCCCCGCCTCCTACTTCAAGGGCGAGGAGCAGGCGGCCGAGCGGCTCATCGACCAGGTCGCCGACCGCACCGGTGCGGAGTGCCAGGTCGGCGTGGCCGACGGCGTGTTCACGGCCATCCTCGCCGCCCGCCGCGGCATCCTGGTGCCAGAGGGCGCGAGCCCGGCCTTCCTCGAGCCGCTGAGCGTCCGCGAACTGCACCGCCCCGCCGAGGGCCACCACCGCGCCGACCTCGTGGACCTGTTGCGCCGCCTGGGTTTGCGCACGCTGGGTGCGTTCGCCGGGGTGCCCGAGAAGGACGTCTCCGCCCGCTTCGGCGCCGATGCCGTCCTCGCTCACCGCCTGGCCGGGGGCCAGGAGGAACGGCCGCCGGCCCGCCGCCGGCCGCCGCCCGAGCTCAACGTCACCGAGGAGCTGGACCCACCCGTCGAACGCGTGGACGCCGCCGCGTTCGTGGCACGCACGCTCGCCGAGAAGTTCCATGCCGGCCTCGCCGCGCACGGCCTGGCCTGCACCCGCCTCGGCATCAACGCCACCACGGCCAACGGCGAGGAGCGCACCAGGGTCTGGCGCTGCGCGGAACCCCTGACCCCGGGCGGCATCGCCGACCGCGTCCGCTGGCAGCTCGACGGCTGGCTGAGCTCGACGGCCGGCAGGGACCAACGCCCCTCCGCGGGCATCACGACCCTGCGCCTCGAACCCGTCGAGGTCGTCGAGGGCCACGCCCTGCAGCTCGACCTGTGGCGCGGCGAAGGCCGCGCCGAGGCCGACGAACGCGCCGGCCGCGCCATGGTGCACGTCCAGGGCCTGCTCGGTCCGGACGCCGTGGTCACCCCGGTTCTCGGCGGCGGCCGCGACCCGGGCGAGGAGGTCCGGCTCGTGCCGTGGGGCGACGAGCGTTCCCCCCGCCGCGACCCGGATCCGCCGTGGCCGGGCCGCCTGCCGGCGCCGTCCCCGGCGACCGTGTTCGCGAACCCTTTGCCCGCCAAGGTGTTCGACGAAGACGGCCGGCCGGTCGACATCAGCGCGCGGCACGAGCTGACCGGAAAGCCGTGCCAGGTCTCGGTCGACGGCGGTCAGCCGCGCCAGGTCCGTGCCTGGGCCGGCCCGTGGACCACGGACGTCCGCTGGTGGACCAGGCCGTGCCGCCGCGCCCGCCTGCAGGTGCTGCTGGAAGAACAGACCGCGCTGCTCCTCGTCCTGTCCGAGCAGCGGTGGACAGTGGAAGGGATCTACGACTGATGAACCAGGAGCGAAGCGAGGGAGCCCCCCGCCGGACTGACGGAGGAGCGGGCTCAGGAGCGAGGAACGAGCGACGAGCCCGCGACGACGGAAGGAGGCGGCTGGGCGAGTGAGCGCAGCGACCAATCGAAACCAGCGCTGCCCGGAATGCCGCTTCGCCAACGGGAGTTGCCGGCAGTTCGTCATCGGGCACCCGAACCCGACCTGCCTCGCGGGCTACCCGCAACAGCAGGCGTCCCAGGAGGAAGGGCTCGCGATGCTCATCCCTTCTCCCCGCCGCTCCCCGGAGAACGTCGGGGTGCGGTAGGCGTGGGCGGTGACCCCGACGCCCGTGTGCCGTACGCGGAACTGCACTGCCACTCCAACTTCAGCTTCCTCGACGGCGCGAGCCACCCGGAGGAACTGGTCGAGACCGCCGCCCTGCTCGGCCTCGACGCCATCGCGATCACCGACCACGACGGCATGTACGGCGTGGTCCGCTTCGCCGAGGCGGCACGGGAACTGGGCATCCGCACGGTCTTCGGCACCGAGCTGAGCCTCGGCCTCGCCCAGCCGCAGAACGGGGTGGCCGACCCGGAGGGCGACCACCTGCTGCTGCTCGCCACCGGCGTGGACGGCTACGGCCGGCTGTGCCGCACGATCACCGACGGCCAGCTCGCCGACCACAGCGAGAAGGGCCGCCCGGTCTACGACTTCGACGACGTGGTCGACCAGACGCGGGGCCACGTCGTCGCGCTCACCGGCTGCCGCAAGGCGTCCGTGCGCCGCGCGCTGCTGCGGGACGGCGCGGACGCGGCGTTCGCCGAGCTGGCCCGGCTGGCGGACGCGTTCGGCCGCGACCACACGTTCGTCGAGCTGGTCGACCTCGGCTACCCGTGCGACACCAGGCACAACGACCTGCTCGCCGAGATGGCCCGGGAACTGCGGCTGCCGACGGTCGCCACCAACGCGGTCCACTACGCGCGGCCCAACCGCGGCGAGCTGGCGACCGCGCTGGCGGCGGTCCGGGCTCGGCGCAGCCTCGACGACATGGACGGCTGGCTGCCGCCGTCTCCCACCGCGTACCTGCGGTCGGGGGCGGAGATGCGGCGCCGCTTCGTCCGGTACCCGGGCGCGGTGGCGCGGTCGGCGCTGCTGGGCGTGCAGCTGTCGTTCGACCTGCAGCTGGTCGCGCCGAACCTGCCGCCGTTCGAGGTCTCCGGCCACACCGAGCTCAGCTACCTTCGGGAGAAGACGTTCGCCGGCGCGCTGCTCCGCTACGGCACGCGTGCGCAGAACCCGAAGGCGTACCGGCAGCTCGACCACGAGCTGGCGGTGATCGAGGAGCTGGGCTTCCCCGGCTACTTCCTGATCGTCGCCGACATCGTGGACTTCTGCCGCGGCAGGGGAATCTACTGCCAGGGCCGCGGCTCGGCGGCCAACTCCGCCGTCTGCTACGCCCTTGGGATCACCAAGGTCGACGCCGTCCGCTGGAACCTGCTGTTCGAACGCTTCCTCGCGCCCGCCCGCGACGGCCCACCGGACATCGACCTGGACATCGAGTCGGACCGCCGGGAGGAAGCAATACAGTACGTCTACGAGCGCTACGACCGCAGGCACGCCGCGCAGGTCGCGAACGTCATCGCGTACCGGGCGAAGTCGGCGGTGCGCGACATGGCGAAGGCGCTGGGTTACTCGCCGGGCCAGCAGGACGCGTGGAGCAAGCAGATCGACCGCTGGGCCCCGGTGAAGGAGACGGTCGGGGAGAACGACCACGACGTGCCGGCGACGGTGCTGGAGCTGGCCGGCCAGCTGGAGGACTTCCCGCGGCACCTGGGCATCCACTCGGGCGGCATGGTGATCTGCGACCGGCCGGTCAGCGAGGTGTGCCCGGTGGAGCGCGCCCGCATGGACAAGCGCACGGTCCTGCAGTGGGACAAGGACGACTGCGCCGCCATCGGCCTGGTGAAGTTCGACCTGCTGGGCCTGGGCATGCTGTCCGCGCTGCGGTACATGGTGGAGCTGGTCGCCGAGCACCACGGCGTCGACGTCGACATCGACAGGCTCGACCTCGCCGACCCCGGCGTGTACGCGATGCTGTCCAGAGCGGACGCGGTGGGCGTGTTCCAGGTGGAGAGCCGCGCGCAGCTGGCGACGCTGCCCCGCCTGAGGCCGAAGGAGTTCTACGACCTGGTGGTGGAGGTGGCGCTGATCCGCCCGGGTCCGATCCAGGGCGGCTCGGTGCACCCGTACATCCGCCGCGCCAACGGGGCCGAGGAGATCACCTACGACCACCCGCTGCTGGCGAACGCACTGCGCAAGACCAAGGGCGTCCCACTGTTCCAGGAACAGCTGATGCAGGTGGCGGTCGACCTGGCCGACTTCACCCCGGCGGAGGCCGACGAGCTGCGCCGTGCCATGGGCGCGAAACGCTCGACCCGCCGCATGGAACGCCTCCGCGAACGCTTCTACGAAGGCGCTGCCCGGCACGGCGTCGACGAGGCCCTGGCGGGCCGCATCTACGAGAAGCTGGTGGCGTTCGCGAACTTCGGCTTCCCGGAGAGCCACGCGCTGAGCTTTGCGTACCTGGTGTTCGCGAGCGCGTGGTTCAAGCTGTACTACCCGGCGGCGTTCTGCGCGGCGTTGTTGCGTGCCCAGCCAATGGGTTTCTACAGCCCGCAGTCCCTGGTGGCGGACGCGCGGCGGCACGGCGTGACCGTCCGGGGCCCGGACATCAACGCCAGCGTCTCCCACGCGACACTGGAACCGTCGAACATCGTCCGAATTGGACTGTCCGTGGTTCGCACGATCGGAACCGAACTGGCCGAACGGATCGTGGCGGAGCGCGTCGCCAATGGCCCGTACCGGGACATGGCCGACCTGTCCCGCCGAACCCGGCTGACGAAGGCCCAGCTAGAGGCGCTGGCGACAGCGGGCGCGTTCACCTGCTTCGACCTGCCCCGCCGCGACGCGCTGTGGGCGGCGGGCGCGGTGGCGGGTGAACGCCTCGACCGCCTACCGGGCACGACGGTGGGCGCGCAAGCCCCGCCGCTACCCGGCATGAACGGCATGGAGCTGGCGGTGGCGGACGTGTGGGCCACGGGCATGTCCCCGGACAGCTTCCCGACCCAGTTCGTCCGCGAGTGGCTGACCAGCCAGGGCGCGCTACCGGTATCCGCCCTGCCGGACGTCGAAAGCGGCACCAGGGTCCTGACGGGCGGCGCGGTGACGCACCGTCAACGCCCAGCCACCGCCGGCGGCGTCACATTCCTGAACCTGGAAGACGAAACCGGCATGGTGAACGTCGTCTGCACGACGGGCGTGTGGACCCGCTACCGCCGCACCGCACGGAACTCGTCGGCACTCCTGGTCCGCGGCACGGTGCAGAACGCGGAGGGCGTGACAAGCCTCCAAGCCGACCGGCTGGAAACCCTCGACCTGAGGATTCCCAGCCGCTCACGGGATTTCCGATAATATCCGCGGTACCGGTGCTTCGTGCGAGTGGCCGCGTGTGGTAATCGTGTGCTTTCCTTCCCCAGGGCAGGCACCATGAAGTTCCTTGATCGTGATGAGCACCCAGTACTGTTCGCGGTCACCACCTCGGTCACCAGCGGGGTAATCGTGACGGCGGTTCTCGGCGCCGTCGAAGCGGCTACCCGAACGAGCTGGTTGAACTGGCGGTTCCCCCTGTGGTCGCTGATCGCGGCGATCGTCGTGATGACGTGCCTGGTCGTCGTGCTGGTGGCGGCCCGGCGTGGGGGACGGGTACGCATGGTTTTCCTGGTGGTGCACGCTTTCAGTCAGAAACACTGGGTTTCCGAGTTGATTCATGATGTGCATCGAGCATTCGATCGGCACCGGACGGACATGGTGTTGAAGATCCCGGACAAGGACTACTCCGCAACCGGTCAGGCGCACCACCTGCGCGGCATCCTGGCACGGCGCGATCAGTACGTAGCCGGCCTGGTCGTGCCCGTGGAATTCGAGCGCAACCGACATGACCTGATCCAGTTCTGCCAGAAGTTCCGCCGGCCCGTCGTCATGATGGATGTCGAACCCTTCAACGACGAACGCGACTATCCACCGAACACCGCGTTCGTCGGTTACGACGCCGCCGCCATCGGCGAGTGCGCGGCGGAGTGGGTGGTTGGCCAACTGGCGACGAAACGGGAATGCGAGCAGATCGTCCTGGTCGTGGGGGGCCGGGGACAGCGGAGGCGCCAGCAACGGTTCGTCGAAGTCATGAGGGAGAAGCTGCCGGCGGCTCGTGTGATCGTCAACGATGGCGGTGAGTTCGCGCGCACGCGTGCCCGCAACGTCGTGTGCAACTGCCTGCGGGAGCTACGCGGCGAAGGCCGCACCCCCACAGTCATCTTCTGCACGAACGACGAGATGGCGCTCGGCGCGGTCGACGCGTTGCTCCTCGACGGCACGGCGGCCGCGACGACGGTCATCGGCGTGGACGGGACTCCAGGAGCCACCGCGCTCATCGATACGCGTCAGACTCCGCTGCGGGCCACGGTCGTCCAGGACTCCTACCTCGTCAGTGAGACTGCCGTCGACCTCCTCGAGCGGATGCTGAAGGGGGAGCACGTGCCAACCCGCACCCTGTTGCGGGGGGAGCTGTACACCTAGGACCGCAGGAACTCCTCGACCAGGTCCGCTGCCAGGAGGCCGGCCGGGCTGGCCAGGTGCAGACCCTCGGTGTGGGCGCGGAACCCGTTCAGCCGTCCGATGTGGTCCAGGCTGACGCTGAGACCCAGCCGCAGGACGATCGCCAGTAGGACGCGTCCCAGAGAGTCCGTGAACGGCCGGTTCCCGCCGCGCACGAGGTCCTTCATCCGCTCGCCGAAGGGTAGGTACGCCACGCCCTCGGCCTCCGCGACCGAGCGGATCACCGCGTTCAGCCGGTCCATCTCCTGGTTCTCCCGCGAGGCCAGGCGCTCGCCCAAGGGTTGGATCGACATCAGTGCCACCCGTGCCGGCGTCAGTCCGCGCACGATCGCGGTCAGGTTGGTCCGGTACTCGTCGAGGGTGGTGTGGCGGCCGCCCGCCATGCGGCTGCCGCGGATGGCGAACAGGTCGTTCGCGCCGATCATCACGATCACGTCGGTCGGTCGGCACGCCACCACCTCCGGCACCCTGGACAGCGCCTGCGCGGAGGTCTCCCCGTTGATGCCGGCGTTGACGAACGCCCGGTCCGGCAGCCGCCGCGCCAGTTCGTCGACGAAGTTGAAGCTCACGTTGCCCTGCACGGTGCTCGCGCCGAGGCACACCACCGCGCCGTGCCCGGTGAACCGCGCCGGCCGGTTCGGGGGCAACCTGCGTGCCCTGACCAACGCCCGGCCGACCACACCCAACAACGCCACCAACATCAGCCGCATAACAACCATTCAACCCGACCGGTATCGGCCATAGGATCCCGGCGTGCGCGACTACGAGGTCGGTAAGGACGGGCTTGCCGTGATCGTCGTCGGTGTCGACGGGACGCCACGCGCACTGCACGCCGCCGCCTGGGCCAGCGGGCTCGCGCGGCGGGAGCGGGCGCGGCTCGTGTTCGTGTACGTCGAACCGATCACCAGCCCGGCCTACTGGTCCCCGTTCGGCATGGCCACCGCCGCCGAGGCCGCGAACGAGCTGGTCGACGAGCTGCGCCGGACCGTCGCCGACTACCTCGGCACCATCGGCGTGCGGTGGGAGCTGGTCCACCACCGCGGTGACCCGGCGCACGGGCTGGAGAAGGTGGCCGAGGAGCTGCACGCGGACTGCATCGTCGTCGGTCGGGGCGCGGGCGGGGTGGCGAAGTTCCTGATCAACGACGCGCGGCGGCCTGTCGTGGTCGTTCCGTAGTCTGCGGGGCATGGAGGACTTCCGCGACGCCGACCTGTCCAACCAGCGATGGGAGGGCCGCCACTTCGAGCAGGCCGACTTCACCGACGCCGACATGCGCGGCCTGGTGACGAAGGGCTGCACGTTCGACCACTGCGACTTCACGCGCGTCGACCTCGGGGAGTCCAAGCACGCGACGTCGGCGTTCCGGTCGTGCACGTTCGAGCGCACCAACCTGATGCACTCGGAGTTCCGCGGCTGCAGCCTCCTGGGAGCCACGTTCCACGAGTGCCGCTTCCGGCCCTGGCAGGTCACCGACACCGACCTGACCCTCGCGAGCCTCGGCGCCGCCAACTTCCGCGCCCTCACCCTCGCCGGCCTCCGCTTCCGCGAGGCCAACCTGACGGGCGCCGACCTCCGCGAGTGCGACCTGTCGGGCAGCGACCTCACCGGCGCCCGCCTCATGGAAGCCAAACTGTCCGACGCCGACCTCCGCGGCGCCCGCATGGACGCCAACGGCCTCCGCCAGGCAACCCTCACCGGCGCGAAGGTGGACATCGACATGGCCATCGCCTTCGCCGCCGCCCACGGCTTACAGGTCGGCGACTGACCGACCCGGATGGGCTCTCCGGCACACGGGGGCGAGGAACTTCACCGGCCCCGAGTCGGCGAAGGCCTGTCATGGGCAGGGCGGGCCGGCTGTTCGGGGCTGGCCGGTGTTCGGGGCGTGTGGTGGGTGTTCGGGGGGTTGGCCGGTGCTTTGGGGGATGGTGAGTGTTTGGGGAGTAGCTGGTGTTCGGGGGTGATGGGTGTTGGGGTGTGGCGAGGTGCCGCGTGTTGGGGAGGTGCCAGGTGTTCGGGGGCTGGCCGGTGTTCGGGGGGTGATGGGTGTTTGGGGAGTGGCCGGTGTTCGGGGGTGACGGGTGTTCGGGGGTGACGGGTGTTGGGGAGGTGATGGGTGCAGGGGTGTCGCGAGGTGTCGTGCGTTGGGGAAGTGCCGCGTGTTTGGGGGATCGCCGGTGTTTGGGGAGTGGCCGGTGTTCGAGGGTGATGGGTGTTGGGGAGATGTTGGGTGCTGGGGCGTGGCGAAGTGCCGGGTGTTGGGGAGGTGCCGGGTGTTCGGGTGGTGATGGGGTGTTCGGGAGATGTTGGGCGGGCGGGTGCGTGGGTCGCCGACGTTTGAAGGGGCCGCTCGGTGTTTCGAGCGGCCCCTTCGTTCAGTGCGTTGACGTGGTCAGGACGGGCGTTCGCGGTCGTTGATCTCCATCAGATGGCCCTGTGCGACCAGCTCGCCGATGGCGTCCGGCAGGAGGAAGGCCGTGCCGCCGCCCGGTTGGTCGAACCACGGGATCGCGGCGCCGGTCAGTGCCTGTACCGGCTGGCGGACGCGGTAGACGTGGTACGGGCGGTCGATCCAGTCCGGTACCAGCGATCGCTCGGCGAACGGGGTGCCCGCCGCGTAGACGAGGTTGCCGTCGT
>NZ_JBJMIE010000457.1:0-6587 GCF_045807065.1 Actinophytocola sp. | reverse complement strand
GGTGCGGGGAAACTCCCTCTCGGCACCGGGGTCAGGACGCCGTCGTGACCGATGCGGAAGCCGAAGACGTCGTTGGTGCTGGCGCAGGCGACGTAGAGGAAGCGGCCGTTGGGGGTGATGGCCATGCCCGAGCCGCTACCGCCGGCGAGCACCGGTGGCAGCGGCTCGCCCAGTGCGCCGCCGGGAAGGATGGGGAACACGACGAGCGCGTCCGGCCCTGGGTTGAAGGGCCTGCCGTGGCTGACGATCAGGAACCTGCCGTCGCGGCTGACGATCACGTTGCGTGCGTCGGTGCGGCCGGTGGACGTGGTGCTGACGAGCGTCGGCACCCCGTTCCCGCCGATGCGGAACGCCGAGACGGTGGCGTCGTCGATGTTGGCCGTGTACAGGGCCTTCCCGTCGGGCGCGACCGCCAGGCCGAACGGGGCGAGCCCACCGACCTGCTCCCGGGCGAGCGGGAGCAGGCCGCCGTCGTCGGTTCTCGTGTAGGCGTAGACGAGGTTCTCGTCCACGGCGACGAGGTAGGCGAACCGGCCGTTCGGGCTGAACTCGAGGGACTGGGCGCCCGCGCCGGTGGGCACCGGGTCGCCGAACGGCACCAGACCGCCGTCCGGGCGTGCCGAGAAGATCGCGATGTCGGCCTCGACGGGGTCCCCGTTCACGTCGCCGCCGCTGTTGGCGACGTAGACCTTGTAGGCGAGGACGTCCGCGGTTGCTGGTGCGGGTACGAGTGTCAGCGCCGCAGCGAGTACGGCGACGGTTCCCCAAAGGCGCATCTGTACCACGTTAGGGACGTTCGTCCCCCGGGAGCAGTAGCTCGTTCATGTCATCGGAACGCGGGAACGACAGGCCTGGCGGTGGGGATCGGCGCCGGGGCGAACTGGAAGTCGGCCGGGTCGAACTTGCGGGTGCGCAGCCGGTAACGCCAGCTGAACCCCGGCCAGAGTGCCCGGTTGACGCCCTTGCTGTCCAGGAACCAGGCGTCGCAGCCGCCGGTGCTCCAGACTCCGCGGACCAGCCTGCGCTGGATGTCGGCCTGGAACCGGTTCTGCGCGCTGTGTGTGACCTCGATGGTGTCCGCCCTCATACGTTCGGTGTGGCGGATGGCCTTGGCGACGTAACGGATCTGGGACTCGATCATGAAGACGGTGGAGTTGTGGCCGACGGTGGTGTTGGGGCCGAGGAGGAAGAACAGGTTCGGGTACCCGGCGGTGGTGATGCCGAGATGGGTCTCGTTCCCGCTGGTGCGCCACTGGTCGGCCAGGTCACGACCGTCCCGGCCGGTGATGTCGAGGCGGTGGAAGGCGTCGGTGACGTGGAACCCGGTGCCGAAGATGATCGCGTCGACCTTGCGTTCGACCCCGGCGGTGTCGACCACGTGGTCCTGGCCGATCTCGGTGATCCAGTCGGTGACCAGCTCCACGTTGTCGCGGCACAGCGCGGGGTAGAAGTCGTCGGACATCACCACCCGCTTGCAACCCAGCTTGTAGTTCGGCGTCAGCTTGGCCCGCAGCGCCGGATCGGAGATCGACCTGTGCATGTGCCGGGTCGCGATCGCCTGCCCGCCCTTGATCAGGACGGGAAGCCAGTTGAACGGGACGGCTCGCGCCTCGAGCTGCCAGTAGAGCAGGGTGCGGTAGGCCCGCTGGAGGCCCGGCACCCAGCGCAGGGCCCTGCGCAACCACGCCGGCGTCGGCGCCTCGGCCTTGGGCAGGATCCACGCCGGGGTGCGCTGGAACAGGTGCAGCTCGCCGACCGTCTCGGCGATCTTCGGCACGAACTGCACGGCGCTGGACCCGGTGCCGACCACCGCCACCCGCTTGCCCCTGAGGTCGAGGTCGTGGTTCCACCGCGAGGAGTGGAACACCGCACCGGAGAACCGGTCCAGCCCGGGCAGTTGGGGGATGTACGGCATGTGCAGGGAACCGATACCGGTCACCAGGAACTGGGCGACGTAGACCTGCCCGGTGCCGGTGGTCACGTGCCAGCGCCGCTCGTCCGCATCCCAGCGTGCCGCGGTCATCTCGACGCCGAACCGGATGGAGTCGCGCAGCCGGTACTTGTCCGCGAGCCGCTTCAGGTAGTCCAGGATCTCCTGCCGCGGGGGATAGGTGTGCGTCCAGTCCGGGTTCTGCTCGAAGGAGTACGAGTACACATGCGACGGGATGTCACAGCCGCAGCCGGGGTAGGTGTTGCCCAGCCAGGTGCCGCCGAGGTCGTCGGCCTTCTCCAGGACCACGAAGTCGGTCCGACCCTCCATCCGGAACTGGATGGCCATTCCCAGACCGGAGAATCCGGCGCCGATCACCACGGTTCCGATCTCGATCCGGTCGATACCCGCCGCCTCGTCCATGTGCCTCAACCCCTGTCGTCGGTGCACCCCGAGCCGACCCTATGGCCGGTGGGTAACTCCCCGGTTGAGCCGGCTTGGTGGCGGTCAGGAGCGGGACTGGCCGTGCAGATGTGACGCAGGGCACATCGATTCGCGAACCTGGCGTCGAGGGGCGATCGTCTAGCTCGTTGTGTCTGATGAGGAGGAGCTCGTTCGGCGGGTCGCGCGGGGAGACCGTGCGGCGTTCGAGCGGCTGTACCGGCGCACGGCGCCGTGGCTGGCGGTTCGGCTGCGGCGGCGGTGTGCGGACGAGCAGCTCGTCGCCGAGGTGATGCAGGAGACCTACCTCGCGGTGTGGCGTGCGGCGGGCAGCTTCGCGGGGGCCGCGGTGGACGGGTCCGCGGTCGGCTGGCTGTGGACGATCGCGGCGCGGCGGCTGGTGGACGCGTTCCGCCGGCGTGCCAGGGAAGCCGCGCCGGGCCTCGGGGTGGGGGCACCTGGCCTGGCCGCCGAACCCGTGGCCCCCGCCGCGGAGGACGAGGCACTGTCCGGTGTGGTCGGTGACGAGGTCGGCGTGGCACTGGCCCGGCTGGCACCGGAACTGCGGCAGGTGTTGCAGGCCATGGTGGTCGACGGCCTCACGGTCCGGGAAACCGCGACGCTGCTGGGAGTTCCGGAAGGCACGGTGAAGACGAGGGCCCGTCGCGCCCGCCTGGCGATGAGAGAGGCACTGGCATGACCTGGCACGCATCCCCCGAGCTGCTCAGGAAGTACGTCGACGGTGATCCCGGCCTCACCGCCGATCGGGTCTGGGCCGTGGAGGTGCACCTCGAGTCCTGTGCGGACTGCCGGGCCCTGCTCGCCGCCGAGGCGACCGCCGTGGTGCCGCTCGTGAACGACGTCTGGGACGCCCTCGTGCCCGACACCGAGCCGGCGCCACTACGCGGAGTCCGGTGGGTGACCACGTGGGCGACGCCCGCGATGGTGCCCTGGCTCGTGATGACCACCGTGGTCACGCTTCTCGCGCTCGTCGTGGACCGGCTCGTCGCGCCGCCCTACCCGTCGCTCGCCCTGCTGCTCGCGCCCGTCGCGCCGGTCGCCGGGGTCGCGGCGGCGTGGGCGCGGGGTCTCGACCCCGCCCACGAGCTGGTCGCCGCCACGCCACGCGCCGGGCTCTACCTGGTGCTGCGCCGCACGGTCGCGGTGCTCGCCGTCGTGATCCCGCTGCTCGCGGTCACCACCTGGGCCTCGCCCGTCCGCTGGCTCCTGCCCTGCCTCGCGTTCACCGTGACCACGCTCGCGCTCGGCGGCTTCGTCGGCGTGCGGCGGGCCGCGGTCGGGCTGGTCACCGCCTGGGCGGCGTTCGTCGTCGGGCCCAGCCTCGTCACCGCCACCTCACCACCCGTGCTCGAACCGGCGGCGCTGGGGATCTGGGCCGCCGTGCTCGTCGCCGGCGCGGCCGTCGTCCGGCTCCGCGCCACCGTCTATGCCCGACTCGAAAGCTAGGAAACACACACATGCCTCGAATGGTGAGCGCGGCCGAGGTCGCGCCCAGGACCTACCCGTTCGACATCCACGCCCAGGGCCTGAAGGTTCGCGCCGGCCGGCGGATGGCGGTGGACGGTGTCGACCTGTCGCTCGCCACTGGCGTGCACGGCCTGCTCGGCCCCAACGGCGCCGGCAAGACCACCCTCATCCGGGCGCTCGCCACCGTGCTGCGGCCGGCGGGTGGTCAGCTGGCGCTGCTCGGCGGCGCCGACCTGCGCGACGTCCGGCGCAGGCTCGGCTACCTGCCGCAGGACTTCGGCTTCTACAAGCGGTTCACCGTCCGCGAGTTCGTCGAGTACATGGCGTGGCTCAAGGAGATGCCGAAGGCCGGGATCCCCGGCGCCGTGCAGCACGCGATCGAGCGGGTCGGCCTCACCGACCGGGCCGACGCGAAGCTGAAGACGTTGTCGGGCGGCATGATCCGCCGCGCCGGCATCGCGCAGGCCATCGTCAACGACCCGGCGATTCTGCTGCTCGACGAGCCGACCGCGGGGCTGGACCCGACGCAGCGCATGCAGTTCCGGCAGCTGCTGCGCGAGCTGGACGCCTGCGTGGTGGTGTCGACCCACCTGGTCGAGGACGTGGCCGCCGCCTGCACCGACGTGGTGCTGCTCGACGCGGGGCGGGTCGTGTTCCAGGGCGCGACCGCTGCGCTGGCGGCCGCCGGCACCGACGCGGACCCCGGCGACAGCCCCATGGAGCGCGGCTACTCCGCCCTGCTCGCGCAGGGGGCGGCACGATGATCCTGCGTACGGAGCTGCGCCGCTCGAGCGCACCGGTGCTCGGCGTCGGGTTCCTGGTGCTGTCACTGGGACTCCTCTACGGGTTGTCCGGGCCGTGGGGCAAGCGCCCGGCGGCGTGGGACGAGGAGTGGATGGGGCTCGCGCAGTGGACCCGCTACCTCACGCTGTTCCTGGCCCCGCTGGTGCTGGCCGTCGGTGCCTGGCAGGGCCTGCGGGAGAAGCGGTCCGGGGTGCCCGAGCTGTTCGCGACCACGCCGAGGCCGGCATGGCGGCGGGTGCTGCCGACCGCGGGGGCGCTGGCGGTCGCGCTCACCGCCGCGTACGTGGTGCTGCTCACCGTCGGCGGGGTGCGGGTGGCGGGCACCGCGAGCTACTTCCACCTGAAGTGGGTGCCGGTGGCCGGTGTCATGGTGGTGGCGCTGGTGGCACTGGCGCTGCTGGGTGCCGGCATCGGCCGGCTGGTGCCCTCACTGGTCACGCCGCCGGTGCTGGCCGTCGCCGCGCTCGCGGGGCAGATGGCGCTCCTGGCCACGTCCTGGCAGCTCCTGCTGACGCCCGCGTTCGACTCGCCGAGCATCGGCGTGTTCACGTCGGTGGCCGTGCCGGTGACGCTCGCGCAGCTGCTGTGGTTCGCCGGGATCGGGGTGACGGGCTTCTGCCTGCTCGTCGCGGTCGGCACGAAGGCTCGGCTGGCGGCGTTGCTGCCCGTGGCGCTGGCCGCCGCGGTCGCCGTGCCCGTCCTGTCCACTGTGGACGCCGTAGTCGCGGACCCGGACGCGCGGGCACTCGTGTGCGACGACCGCGGCCCGCGGGTGTGCGTGACCGCCGCGCACGCCGACTACCTGCCGACGGTCGCCGGGACGGCCCGTGACGTGTTGGCGCGGCTGGAGAAGCTGCCGTCACCACCGACCTCGGCCGTGGAGGTGCCGTGGGAGACCGGTGCCCGCGCGCCCGCCGGCGCGATGCCGATGTACTTCCCGTCGGGGCTCCCGACCGACGCCGACAAGCTGCGGTCCCGCCTGCTCGCCGGCGGCGACTCCCGGGAGTGCTGGGATGCCTGGGAGGCCTCGACACGCATCGAGACCGCGCGGATCCTCGTGGCGTCGTGGTTCACCGGTGAGCTGGCGCCCGTGCCCGGCACGGAGTACCTCTGGAAGGTGAAGCGGAAGGACGTCCAGCGCCTGTGGCAGGCGCTCCTCGCGCTCCCGGCCGAGAAGCAGGCGGCGCGGGTGGCCGGCATGCGCGAGTCGATCCAGTACTGCCGCGACGACCTGGACCTGCCATGAGGTGGCTGGTGCTGTACCTGCGGTCGCGGCAGGTCCTGGTCAGCGTCGGGACGGCGCTTGCCTGCGTGGTCGGGCTCGGGGTGCTGACCGGTGAGTCGGAAGGTGTGCGACTGGTGATGGCGGTGTTCGCGGCCACGGCGGTGACCGCGGTGACCGCGACCGGGCTCGCCGGCCCCGACCCCGCACTGGAGCGGACGGCGGCGCTGACCTGGTGGACCCGCCGGGCCGCACACGTGGTGGCGATCGGCGTGCTGGCGGTCGTCCTCGGCGTGGTGCTGGGACCGCCGGTGGCGACGGAAGTGGTGGTGCGCGACGCGGTCGGACTCACCGGTCTGGCCGCCCTCGGCGCGACGGTGCTGGGCGGCGCCCTGGCGTGGTGCCTGCCGATGACCTGGACGGTCGTCGCGTCCGGCGCGTTGCTGGCCGGCGATCCCGTCGTGGCACCACCGCTCACCTGGCTGGTCCAGCCACCCGGCACGACGGCGGCCATGGTCGCGGCCGTCGTGATGGGAGTGGCCGGTCTGCTGGTCTACGCCGTGCGCGGGCCACGCGCTCAGCGTTGAGGACACCGTCTGCGACGAAAAGGCGACTGGTTCCCCCTGGAGTTCGATAACCTGGTGACCCCCGGGTCGGCGGTCATTCTCAGAGCGCGGTGTCGCGGAGTCGCACGCCGGTTGT
>NZ_JBJMIE010000456.1:0-18839 GCF_045807065.1 Actinophytocola sp. | reverse complement strand
GTAGGCGACCGGTCGCTCCGGCGTCGCGGGGCCGTCGTGGGCGGGCCGCTTGAGGTCGGCGTTGATGCGCTCCTCGAGCGCGGCGGCGCGCTGGAGGAAGCCCTCGTCCTGCGCGGCGGCGAGGAGGTTCGCGGTCGCCGCCTCCTGCAGCTGCTTGACCGGGTTCTCGGCGACGCGCTCCCAGCGATCGGGATCGAGCTCGCGGAAGACATCCGGGCCGTCGGGGTCCCACGCCCAGCGGTAGTTGTAGGCGATGCGGGCGAGGATGCCCAACGGCTCGGGGAGCCGGGTGGCGAGGGCTTGGGAAGCTCGCTCGAGGTCGCGACTGCCTGCGTGCACGTGGGCCAGCATAGGTCTTCAGGTTCCCGTCCTGCGGGCCGATACCCTTGTAAGTCGCAGGGCCGAGCCTTCACCCTGCGCAGAAAGGAGGGTCCACATGAGGATCCTTTGCCTTCGCTGTCTTCGGCTGTGGCCGTCGGAGCGTTACGCCGAGCGGGCGTCGTGCCCGCACTGCGGCGGCGCGCTCGACGCCCAGCTTCGTTAGGAGAAGCAACGCCGGGCGATCTGGATGATCGCCCGGCGTTTGGTGTTTAACGGCGCCTGGCGTGCGGCTCGAGCGCCGGATTCGCGTACCCGCTGTCGGCGTGGTTGAAGTTGGTCGCGGGCGGGACGATCGCGTCGATCGCGTCGAGCACGTCGGCGGGCAGCACGGTGTCCGCGGCGGCGAGCTGCGAGCGCAGGTGGTCCAGCGTGCGAGGGCCGATGATCGCGCTGGTCACGCCGGGGTGCGCGGTCACGAAGCCGAGCGCGAGCTGGATCATCGTCAGGCCGGCCCCGTCGGCGAGTGCGGCCAGCCGCTCCACGGCGTCGAGCTTGGCGCGGTTGGCGGGGACGGCGGTGTCGAAGCGTTGCGGCATGAACGCCGAGCGGCTGGTCGTGATCTCCCGGCCTTCGCGGATCGCACCCGACAGCCAGCCCGAGGCCAGCGGGCCCCACGCCAGCACGCCGAGCCCGTACTCCTGGGTGACCGGCAGCACGTGGGCCTCGACGCCCCGCTGCAGGATCGAGTAGCCGGGTTGTTCGGTGACGTACCGGCCAAGGTGGTTCTCCCGGGCGGCCCACTGGGCCTGGACGATCCGGTAGGCGGGGAAGGTGGAGGAGCCGAAGTAGCGGATCTTCCCGGCGCGCCGCAGGTCGGTCAGCGTCGACAGCGTCTCCTCGTCGGCGGTCAGCGGGTCCCAGCGGTGGATCTGGTAGAGGTCGACGTGGTCCACGCCGAGGCGGCGCAGGCTGTTCTCGAGCGCGGTGACCAGCCAGCGGCGCGAACTGCCCCGGTGGTTGATCTCGTCACCCATCGGCGAGTTCGCCTTGGTCGCGAGCACGATGTCGTCTCGCCGGCCGGCGATGGCCTTGCCCACCAGCTCCTCGGACTCGCCGGCGCTGTACCTGTCGGCGGTGTCGATGACGTTGATCCCGGCCTCGAGCGCGGCGTCGACGATGGCGGTGGCCTCGTCCTGGGTGGTGTTCCCGAGCTGGCCGAAGTTCATCGCGCCGAGCACGAGGGAGCTGACCTGTACGCCGGTGCGGCCCAGCGTGCGGTACTGCATGTCTTCTCCGTAAGATAAGCGGAACGTTGCTCCACCTAACATACGGAACAGTGCTCCGCTTAGCAAGCGCCGCGACGAGAGGAACCGGGACGGTGGTCGAGACCCCGCGGAAGAGAGCCGACGCCCGCCGCAACGAGCAGACCCTGCTCGACGCGGCGGCCGCGGTGTTCGTCGTGTCCGGGGTGGACGCGCCCGTCCGTGACATCGCGGCCAGGGCCGGGGTCGGGATGGGCACGATCTACCGCCACTTCCCGACCCGGGCGGACCTCGTCATCGCCGTCTACCGCCACCAGGTCGACGCCTGCGCGGAAGCCGGACCGGCCCTGCTGGCGAGCAGCCGCACGCCGCACGCCGCACTGGGGCGGTGGGTCGACGTCTTCGTCGACTTCCTGGTCACCAAGCACGGCCTCGCCGCGGCACTGCGGTCCGACAGCGCCCGCTTCGAGACGCTGCACGCCTACTTCCTCGACCACCTCGTGCCCGTGTGCGCGCGGTTGCTCGACGCTGCGGCCGCCGCCGGCGAGATCCCCGCGGACATCGAGGCCTACGGACTGCTCTACGCCGTCGGCAACCTGTGCGCCGGCGGCGAGGACGACCCCCGCTACGACGCGCGTCGCATGGTGCAACTGCTCATCGCCGGGCTGCGGCACGCGCCGCAGCGCGGCGGCGACATGTCGTGACGGCGTTGTTCACCGCACGGGCGGCTGGCCGAGCACGGCCCACCCGTGGGCGGGCAGCACGGCCCGGCCGCCGCGCAGCTCGACCTCGCCCAGCAGCGCTTTCCCTTGCGGCACGGGGAGAGTGGCCGGCGCGTCGGCGAGGTTGAGCACCGTCGTGAGGCGTTCGGTGCCGTTGGTGGTGTCCAGGACGGCCGCCGTGTTGGTCAGCTCCGTCGCGGTCGTGCGGGCCTCGTGCAGCCAGGGGTTGCGCCGGCGCAGGCCGATCAGGTCCTGGTGCAGGCGGAACGTGGGGGCGCCCCACGGGGCCAGGCCGCCCGGCTCCTCGGGGAAGGCCGGCCGGACCGCGTCGTCGCCGCCCGCGCGGTCCTCCTTCACGCCGCGGAAAGCCTGCTCGTCGCCGTAGTAGACCGCGGGGGTGCCGGCGACGGTGAACAGCACGGCGAGTGCGTGCGGCAGCAGGCGCTGGTCGGTGAGGCGGGTGGCGATGCGGGTGACGTCGTGGTTGCCCACGAAGGTGAACGGCACGAAGGAGTCCAGGTAGGACGCGTGGCGTTTCAGGGCCCACGCCAGCTCGAACAGGTTGCGGTCGTTGAGGCTGCTCCAGATCGCCTTCCACAGCTCGTACTGGGTGACCGCGTGCATGCCGGTCTCGGCGACGGTCGCCGCGTAGTCGCCGTGGATGACCTCGCCCACCAGGTAGGCGTCCGGGTGCCGGCGGCGCACCCGCGCGAGCACGTCGGCCCAGAACGGCCGCGGGGTGGCGTAGGCCGCGTCCAGGCGCCAGCCGTCCGCGCCCCTGTCGAGCCAGTGGCACATCACGTCCGTGACGTACTCGCGGGTCGCGGGTGCGTCGTGGTCCAGCGTGATGAGGTGGTCGTGGCCCTCGAACGTGCCCCGGCCCAGCAGTTCCGGCCGCGTGAACGAGCGGGCGACGTGGTTGAACACGCCGTCCAGCAACACCTTCAGCCCGTGTTCGTGTGCGGTGTGGACCAACCGGTCGAAGTCGCCGGCGTCGCCGAGTCGCGGGTCGATGCGGTAGTGGTCGACGGTGTCGTACCCGTGCGTCTCGGCCGCGAAGACCGGCCCGAGGGCGAGCCCGGACGCGCCGAGCCGGACGGCGTAGTCGAACCACGACGCCAACTGCCCGAGCCGGTGGACGATCTCGGGTCGCGCGTTCGGCTCCGCGCCGGTGAAGCCGAGCGGGTAGACGTGCCACCAGATGGCGTGGCGGACCCAGGACGGCTCGGTGCTCATCGCTCCGCCAGCCGATCCATGATGACGGCGGCCAGCCCCAGGACCTCGACCTCCAGGTCGGGTAGCTCGTCGAGCGCCGCCGCCAGCCAGGTGTCCCGGTGGGCCATGTCGTGGCGCAGCACCTCGGCACCCGCGCCGGTCAGCTCCAGGACCGCCACCCGGCGGTCGTTCTCGTTGAGCGAGCGCCGAACCAGCCCGGCCGTCTCCAGCTCGGCGAACACCCGCGTGAGCGACTGCGGCTGCTGCCGTTCCCCCGCGGCGATCTCACCGGGACTGCTCGCCCCGTTGCGGCGCAGGTAGCTGAGCACGCCGATCTTGTTGCTGCTGAGCGCCTCGACCGGCCGCTCGGCCCGCAGTCGCCGCGCCAGCCTGGCCACGGCCCCCCGCGTCTGCTCGGCGACGGCTCGCCGTTGTCCCGGAGTCACGGAGAGATACTAAGGGATCACGTAATATCTCGCCGCGCGAGGGTGCCGCCGAGACCGGCGTCGTCGTCCTCAGAGGCTCTCCAGCCTGGCTGGTACGTGTTTGTGCCATGGCGTACCGGCCCATTCGTCGCGGTCTTCGGCGGCGGTCAGCTCGTTCGGGGCGACACCCGTTCGGTCGTCCACCGTCAGGCCCAGGCCGTTCGGTAGGGAGATGTGGCCCGGCAGCATCGCGTCCGTGGGATCCACGGCCACCTCCGTGCTGCCCCGGCGCGTCGTCAGGCGGACGCGGTCGCCCGCCGCCACACCCAGTCGGGCCGCGTCCGTCACGCTGATGCGCAGGCGGCCCTCCGGGTCGCGGCGGCGCCAGCTCGGGTCGCGCATGATCGTATTAGCCGTGAACGCCCTGCGTTCGCCGGCCGACAGGACGAACGGCCAGTCGGGGTCGGACCGCGGGGCCGGGCGGTCCCGCAGTGCCGCCACCGCCGCCAGCAGCTCCGGCACCTCGAGCTGGATCCGCCCGCGGGACACGCGGTCCCACGACGCCGCGTAGTCGTCGTGGGTGATCTCCACGCCGTGGGCGCCGGAGACGATCGCGTCGAAGAGCTGCTCGCCGGCGAGCACACCGGTGCCGTAGCCGGCCTTCGCCACGCCGGTCGGGTTCTTGCGGGCGCACTCGTGCGCCGCCAGCCACAGCACCGCGGCCGCCGCGGCGTCGTGCGGCAGCGTCGGGCCCAGCGTGCGGTACAGCAGCACCGGCGCCAGCCGCCGCTTCGCCGGATCGGCGAGCGCCGCGAGGAACGCCTGCCCGAACTCGGCCCGGCCCCGGGCCGCGGCCGCGCGCAGCGGTTCGTAGTCCGCGGCCGTCAGCGCGCCCGACGCCTCCACCAGCCGGGCGTGGATCTCCGGTTCTCCCAGCACGCCCTCCAGTGCCGGGACGACCGGGTGCCGCAGGTGGAAGACGTTGCGCGGGAAGTCGAAGTTGAAGAACGTCGCCTCGAACTTCTCGAACTGGGTCGGTGCGGGCAGGACGTAGTCGGCCAGCCGCGCGGTCTCGGTCATCGCCACGTCGATGACGACCACCAGCTCCAGCGCACGCAACGCCTCCCGCATCCGGGCGGAGTCCGCCAGCGAGTGCGCCGGGTTCGCGCTCTCCACCAGCATCGCCCGGTAGCGCTTCGGGTGGTCGGTCAGGATCTCCTCGGCGATCACGTTGCACGGCACCAGGCCGCTGATGATCCGTGCGCCGGCCACCGGGCTGCGCGGGCCCTCGTCGCCGGCGTACCCGCGGTCGCGGCCGAGCGGCACCAGGCTCGACGGGACGTACTGCGCACCCCGCTTGCCGAAGTTGCCGGTGAGCAGCCAGACCAGCTTCTCCACGTAGCTGACCACGGTGGAGTCCCGGTTCATCTGGACGCCGAGGTCCTCGAACACGGCGACCGACTCGGCCTCGGCGATTCTCGTCGCCACGGCACGCACGACGGACTCGTCCACACCGGACACGGCGCAGTACTCGGCGATCGGCACCTCGCGGAGGACCGACGTGACCGCGTCGAGGCCGTCGGCGTGTGCCGCGAGCCAGTCCGCCGCGACCAGATCCTCCCGCACGAGCACGGCCGCCAGCGCCGTCAGCAGGTAGACATCCGTGCCCGGCCGGACCCGCAGGTGGAAGTCGGCCAGCTCCGCGGTGTCCGTGCGCACCGGGTCGATCACGACCATCGACCGGGCCGGGTCCTTCGCGATCTCCTTCAGTACCGAGCGGGCACGCGGGAAACCGTGTGACTGGTAGGGGTTCTTGCCGACGAACAACGCGACCTCGCAGTGCTCGAAGTCCGCGCGCGTCATGTTGCCCAGCATGCGCGCGCTCACCCAGAACTCGCCCGTCTTCTCCTGCGCGAGCGCGGACGAGCGGTAGCGCGCGCCGAACGCCCGCAGCGTGGCCGCCGAGTACGCGCCGCCGAGGTGGTTGCCCTGCCCACCGCCGCCGTAGTAGAAGATCGTCTCGCCGCCGTGGGTGTCCCGGATGCCGCCGAGCTTCGCGGCGATCTCGGTGATCGCGGTGTCCCAGCCGATCTCCTCGAACTCACCGTCAGCCCTGCGGCGCAACGGTTTCGTGAGCCGTCCGGTGTGGCCGTTCTGGTAGGAGTCCAGCCGCAGCGCCTTGTTGCACGTGTAGCCCCCGGACGCCGGGTGCAGCTTGTCCCCGCGGATCTTGTCGAAGGAACGGCCGTCGGCGCCGACGAGGATCTCGATGCCGCAGTTGCACTCGCAGAGGATGCAGGCGCTGGGTTTCCACATCAGCCAGGCTCCAGTTCGCCGAGTAGGGGCGCGATCTCGGTGTGGACGTCGTCGAGGGGGGTGAGGTCGCGGCGGGTGCGGCAGAGGATGATCGCGCCCTCGAGCGCGGAGACGATCAGCGTCGCGAGCCGTTGGGCCCGGTCGTGCGGGAAACCGTCGGCGGACAACGCTTCGCGGAGGCTGTCGTGCCAGCGCGCGAAGATCTCCCGCACCACCGCGGCGGCGTCGGGGATGATCTCCCGGCTGTCGATGGCCATCGCGACGACCGGGCAGCCGGCGCGGTAGTCGGTCTTGGTGAGCGCCCGTTTCCAGAAGGCGACCAGCCGCTCGACCGTCCGCCGGACGTCGCCGTCGGCCACGGACTCGTCGACCAGCGCGGTGATGTAGTCACCGGCCTGCCGTACCGCGCCGAGAACCATCTCGTTCCGGCCGCCGGGGAAGTGGTGATACACCGACCCGCGCGGCGCGCCGCTGTGCGCGAGGACCGCGTCGACGGTGACACCCGCCGCGCCCCGCTCACGGAGCAGCAGCACGGCGCTGTCCAGCATCCGTTGCTTCGTGCTGCCCGGCGTGCGCCTCTGGCTGGTCACGACTCGGGATTATGTCATGTTACATAGTGACGCACCAGGGGGTAGAAGTACCGCGTGCGGGACTTCGTCAAGGGTGTGGGCCTGTTCGGGCGCGGCGTCACGATCCTCGTCCGGCGGCCGCGGCTGCTGCTGCTCGGCGCGCTGCCGGCGGTGCTGACCGCGTTGCTGTTGCTCGGCGGGATGATCGCCCTCGTCCACTGGATCGACGACCTTGCCATGTGGGTCACCCCGTTCGCGGACGGCTGGGCGGCGGGCCTGCGCACGGCGGTCCGCGTCGCGGCCGGGGTGGCGCTGGTGGCCGCGGCCCTGGTGGTCGGCGTGATCGGCTTCTCGGCGCTCACGCTGGCCATCGGCGGCCCGTTCTACGAGACGATCGCCGAGAAGGTGGAGGACGACCTGGGCCGCCCACCCGCCGAGGCGGAGCTGTCCTGGTGGCGCATGCTGTGGCTGGGCATCCGCGACGGCGTGCTGCTCGTGCTGCGGTCGCTGCTGTTCACGGTCCCGCTGGTCGTCGCGGGGTTCATCCCGGTGGTCGGGCAGACCGTGGTGCCGGTGCTGCTCGCGCTGGTGACCGCGTGGTTCCTCGTGCTCGAACTGGTCGCCGTGCCGTTCTACCGGCGGGGGATGGACCTGCGGCAACGCCGGGCGGCACTGGCCAAGCGGCGCGCGCTGGCGCTCGGCCTCGGCCTGCCCGCGTCACTGCTGTGCACGATCCCGCTGGCCGCCATCGTCGTCATGCCGCTCGCCTTCGCCGGCGGCGTACTGGTCGCCCACGAGATCCTGCGCGACGAGTGAGATGTGTGCATTGCCCAACAGTTGCCTTTGGCACGATTTGTGGCGGGTATAACTGCGCCATGTCAACCGCGCCCGAGGACGGGCCACTCGCCGACGAGCAGGTCGACGCGGTCACCGACGCGTTGATGGCCGCCTCCCGGGTGCTGGTCGGGGTGTCGGCGCGGTCGATCGCGACCGTCGACGAGTCGATCTCCCTGCCGCAGTTCCGGCTGCTCGTCGTGCTGGTCGACGCCGGGCAGCAGAAGATCACCGAGCTGGCCGACGCCCTCGGGGTGAACCCGTCCACGACGACCCGGGCCGTGGACCGGCTGTCCGAGGCGGGGCTCGTCGACCGGCAGACCAACCCGCGGTCGCGACGGGAGGCGCTGGTCAGCCTGACCCCGACCGGGCGACGGGTGGTCGGCGAGGTCATGCGGCTGCGGCGTGCCGAGATCGCGGACATCGTGGCGCGGATGCCGCGCACCCACCAGCGCGGGCTCGTGCGTGCGCTGGCCGCCTTCAGCGAAGCCGGCGGCGAGCCGCGCCTCACGCCCCCACGGTGAGCGTGTCCAACGCAAACGACGGGTGTGTCCAACGAAACGTGACGTCACGTTTCGTTGGACACGCCGGTCCGGCGGGTTGGACACGCGGTTGTTTGCATCACGCAAGAGTCGGCGTTTGCTCGGGTCGATGAGGGGTAGTCGCGTCCTGAAGGAGGAGGTCGCGAATGGTCGAGAGGGACGGAATCGCGACGCCGTGGGGCACACGTACGCCGTACGGCCCGGGTGAGCGGTGGCCCGTTCGGGTTGACAGCCACCTCGCCGACGGACTCACCGAGGCGGACGTCGACGCCTGGGTGCCGACCGCGGCGGTGCTGCACTCCAACGGCGACGGCATGGAGATCGCGGTCAGGGACGGGCGGATCGTCGGGGTGCGTGGTCGTGCCGGCGACCGCGTCAACCACGGGCGGCTCGACCCGAAGGACCTGTTCGGGTGGCAGGCCAACCACGCGGAGGACCGGCTGACCGTGCCACTGGTGCGGGAGGGCGGGCGGCTCGTCGAGTCCACGTGGGACGAGGCGATGTCGCGGATCGTCAAGCGCAGCAAGGAACTGCTCGACGAGCAGGGCGCCAGCTCCATCGGCTTCTACACCAGCGGGCAGCTGTTCGCCGAGGAGTACTACACCCTCGCCGCGATCGCGCACGGCGCGCTGGGCACCAACCACGTCGACGGGAACACCCGGCTGTGCACGGCGACCGCCGCCGCGGCGCTCAAGGAGTCGTTCGGCTGCGACGGACAGCCCGGGTCCTACGAGGACGTGGACCACGCGGACGTGATCGCGTTGTTCGGCCACAACGTCGCCGAGACGCAGGCCGTGCTGTGGGAGCGGATCCTGGACCGCCTCGCCGGGCCGAACCCGCCCGCGCTGCTGTGCGTCGACCCGCGCGAGACACCGGTGGCGCGTGCCGCGACCGTCCACCTGGCGCCCATCCCCGGCACGAACATGGCGCTGATGAACGGCCTGCTGCACGAGATCCTCGCCAACGGCTGGGTCGACCGGGACTACGTCGACCGCCACACCATCGGGTTCGCCGACCTGGAGTCGATGGTCGGCGACTACCCGCCGGAGCGGGCGGCCGAGCTCTGCGGTGTGCCGGCGGACCGGATCCGCGCGGCGGCGGCGTTGCTCGGACACGCGGAGCGCCTGCTGTGCACGGTGCTGCAGGGCTTCTACCAGTCCCACCAGGCCACCGCGGCCGCGGTGGCCGTCAACAACATCGTGCTGGTGCGCGGCATGCTGGGGCGGCCGGGCTGCGGCGTGCTCCAGATGAACGGGCAGCCGACCGCGGAGAACACCCGCGAGTGCGGCGCCGACGGCGACCTGACCGGCTTCCGCAACTGGGCGAACGACGCCCACGTCGCCGAGCTGGCGAAGCTGTGGAACGTCGACGTGGACCAGATCCCGCACTACGCGCCGCCGACGCACCTCATGCAGATGATGCGGTACGCCGAGAACGGCACGTTGCGGTTGCTGTGGGTGTCGGCCACCAATCCGGCGGTGTCGCTGCCCGAGCTGGGGCGCATCCGGTCGATCCTGGCGCAGGAGCGGCTGTTCCTCGTGGTGCAGGACGCGTTCCGCACCGAGACCGCCGAGTTCGCCGACGTGGTGCTGCCGGCCGCCATCTGGGGCGAGAAGGTCGGCACGTTCACCAACGCGGACCGCACCGTGCACCTGTCGGAGAAGGCGGTCGACCCGCCCGGCGAGGCACGTGCGGACCTGGACATCCTGCTGGACTACGCGCGGCGCATGGACTTCCGTGACAGGGACGGGAACCCGTTCCCCGCGTGGCACGACCCACGGACCGCGTTCGAGGCGTGGAAGAAGGCGTCCGCCGGGCGCCCGTGCGACTACACCGGCCTCACCTACGAGAAGCTCCGGCGGGGTGGCGTGCAGTGGCCGTGCGACGCCGAACACCCGGACGGCACCCCGAGGCTGTACGAGAACGGCCGCTTCTTCGCGCAGCCGGACTACTGCGAGACCTACGGCCGCGACCTGATCACCGGCGCGCCGGGTGAGCCCAGCGACTACAAGGCCGCGAACCCGGACGGCAAGGCCATGATCAAGGCGGCCGAGTACCTCCCGCCGCACGAGACGCCCAGCGCCGAGTTCCCGTTCGCGCTGATCACCGGCCGCACGATCTACCACTTCCACACCAGGACCAAGACCGGCCGCACCCCGCAGCTCAACGCGGCCGCCCCGGACGTGTGGGTGGAGATCTCGGCGACCGACGCCGCGCGGGAACACCTCCACGACGGCGACCTGGCCGAGGTCACCACGCCGCGCGGCACGGTCCGCGCGCGGGTCCGCGTCTCGGGCATCCGCGACGGCGTGCTGTTCCTCCCGTTCCACTACGGCTACTGGGACACCGGCGACAAGGACGGCCGGGCCGCCAACGAGCTGACCATGACCGACTGGGACCCGGTGTCCAAGCAGCCGCTGTTCAAGACGGCGGCCGCCGCGATCCACCGGGTCGGCGAGGCCCCGGCGGTGCCGGCGAGCGCGCCGCAGGCACGTGTCACCGAGCGGATGGAGGCGCGGACGTGAAACTGGGACTGGCACTGCGCGAGCTGCACCGCGCCGAGAAGTCGCTGGCCCGCGACCTGCTGATGGTGTCCGACCGCCACGTCGTCGAGCACGAGATCCACCACGTCGCCCGTGATCTGGCCGGTTGGTCCCGTGACCACGTCCACGCCCTGGCCGTGGCGGGGGAGCGGTACGGCCTGCACCTCGACGACAGCCCGCCCGACCATTCCGGACCGCTGGCGGCCGTCCGGCGCAAGCTGAGCGAGCTGGCCGGCGGCCGCCCCGAGCCGGGGCTGTTGCTGCTGGCCGACCTCCGCCGGCTGCACCGCAAGACGGCCGGGGTGTCCCTGGACTGGGAGCTGCTCGCGCAGGGCGCGCAGGCGGCCAAGGACACGGACCTGGTGGAGCTGACGGCCCGTTGCCACCCGCGGACGCTGCGCCAGCTGACCTGGACGAACGCGATGCTGAAGACCCTCTCGCCCCAGGTCCTGGCCAGCTGATGAGACAGCCGATCGAACTGCCGCCGCTGTCTCTGCTGCCACCGAGCCCGCTGCGCGCGCTGGTGGAGACGTTGCACGGGCTGTACCAGCAGGCCGACAAACCGCCCCTGCGCGCGATCGACGAGTGGATCGTGGCGCACCCGGAGCACGACGGCGCGATCAGCAGGGAGTCGATCCGCCGCCTGCTGGTGGGCATCAACGTCCCGCGGCGGTGGGAGAGCGCCAGGAGCGTGTTCCTCGCGCTGTGCGCTCTCGCCGGCGCGAACCCCGACGAGCACGCCAGGACGTTCCGCCGCCAGTGGCAGGAGGTGGTGGCCGATCCGATGGCGGCCCGGCGCCCGTACTCCACCCCATGACGGCCCATGACGGCCGGCCGTCATGGGGTGGCGAAGGACCACGAGCGTGCCGCGCGCACAGTTGCCCGCGGTGGACGCGTCGAGGGCTACGTCAACGCGTCCGACGTGACTCTCACCGGGCCACGACGCGGACGGACTTCAGCTCCGCGTCGGCCGGGTCGGGGAGCTGCATGCCGGCCTGCAGGCCCGACCGCAGGTAGTCCAGCACCTCCTTGTTGATCACCTCGCCGGGCAGCACCGCGGGAGCGCCGGGCGGGTACGGGGTGATCATCTCGGCGCTGATCCGGCCGACGGCCTTGTCGGCGTCGACCTGTTCTGTCCGGCCGAAGAACGCGTCGCGGGGCAGCATCGCCGTCTCCAGCTCCAGCTCCTTCGGGGTGGGGAGGTCCACCTGAGGCGGCGTGGGCAGGTCCGCCTCGGGGAGCGCGGAGATCGCACGCAGGAGCGTCGCCGCGGTCGAGGGGTTGTCGGCGATCGTCAGGTGCGCGACGACCCGCCGGTGGTCGGCCAGGCCCAGCGTCACGCGCTGGTGGTCGCGGATCCAGTCGGCCGCCTGGTAGCCGCTGATGCCGAGCCCGGACACGTCGAGCACGATCTTGAGCGGGTCGTACACGTCGAACTCGTCCCCCATGACGTGGATGCCGGGGAGGTTCTCGAGGGCCGCGCGGGTGTCCTTGGCCAGGGCGAGCGCCGCGCCGAGCAGTGTCTCGCCGTGCTCGACCATGTGCCGGCGCCACCCGTCGAGCGTCGCGTACACCAGTGAGGACGGGCTGGTCGTGCCGAGCAGGTCCTCTCGGGTCTTCAGCACGGTCGGGTCCACGAGGTCGCCCTGCTGGTGGAAGACCGAGCTCTGTTCGACGGCCGCGCCGGACTTGTGCACGCTCGTCACGCACACGTCCGCGTCGGCGTCCATGCCCCACGGCGGCAGGTCCGGGTGGAACGGCAGGTGCGCGCCCCACGCCTCGTCGACGATCAGCGGCTTGCCGAGCTCGTGGCAGACGTCCGCGATCGCCTTGATGTCACCGCACGTGCCGTAGTCGGTCGGGGTGACCAGCAGCATGCCCTTGGCGTCCGGCTCCTCCTCGAACCGCCTGCGGACTTCGTCGACCTCCGGCGGGTGGGACAGGTGCCGCTCGGCGTCCCACTTCGGCCGCACCCACACCGGCGCCACCCCGGACAGGATCAGCCCGGAGATCACCGACTTGTGCGACTGCCGCGCGACCAGCAGCTTCTCGTGCGGACCGGCGACCGACAGCATCGCGCTCTTGATCGACAGCGAGCTGCCGCACGTGGAGAAGAACGCGTTGTCGGCGTGCACCGCGTCGGCCATCAGCTCCTGGGCCTGCTGCAGCACACCCTGCGACACACGCCGGTCATCGAGGCCGTTGACCGCGATCACGTCCGACGCGAAGACCGCCTCGCCGACGATGTCGAGCACGCGTTTGTCGACCCCGCGCCCCTGCCGGTGACCCGGCGGGTTGAACGGTGTGTATCCCTGGTCACGAAAGCCCTGCAGCGCCTCCAGCACCGGCGCACGACTGTGGTCCATGTAGGCGGTTACCCCTTACTGTTCCCGTCAAAGCAACACCCGCGTTCCGCCACCGGTCCTGTTCGGTCCGGAGCTGGTCACGCGCCACGCATGCGGCGCGTCAGCAGCCAGGCGACGCCACCCAGCGCGGCCACACCCGCCGCCGCGCCGCGTGCCAGGGTCGACGTCGTGGGTGCGGTGTCCTTGGCCTGGTCGTCGAACCGGCCGTGGGCGGTGTGGACCGAGCCCGGCTGGGCGTCGACCGGTGCCCACAGGTTGTTCGGCCGGTTCGTCTCCGCGTCCGCCGTCTCCTGCGACTTGTAGCCGGTGCGCGCGAGGTAGTGGTCGAGGAGCCCGGGGAAGATCTTGTTGGCGAGGATCGTGCCCATCGTGCTGCCGCCGACCCAGCGTTCGCGCCGACGCGGGTGGTCCGCCGCGTGGACGACCGCCCGCGCGGCCACCTCCGGCTGGTAGATCGGCGGGACCGGCTGGGGCTTCCGCGGCATCCGCGACAGCGCCCAGTCGAACTGCGGCGTGTTCACCGCGGGCAGCTGGACCACCGTGATCCGCACGGCGCTGCCGTCGTGCAGCAGCTCGCACCGCACCGACTCGGTGAACCCCTCGATGGCGTGCTTCGCGCCGCAGTACGCCGACTGCAGCGGGATGCCGCGGTAGGCGAGTGCCGAGCCGACCTGGACGACCACCCCGCTGTCGCGGCGTGTCATCCGGTCGAGTGCGATCCGGGTGCCGTGCACGTACCCGTGGTAGGTCACGTCGGTGACGCGCCGGTACTCCTCCGGCCGGACCTTCAGGAACGGGGCGAAGACCGCGGCGAACGCGTTGTTCACCCACACGTCGATGGGTCCCAGCTCCTGCTCGACGGTGTCCGCGGCCTGTTCGAGCGCCGTGTAGTCCGTGACGTCCGCGGTGAGGGCCAACGCCGCCCCGCCTGCCTCGGTGATCTCCGCGACGGCCGCCTTCAGCCCGGCGTCGCCCCGGGCCACCAGGGCCACCCGGTCACCACGGGCCGCGAACGCCTTGGCCACCGCTCGCCCGACACCGGCACTCGCACCGGTGACAACCACAACTCTGCTCATCCCATCCTCCCCGTGTCAGCAAAAGAGCTACCCGGCGGAGCGACTACCTAGTCCTGCCCGTCGGTCTTGGCGTGCGGCGTGCCGACCGTCTTGGACTCGGGTGAGCCGCGCTGGCGGAGGTAGATGCTGAGCACCACCATCGACCCGACGGCCAGGAACTCGGACTGCCAGTTCTGCAGCGTGCGGTTCCAGAAGTCGGCCGAGCCGAGGTACTCGAACCACGTCACCGTGTCCTCGTGGTTCGCCAGCTGGTCGGCGTTGTAGGTGACGACGCCGGCGACGGACTGGGCGAGCCACGACAGCAGGAAGATCGCCCCCATCGCGAGACAGAGGGAGTTCGAGAACATCCAGAGGCGCCACCCGACGGCGCGTGCCCACCCGGGGGAGTCGGCCGAGGCGTGCCGGCCCACGCGCTGCTTCTCGTCGCTCTCGGGGCCGGTCTCCGCCGGCAGCTTCGACTCCGGCGACCCGCGCTGGACCAGCCAGATGGTCGCGAAGATGTAGAGGAAGAACTGCAGGTACTCCGACTGCCAGTTCTCCGCGACGTCCGCGACGAAGCTGCTGGACGTCACGTACTGGAACAACGACACGGTCTGCGCGCCGTCGGCGATCTGCTGGTTGTTGTAGTCGGCGTGCCCGGCGACGGCCTGGCCGATCAGCGCGCCGAGGAACAGCAGGCCGAAGGCGATGCCGAGGCCGTTGTCGCGGAGCTTGCGTTTCACCCGTTCTCCCGTCACAGCCGCAGCAGCCCGATCACGACGAAGTAGGCGATCCCCAGCAGGATGACGGCCAGGTAGACGAGGAAGATCGGTCGGCGCATCTCAGCCACCCACCACGCACCGGTAGGGCGCGTCCCCGTCCGGCTGACAACCCGCGGCGGCCACCAGCCACCCGGTGTCGAACTCGGTGAGGAACAGGGTGCCGTCCTCGGTGTGCACCACCGCCTGGTCTGACCACGTGTCGGCGCCCTCGACGCGGCCGCCGAGCCCGTCCGTGGGCAGCGACTGCCTACACGGCTGCCCTTCGGAGGTGGTCAGGTCCTCGCGGGTGCGCGGGGTGAGTAACGCGCAGGCCGTCCTCGTGTCCGACCGGGCGACCGCGTCGAGGAACCGCCCGGCGGCGGCCTCGGCCTCGTCCCGCGGGCCCTGCGCGGCGCACGCGGAGAGCGTCAGGGTGCACAGGGCCGCGAGGCAGACCGCCTTCCTCATGCGGCGAGTGTTCCCTGGGGCCGACGGTCGAAACTCCTAACCGATCAAGCTCGAACTGCCTCGTCGCGGGTGTGGAAGACGCTCAGCGGCTTGTCCAGCCCCGTGACCTCCAGCGGTCGCAGCGTCGCACTACCCGCGGCCACGACCCGCAGCGCGGTGGTGGAACCGGCCTTCTCGTGCGCCTTCATCAACGCCGCCAACCCGGCCGAGGCGAGGAACGTCACGCCGAGGAGGTCGATCACGAGCACCGAGGGGCCCTCGTCCAGCGCGGCGAAGACGGCCTGCTCCATGCGCGGCGCGGTCAGCAGGTCCACCTCACCCGAGATGGCGACCACCACGGTCGCACCGCGGCGCTCGACCTCGACGCCCACCAGTGGCACGGCGGTCTCCGGAACCTCGGGAACGGTCATCAAGCCTCTCCTCTGGGGTCCCCGATGTCGTGCCGGCGCGGCACCGGTGCGGCTCCCTACCACGACATAGCGTACGCGCGCGGCTGGCAGCGGACCGCCGGGCCGGATCATGCCTGGCAGGAGTACGTGCCGACGGATGTCGAGGATGCACGACACCCTCGCGGCGTCGTGCCAGGCGGGCCGGCTCGGTGGGGACCGGAGGGGGTTACCTCGGCTGGTAGGTCATGCAGTTGGCGGTGTGGTCGCCGCCGCCCATGCCCACCCTGATGTCGGCGGCCGAGCACTCCAGGCTCTGGTTGTGCACGCAGTCCACCCGCGAGCACGCCCCGACCTGCGGCACGACCCGCGGCAGCCCACCCTTGGCGTCGAGCGGGACGAACGTGGCGCAGTCGGCGGCCCCGTTGCTGCCGCCCACCGTGATCGCGAACGCGTGGCACCCGCTGTGCTCGTTGTACGAGCACGAGCTGACCGTGCACTCGCTGACGGCAGGCATTTCGGTGGTGGTCATTCGCCGTCTCCTTTCGGCATGAATTCAGTTCGGTACACAAAGAACTGTGCCAGCGACCTGGCCACTCCGCATTTCGGGAAGAATTAGGCAACGCTAACCTAATGCGATTCCGAGGGGTCGGCATTGTTCTCCCGGAGCTGAGGGCGCTCCCCGCCGGGCGTGGCGCCCGCCCGCGACTGGATGACGCCGAGCTCGATCGTCAGCCCGACGGTGCTGATCGTCGTCCGGTCGGCGCGGGTGCAGGCCTCGGTCACCCGCGGCCGGCCACGTGCGCCAGAACCGAACGCGCCCGGCCAGCGTCTCCTGGTCATGACGACACGCACCACCGAGCAGCACACGGAACCGTCGCCGCGGCGTTCGCCCTGGCTGTGGGGTACCGCCGTCGCCGTGGTGGCCGTCGCCGTCGTGGTCGCGATGATGTCGTTCACCGGGCACGCCGGCAACGGTGACGGCGCGGCGGCCCCCGGCACGGCGACCGGGTCCGCCGAGCGGGGCTACGACCTCAGCAGCCCCGCGTCGGCCGCGAAGTCTTTCGCGTCGGCCGCCAGAACGGGCTCCGGGGACACCCTGCTGGGCCTGACGTGCGTCGGCCGTCTCGCCTGCGTGCGGGAACACGCCGCCGGGGCCAGCGAACCGCAGGTCGAGGAGGCGCGGAACACCATCCGCGAGGGCGTGTTCGAACTGGCCGAACACCTCAAGGGCGTCGAGTTCACCGCGGCCGTCGACGGGGAGGAACCCGGCACCAAGAACGTCCCGTACCGCACCCCGGCGATGACAGGCGACGCCTACCTCTCACTCACGTTCATCCAGTCCGACGGCGACTGGCTGTACTACACGCCGCTGTGAGTCACCCCGCGCGCGGCGCGATCCGCAGCTCCGCGCGGAACGGGCTGTCGACCTGCCCTCCGTCGGGCGGGTAGGTGAACGCCGTCCGGTGCGGTCGATCCCACTGCCGTGGATGGTCGTCGACGCGCCGGCGGCGCCCACCTCCTCCGTGAAACTGCCCGACGCGGACGTGGCGAGCGCCAGGGGCGTCTCCACGAAACCCGAGAGCTGTACCCGCGCACGATGTCTTGCCCCCGGCTCCCACCGGCAAGTGACAGCACGACGGGTTCACCGACGCACCGCTGAGCCGAAGACCATGATCTGGATGCGTCGTACCGGGGAATTCCGCGAGCAGGCGACGAAGAAAAATCATGTCCACATGCTCATCCCTCCCGGGGAAAGGAAACAGTGGCAGGGGAGACGCTGAACAACCGAAGGCCGCGCCACCGCGCGCGACGGAATCCTGTGACCGAACCGCAAGAATCAGCTCGGTACACCGCCGGTGAGGAAACGCTGACCCGTGAGATATGACTCACCTGCGGGATCCCTGAATATGTGACGCATGAATGTGTGTACAAACTCCGTCATCTCGTGGAGATATCACGCGCGGATCGTGCGCCCCGCCAGCGTCGCCATCAGGTGTGCCTCCGATTCGCCGAACGTCACCGCCAGCGACGGTCCCCTGCTGATCTCGAACCGCCAGCCTTGTGTGACGCACCATCACCTAACTGTTAATGGCAAGCGTGTCACTCGAACGGAGTCACGGTCGCGAGGAACTTCCGGGTCGGTGGCTCATCCGGTTTGATCTTTTCGCGGTGCCGCGCCGCACTCCCGGCGGCCTGGGCGCCTGGCACGACCGCCACTCCCGTCGGAAGTTGTTAACCGATCGTTCTCGTGGCGACGGACTTGCCATCTTTATGACATTCTCAAGCTTCTCCCACTGCCCTCGGGCTATGGCTGATAATCGATGACGTCGGACGGTGACGCCGGTGCCCGAAGACGCCCTGAGGAGTTCCCGCATGCCACAGCCGTTGGCGATGTACTGGACCATGGTGTTGGTCGACGTCGCCAACTTCACGCATCCCGGCCGGACGCGCGCCCACCACGCCGCTGTGCACGACGGCCTCTACAAGGTGCTGAACAAGGCGTTCACCGAGGCGCGGATCGACTGGGCGGCCTGCCACCGCGAGGACCGGGGTGACGGCGTCATGATCCTGGTGCCCGCCGACGTACCCGCGGTCGTGCTGGCGGACCAGCTGCTGGAGCGGTTGGTGGCCGCGTTGCGCGAGCACAACGCGATACACGTCCCGGAGGCGTCGATCCGCCTCCGGCTCGTGCTGCACTCGGGCCAGGTCCTCTTGGACGAGAAGGGTGCGGTGGGGCCGTCGCTCAACTTCGCCTTCCGCCTGCTGGCGGCCCCGGTCGCGAAGAAGGCCTTGCGCGAGTCCACCGGTACTCTCGTGGTGGTCACGTCGGACGCCTTCCACGACGATGTCATCCTCCAGGAGCCGGTCACCGCGCCGAAGTCGTACCGGCGTGTCCACGTCGAGTTCGACAGTTTCAAGAGCGGTGCGTGGCTGCGGCTGCTAGGGGAGTCGCCCGAGGTGCTCGACCTGTTCTCGGACGACGAACTGGAGCAGGTCCGCGACTGGCTCTCGGACGTGCGGGTGGAGAGGTTCGCCGACATCGCGCGGCGG
>NZ_JBJMIE010000455.1:0-8434 GCF_045807065.1 Actinophytocola sp. | reverse complement strand
GACCGCCGGGATCTCGACGGTGCCGTCGGCGATCTCCGGGACCTCGAGCGCGAACAGCCGCCGCACGAGGTTCGGGTGCGTACGGGACAACGTGATCTGCGGTCCCCTTGTTCCCCGGCTCACGCCGAGCACGTAGCACTTGATGCGCGTGCCGTGCTCGTACCGCTCGCCGGGCACCTGCTCGACCTGCGGGAGCACGCCCTCGGTGTCGCCGACCTGGACCACGACCATGTTGCGGGCGTTGGCGCGCGCGTCCCGCTGCACCACGCCCGCGACGATCTCGCCCTCCTTGGCGGAGAACTCGCCGAAGGTCTTCTCGTTCTCGGTGTCGCGCAGGCGCTGGAGGATGACCTGGCGCGCGGTCGTGGCCGCGATCCGGCCGAAGCCCTCGGGCGTGTCGTCCCACTCCTCGCCCGGCTCGCCGTCCGGGCCGACCTCGAACGCGATCACCCGCACGAGGCCGGTGCGCCGGTCGATGTCGATCCTGGCGTGGGGCTGGTGGCCGTCGGTGTGCTTGTAGGCGGTGAGCAGCGCGGTCTCGATCGCCTCGATCACCGTGTCGAAGGGGATGTCCTTGTCACGCTCGATCGAACGCAGCGCCGCGATGTCGACATTCACCTCGATCCCTCCTCATGATTCAGCGTGGCGATCTCGGCCGCGGGCGGCTCCTTGAACTCCACCTCGATGACAGCGTGCTCGATCTCCGCGTATCCCACACGACGTAACTGCCCGTCCACGAGCAGCTCGACGCCGTCGGAGTCCGCGTCGCCGACGCGGGCCGCGAGCTTCTCCCCGCCGTCGTCCCCGGCGAGACGCACCGCGACCTTGCGCAACCGCGCGCGGCGCCAGTGCCTCGGCTTCGTGAGCGGCCGGTCGAGCCCTGGCGAGGTGACCTCGAGGGTGTACGCGCCGAGCAGGACCTCGTCTCGCTGGTCGAGCACCGCGGACACGGCCCTGGAGACCTCGGCGACCTCGTCGAGGCCGATCCCGTGCTCGCCGTCGACCACGACCTTGACCAGTTGCTTGCGCCCGGCCTGCTGGACCTGCAGCTCCTCGAGCTCGAATCCGGCCTGTGCCACGGCGTCCGCGACCACCGGCGAAAGTTCCTCACCGGCGCCGGTGGCGCGTTGTCGCTGACCTGGCACGTGCCGCTCCCCGTTGTTTTTGTGGACGTTCACCTTGCGCGGTTGCCAAGCGTATCTCGTCTGCTCGGACAGCCTGGGTCCGAGCAGGCATGGTGCGTCCGACCGGGTGGTGGATGAGCCTGGCAGTATGACCGGCTGTGATGGTCTCCCGTCGTACGGTGCTGCGGTTGGCCGCGTTCGCCGCCTTCGTCCCGGTGGCGGCGTGCACCCCGGACCCGTCGAAGCCGCCCCCGCCGGACCCGCTGGCGGACCTGGCCGCGCAGGCCCGGACCGACGCGGCGCTGGCGAAGGCGATCGCCGCGGCCCAGCCGGCCGCCGCGGCCGCCGCCACCGCGGTCGCGCAGGCGCGGACCGAGCACGCCCGCGTGCTGCAGGCGGAGGTGGACCGGGCCACCCCACCCCCGTCGCCGCCGTCGGGCTCCTCGTCGAAGGCGCCGGAGCCGCAGGTGCCGGCGGACGGGGTCACGGCGCTGGTGGACGCGATGACCTCGGCGGAGAAGGCGGCCTCGGACCTCGTGCCGTCCGTGCCCCGGTACCGGGCCGGGCTGCTCGGCTCGGTGGCGGCCGGGTGCGCGAGCCTGCGGGTGGTGTTGCGGCCGTGACCTCTCCCGACCAGCGGCCGGCCGCGCTCGACGGCGAGGCGGCCTCGGCGACCCAGGACGCGCTCGGCGCCGAACACGCGGTGCTGTGGGTGTACGGGCTGGTGAGCGCGTTCCTGCCGGACAGCTTCGACGACTCGGTGCAGGAGGCCAGGAACGCGCACCGGGCGCGCCGGGACGCCATCGAGCTGCTGCTCTCCGGCGCCGGGCAGACCCCCCGGTCCGCCGAGCCCGCCTACGTGCTGCCGCGGGAGGTGAGCGACCAGGCGTCCGCGATCGCGGTGATCGTGGTCGCCGAGTCGGACGCCACCGTGGCGTGGCGGGCCGTGTTGGAACGGACGGACGACAAGGCGCTGCGGGCCGCCGCGCTCGCGGGTCTCACCGAGTCGGCGGTGTGGGCCACCCGCTGGCGGGTCGCCGGCGGGCAGTCCCCGGCGACACCACCGCTGCCCGGCACGCCCGCCTGACCGGTCAGCCGCCGGAGCCCACACCCAGCTGTTTGCCGAGCCGCAACGCGTCGTTACAGATCTCGTCGAGGCTGTCGTCGTCCTTCTTCTCGTCGGCGGGCTTGCTCGTGGGGGCGAAGTCGGCCTCGACGATGGTCACCTCGCGGTCCTGCCACTTCGAGGCGTAGCCCCCGCCGCCGGTCAGCTGGCCCAGGCCGTCGATCCTGACCAGACCGTCCTTCACGACGTCGGCGACGTTGCCCTTGCCGTCCGTGTCGGTGATCCCCTGCAGGTCACCGGCCTTGGCGCTCTCGGACATGGTGACGACGGAGACCGAGACGTACACCGTCCGGCCGTCCTTGCTCCTGGTCACGAACAGCTGACGCGACAGGTGCTCGCACGGGTTGGACTTGAACCACGTCTTGGTCGCGCCGTAGGAGTGGGCCGCGCAGTCGGTCACGGAGTTCGGCTTCGCCATGTCCGGATGCGGCGAGAAGGAGTACACGCCGTCGACCTGGTCCTGAGAACCGACGTCGGTCGCCGCACCGCCCGAGGCGTCGTCCTTGGTGATGTAGTACCAGACCAGGCCGGAGATGACCGCGACCGCGACCAGTCCCGCGACCCGCAGCGTCCACCGCAGCCCACCACCGCCACCGGGCGGGGACGGCTGCTCGTGGTGGAGCTGGATCGGCGGTGGACGGTCCGGCCGTTGCGGACCGCCGGCATGCCACTGCGGCTGCCCTGGGCGGTAAGGATCCGACACGAGTGGCACGGTAACCAACCTGCCTGCTTCACCCGAACGAGACCCTGCCACGGCCCGACCGAGGGGCCCGCCACCGACCGCGCGACCCCGGCGGCGCGCGGACCGGGAGGGGGTGCCCGCGAGCCTTGACGAGACCAAGGGCATATCACTAGAGTTTTTTTGTTAGATATCTTGCGTCCGACACGCTCTGGGGGAACAGAATGCGTCGAATTCTTTTTGTGCTACCCATTTCTTTGCTGCTGTCCGGGCTACTGTCATTCGCTTCGGCGAACATCGCGAGTGCGACAGCGGCGGAATGCAGCGGCGGACAGCACGGTTTCGTCGATATTTCCGACTCACTGACCGGTGCCGTTGTTCGGGAGATCGATTTCAAGGGCGGTTACACCCTGACGCTCGAAACCGGCCAGGTCCACGGCGTGTCGCGAGGATGGGCGCACCTGACCGGGCCCATCAGGCTGCACACCGTCTGGATGGACTGGACGACGAATGGCGGAACGTCGTGGCTGCAGTGCGGACCGTTCAGCTCCGCGGGAGCGCCGGTCAGCAGCCTGACGAGCGCGGCCAAGGAAACGAATCCCGCACCCAACTGGCGATTTCGCGCATGCATGCTCATGAAGAACTCGGCCGACGACGACGGGGCCGTCTACTGCACGTCCTGGTGGTGAAATCGCCCCAAATACTGACGTGATCCGCCTGTTTCGTGGGCTCCGGGTAAATTGCCCGGAGCCCACGGTTCTCATTTCAGCGCACCCACCACGCGGTCGACGTCGTCCTCGGTGTTGTACAGGTGGTAGGACAGGCGCATCCTGCCCGCGCGAACACTGCCGACGACCCCCGCCGCGCCGAGCCGTCCGACCTGGTCGTCGGTCAGTTCGAGGGAGATGATCGCGGAGCCGGCCGCGGGATGCCCCAGCTCCGTGCGGACCGTGTCGGCCAGGCCGACGCAGTGGTCACGCACCCCTGCCAGGTCGAGCCCGGCCAGCCACTCGGTGGACGCGGCGGCACCGACCTGGCTGAACCAGACGGGTGAGAGGTCGAGCCCGCGCGGGCCGTCCGCGAGGCGCAGCGGCAGGCCGTAGATGGCGGCCCAGGGGTCCGCGCCGCCGTACCAGTTGGCGTCGTGCGCGGTGGGCATCGGCGCGTCTGGGTGGACGGCGAGCCAGGCGGCGCCACGCGGCGCGAACAGCCACTTGTAGCAGCCACCCACGACGTAGTCGGCCCAGTCGAGGGCCAGCGGGAGCCAGCCGACGGCCTGGGTGGCGTCGAGCAGTACGGGCGTGTCGACGCCGCGGAGTCCGTCCAGGTCGACCACCGCGCCGTCGAGTGACTGGACCACGCTGACGGCGACGAGGTCGTGGTCGGCGGCCGCGTCCAGCAGCCGGTCGGGTGCCACCTCGGTGACCGTGACGCCGCGCCCGTGCTGGGCGGCGAAGGGGAACGTGACGCTGGTGAACTCGCTGCCGACGGTCACCACCCGGGTGCCGTCCGGCACGCTCGCCGCGACGAGCGCCACCAGCTGGGACACGCTCGCCCCGCTCGCCACCCGGTCCGGGGACACGCCGACGAGCCTGGCCCACCCCGCCCTGGCCGCGGCGACGTGCCTGTCGTACTGGGGCGGCCGGGCGGCCCCGGTCCGCCACTCGGTGATCGCGTCGGCCACCGCGTCCGCCACGGTCACCGAGGGGATGCCGATGCTCGCCGTGTTCAGGTAGCCGTCCGGGACGTAGAACCGCTCGCCGAGAGCCGCACGCCATGCCATGAGCTAATGACAGCATGGAGACCACGGAGATCCAGGTGCGGACCGGCGGCCGGGAGGTCGTGCACGACCTGACGAGCGAGTGCGAGAAGTTCCTGTCCGGCGTGGACGCCGGTGACGGGTTGCTGAACGTCTGGGTGCCGCACGCCACCGCGGGCCTCGCGATCATCGAGACCGGCGCCGGCAGCGACGACGACCTGCTCACCGCCCTGCGCGACCTGCTGCCGGCCGACGACCGCTGGCGCCACCGGCACGGCTCGCCAGGGCACGGACGGGACCACGTGCTGCCCGCACTGGTCCCGCCCTCGACCACCGTGCCCGTCGTCGGGGGGCGGCTCGCGCTCGGCACGTGGCAGTCGATCTGCCTGGTCGACACGAACGTGGACAACGCGACCAGGAAGGTCCGGCTCAGCTTCCTGAGTTGACCAGCTCGCGGGTCGCCAGCGGTGCCGCCACCGGCGCCCGCCTCGTCGGCCACAGCAGCACCACGAGGCCGACGACCGCCATCGCCGCGAGGACGATCACGCCGGTGCGCACGTCCGGCGCGTCGGGCACGCCCTGCAGGAGGCTGCGCAGGCCCTCGGTGGAGAACCGGAACGGCGTCCACGACCACAGGAGCGCGCGGTAGGCCGGGTTCAGCATCTCCGGGACGGTGCCGGCGACCGAGGGCGCCAGCAGGTACATCGGCCCGAGGATGGTCGCGGCACGCAGCCGGAGCAGCCGCAGCAGGGCGCCCTGGACGGACGCGAACGCGGCGGCGGTGAGCACGAGGAAGCCGAGCACCCGTGCGTCGACGTCCAGCGACGAGTCCCAGAGCGTCAGCAGGCCGACGACCGCGCCGGTGGCGAGGACGCTGACGGACACGACCAGCGTGAGGCGGGCGGTGACGGTGGGCCGCATGCCGCGCCGGACCACGAGCAGCCCGAAGGCCATCGCGCCGACCAGCCCGCCGATCCACAGCAGCGCGCTCGCGGCGAGCGGGGCGGCGCGGCCGGCCGTGCCGGCCGCGTGCACGGTCCGCGCCTTCGGCGGCGCGACGTGGAGGCCGGGTCGCTGCTGGGCCAGCGCGCCGAGGAGGCCCTGCGCGGCGCCCGTCAGCACCTGCTGCGCGGCCTGGGTGCCCTGCGGGTTGACGGCGCCGGAGGTCACGATCGTGATCGCCGGTCCCCGGTCGATCTCCAGGATGCCGTAGACGCCCTTGTCGTCGAGGAGGTCACGCGCGCGGGCGGGGTCGGTGGCCGTCCAGTCGACGCTGTCGCCGCCGTGGCTCGCGATCCGGTCGGCGGCCTGGCGCAGCGCGGGGTCGTCCGGGGTGGCGACGGCCAGGGGCAGGTGGTCGGGCGCGACCGTGGCCTGCACGCCGAAGGTGAGCACGCCGAGCACGACGGCGACCACCGCCCCCACCAAACCGAGGCCCACCGCCACCGCGGTCGGGTTTCGCATCGTCAGCTCCATTCATCTTCTGTTGAATTCAACGGATACCGTACGCCCGTCCCGCACCGTGGGTCAACAGACGTTGAATTCCTCGTCCCGTGTCACGATGGCCTGGTGAGAACGCTCGTGCTGTGGGACATCGACCTGACGCTCGTGGACTACTCCGGGATCGGGAGGCGCTGGTACACCGAGGCGCTGACCGCCGTGGTGGGGGTTCCGCTGAAGCACCTGCCGTCGTTCCCCGGTCGGACCGAGCGGTCGCTGGCGCGGGAGTTCCTGACCGCGCACGGCCTCGAGCACTCGGACGAGCAGGTGGAGAGGTTCTTCGCGGCGCTCACGGCACTGGCCGAGCAGGACCGGCCGGCCCTGCCGGCCCTCGGCCGGGCGCTGACCGGCGCCCCGGAGATCCTGGCGGAGCTGGCCACCCGCGAGAACGTGGTCCAGTCCCTGGTCACGGGCAACCTGCCGGTACTGGCGAGCTACAAGCTCGAGGCGTTCGACCTGCACCACCACATCGACTTCGAGATCGGCGGCTACGGCTCCCTGTCCGAGCACCGCCACGAGCTGGTGGCCGCGGCCATCGCCCAGTCCTCGGCTAAACACGGCGAGTTCGACTCGGTGGTGGTCGTCGGCGACACCCCGCACGACGTGGCGGCGGGCCTACACCACGGCACGACGACCGTCGGCGTCGCGACGGGCCGCTTCACCGCCGAACAGCTGGTCGAGTCGGGCGCCCACGTCACGCTTGCGGACCTGTCGGACACCCCGGCCGTGGCCCAGGCCCTCCTCGCGTCCGGAACGCGCTGAAGGACGCTCTCCTCACGCTGGCGTGAGGAAGGCGTCCTCCAGTCCTGTCGTCCTTCAGCGCGCCGGGCTCAGCTCACCAGCTCGGTCAGGTGCCGCACCGCGTCGTCGACGGCGACCTCCGTGCGTTCGCCGGTACGCCGGTCCTTGACCTCGACCACGCCGTTGACGAGGCCGCGACCGACCACCACGATGGTCGGCACGCCGATCAGGTCCGCGTCCGCGAACTTCACGCCGGGCATGGCCGTCCGGTCGTCGAGGAGGACCGACAGGCCGGCCGCGTCCAGGTCCGCCGCGAGCTTCTCGCCGCCCGCGCGGATGTCGTCGGTCTTGCCCGCGATCACCACGTGCACGTCGGCGGGGGCGACCGTGCGCGGCCAGATCAGCCCGTGGTCGTCGTGCGACTGCTCGGCGATCGCGGCCACCAGCCGCGACACCCCGATGCCGTAGGAGCCCATGGTGATCCGGATCGGCTTGCTGTCGGCGCCGAGCGCGTCCAGCTGGAAGGCGTTCGCGTACTTGCGGCCCAGCTGGAAGATGTGCCCGATCTCGATGCCGCGCGCGGCGACGAGCGTGCCGTGGCCGTCCGGCGACGGGTCGCCCTCGCGCACCTCGGCCGCCTCGATCGTGCCGTCCGGGGTGAAGTCCCGTCCGCACACGAGGTCCACCACGTGGTGGTCGGCCTTGTCCGCGCCGGTCACCCACGCGGTGCCGGTCACCACCCGTGGGTCGACGAGGTACCGGACCCCGTTGTCCTGCAGCGCCTTCGGCCCGATGTACCCCTTCACCAGGAACGAGTTCTCCGCGAAGTCGGCCTCCTCGAGGATCGCCACCTCGCGCGGCTCCAGCGCCGCCTCCAGCCGCTTCATGTCGACCTCGCGGTCACCGGGCACGCCGACCGCGAGCAGCTCCCACCTGTCCTCGCCGGGAGCGCGGGTCTTCAGCAGCACGTTCTTGAGCGTGTCCGCCGCGGTGAACGCCCGCCCCAGGCCCGCCTTGCCGAGGAAGGCGACCAGGGTCTCGATGGTCGGGGTGTCCGGCGTGTGGAGCACCTGCGCGGCGGGCTTGTCCTCGATGGACTGCGCGGGCGGCGCGGGCGTGCGGACCGCCTCCACGTTGGCGGCGAAGTCGGACCCCGTGCTGCGCACGAACGTGTCCTCGCCGGTCACCGCCTCGGCCAGGAACTCCTCGGACGCGGACCCGCCCATCGCGCCGGACATGGCCGACACGATCACGTACTTCTGGCCCTGCCGGTCGAAGATCCTGATGTAGGCGTCGCGGTGCTTGAGGTAGGTCGACACCAGCCCGTCGTCGTCCAGGTCGAACGAGTACGAGTCCTTCATGAGGAACTCGCGCCCGCGCAGGATGCCCGCGCGGGGCCGCGCCTCGTCGCGGTACTTCGTCTGGACCTGGTACAGGATGACCGGATAGTCCTAGTAGGAGCTGTACTCGCCCTTCACCGTGAGGGTGAACAGCTCCTCGTGCGT
>NZ_JBJMIE010000454.1:0-19136 GCF_045807065.1 Actinophytocola sp. | reverse complement strand
TCAGCTTCCCCCGGGACGTGCGCAGCGTGTTGACGGCCAGCGGCAACAGGCCGGTGCCGCCGGGGGAGAGCAGCACGTCCCGCGCACGCAGGTGTGCCAGCAGGTCGTCGAACACCTGCCACGCGTCGTCGCCGCACCGCACGGTCCGCACGGCCAGCCGGGCGCCGGTGACGGTGCCGGTGAGCCGTCGGGCCGCCAGCATGGTCAGCAACCCGACGGACATCCTCGGGTTGACCTCCAGGACGGGCACGACCGTGCCGTCCCGCAACATCATCGCGTCGACGCAGACCGGTCCGTGGTATCCCGCCGACGCCAGCGCGGCGCCGACGTCGGTCATGACCGCCCGGTACCCCACCTCGTCGAGCCGCCTGCCGACGGCCGCGGCGGGTGGCCGGGTGCCCACGTGGGAGAACCCGACGTTGTCGAAGGCCTGCACGCCGCGCCAGTCCACCCGGCCCCGCGGCGTGACGTCGAACTGCGCCGAGAAGTCCGCGACCTTGTCCAGCTTGCGCTGCACCAGCAGCTCCACGGCCAGGCCGCGCTCGGCCTGCCTGGTCAGTACCCGGCAGACCGTGTTGAGCACGCGTGGCGACGACACCTCGATGATGCCGCGTCCGCCGACGCCGTACGGGTCCTTGAGGAGCACGGGCGCGCCGTCGAACCGGGCCACCGCGTCGACCAGCGCGGGCACCGAGTCGACCAGGACACCGGCGCCGGGCAGCCCCAGCTCGCACACCAGCGCGTTGGACCACGACTTCGAGCTGACCCGGCACACCGTCGCCAGGTCGGCGGGCGGGGTGCGCAGGCCGTAGGCGGCGACGAGCGGCGCGGTCTCCGGCAGGACGGCGTACGGCCGGAAAGCCCCGCCGTACAGGTCGCCGGGCGCCGCGCCCAGCAGGCGACCCTCCACACTGGACACCTCGGCGGCCGGCGGGGCGACCCGGTGGGTGACCTCGATCCCGAACCCGCCCAGCAGCGCCAGGAACGACGCGGGCACGTCCTCCCCGGTGACCAGCACGTCACCGGGCTCGCACGACCACGCGAGCAGCTCGTCCATCGCGGCCGCGGTGCGGTCCGCGTCGGGGTCGCGGACGGCGGGCAGCTGCGCCAGCCCGGCCGGCCGCCACCGGCGCTCGACGTCGAACGTGCCCAGCCGGACCGTCCGGGAGGCGGTCACGACGACTCCAGCGCGGCGATGACGAAGCCGCACACCTGCGAGAACCTCTGCAGCTGCTCGTAGGTCAGCTCCTCGAACTCCAGCTCCACGTCGAACGCGTCCTCCAGCGCGAGCAGGAAGTTGATCGCCTGGATCGAGTCGAGGCCGAGATCGTGGATGATGTCCGTGTCGTCGGTGATCGTCGCGGCGAGTGCCGGGTTGCCGAGCACCTCACCGAGCACGGCCCTGGTCCGTCCCGACACCGACTCGTACGTGGCGGCGGCCACGCGGGGCTGCGCTTCGGTCAACGCTCAGACTCCGTTCAGGTACAACAGGATGCACTTCGAGCACACCGGCATGAGGCTGGTCCCGCGCAGGACGGTGCGCACGCGGCGGAACGCCTCGCCCTGCCACACGTCCTCGACGCTGTCGTCGTTGAGGTCGCCGATCACGAACTCCGGGAAGAACTTGCACGAGCTGACCTTGCCGTCCGCGTGCACCTCCAGGCGGTTGGAGACGGCGAGGCAGCGGCTGCGCTTCTGCGCCGGCCGCGGCGTGCCGAGCACGAACTCGTCCACCTCGTCGGCCTCCAGCTGCGGCTGGTACCGCACCCGCACGCGCCACCGGCGCTCGGCGAGCCGCGCCATGGACTCCTTGAGCGTGTCGACGTTCTCGGGCAGCAGGCGGTAGGTGTAGGAGTGCCACGCCGGCTTGGTGCCGGGCGGGGGCGGGTTGAGCCAGGAGAAGGACTCCTCGTACAGCCGGTCCATCGACTCGGCCACCGCAGGGCTGATGTACCACGGGAACTGGAAGTACACCGAGTTGACGCCCAGCTCCTCCGCCCACTCCATGAACTCGTACATCGAGCCGATGGTCTCGTTGCTCACCATGCAGGACAGCGAGACCTCGCCCGCGAAATCGCCGGACCGCTGCCGGTCCAGGAGCGCCTGGACGTTCCTGATGGTGCGCGGGAAGGTGCCCTTGCCCCGCAACGCCTCGTGGTCCGCGCCGAGGCCGTCGAGGCTGACCAGGAACCGCAGCCCGGAGCCGATCTTGAGCAGGTGGTCCATGTTGCGCTCGATCAGCAGGGCGTTCGTGCAGATGTTGACCACGCGCCGGGTGCCGGCGAGCAGGTCCGCCAGCTCGGCGAACCTGGTGTACATCAGCGGTTCCCCGCCCCACAGGAAGACCTTCGCGTTCGTCTCCTCGGTCGAGCGCAGGACCTTCTCGACGATCCCGAGGTCCAGCTCGGTGCGCTGCTTCTCCTTGCTGAAGTCCTGGAAGAAGCCCTGGTCGCTCCACTGGAAGCAGTGCTCGCACCGCAGGTTGCAGCGGTAGGTCAGCTGCAGGCTCACCTCGCGCGGCATCGGGGTCGCGTAGGCGGCGTCGGTCGCGACGGCCCGGCGGCCCTCCGCGCGCAGCGCGACCGTCCGCCGCAGGTCGCCCCACTCCGCCGGGCTGATCGTGCGCGTGGTCTTCGGATGCATCACCGCTCCTAATCGGCCCGAAATCGTCGAGCCAGAGAACCCATAAAACCGAAAGGTCCGCAATGGTTGTCGGCGCTCGCCAGTCAACCAGGCGAACCTGGCCCGAGCAAAGAATCGCGCCGGTTCTTCGACTCTCGATTGTTTCGAAAACAGTAAGGTTTTCGGCCCTGGTCACAACGCTGCCACGGGTGGTAGCTTCCGAACGAGCCGAGAATCCGGTGAGTTCGGTTCGCTTTTTCCCATCCCATTTGTTCGTGAATTTCGTGGTAGGGAGACGCATGCTGTCGACCTGGCCCGCGGCCATGTTCCAGTACACGCTCATGATCGCCCAGGACCTGATTCCCGGCGACGCGACCGGACCGCACATGGCCATGGCGATCTCGGCCCTGGTCACCGGTGAGCTGGACGTCGAGCTGCTCGACGCCGCCTACGACGACCTCGTGGCGAGCAACGAGGTCCTGCGCAGCGACCTCGTCAAGGACGGCGACGGCTGGGTACAGCGGGTGCACCCGCACCGCGGCGCGCACCTGGACGTGCGTTCCGGTGACGCGGCGCTGGCCACCGAGCTGGCGGCCGTCTGGGCGGGGACCCCGGTGCCCGTCGACGAACCGCCCCTCGTCCGCGGCCAGGTGGTCCGGCTCGACGACGGGAGCCACCTGGTCAACCTGATCATCCACCACGTGCACACCGACCCGTCGTCGCTGGGCCTCGCGATGGCGGAGCTGGGCCGGCTCTACACCGCGCGACTGTCCGGTGTGGACGGTCCACCGCCGCCGGTGCGGTTCGGCGAGTACGTGGCGGAACGCATCGAGAGCGTCCGCGGCCGGCTGGACGCCGACCGGGAGTACTGGCGGCACCACCTCGCCGGCGCCCGCCCCATCCCGCTCGCCCCCGGCCTGACCCGGGACTGGAGCACGCCGCCACGCACCCAGGCGATGCGGCTGCCGCTGCTGGACGCGCCCGGCGCGGCCGCGCTGGAACGGTGGGCGCTGCGGCACCGCACCACGTTGTTCGCCACGCTCTTCACCGGGTTCTGCCTCGCCATGGCCGACCGCGGGCTGACCCGCGACATCCTGGCGGTGACCGCCTTCGAGCAGCGGGACCGCCCGGAGGTCAGGGAGATGATCGGGCAGTTCATCCACCCGGCGCTGCTGCGGGTCGTCATCCCGCCGGACGCCGACTGGCCGAGCCTGACCCCGACCGTGCGGGACGTCGTCCGCGAGGCGTACGACCGGGCGCACTTCCCGGCCATCGACGTGCTCTCGCTGCACCAGGACGTGCTGGCGGCGGTCGCCACCGAGCCCGCTGGCATCTGCATGTTCCAGTACATCGCCGCGGACCCGGCGGGCACGGAGATCGCCTTCGGGCCGGCCCGCGGCCGGGTGCTGTCCAGCACCGAGGTCGGCCCGACCGGGGACGTCGGGCTGATGTTCCGGCTGCACCGCAGGCCGGGCGGCGACCTGGAGGCCATGGTGACCTTCGACCAGCGGGACCTGCGGGAGGACCTGGTGCGGGAACTGTACGACGGCTTCGCGGGCCGGGTGGCGCAGGTGGCCACCGCGGCCGTGCGCTGAGGCCGCCATGAGCGTGGAGACACGACCCGGTCCGGCCGGGTTCGGCATGAGCGCGCCGGACGAGCGGGTGATGGCACGGTTCCACGCCGACCTCGGCGCGGTGCGGCGTCGGGTCGACGCCCGGCTGTCCACGTTGTTCGACCGCGTGGTGGCCGACAGCGCGGCGGTCCTCGAGCACGACTCGCCGGGGCTCGCCCCGCTGCGGGCCATGGCCCTGGCCAACGGCAAGCGCATCCGCCCCGCGTTCGTGTACTGGGCCTTCACCGCGGCCGGCGGGGACCCGGACGACGAGCGCGTCATCGAGGCCGGCGCCGTGCTGGAGCTGTTGCACCTGTTCGCGCTCGTGCACGACGACGTGATGGACGAGGCGCCGGTCCGCCGGTCGCGGCCGACGATCCACGTCCTGTTCGCCGACCGGCACCGCGCGCTCGGCCTGCGGGGCGCCGCCGAGCGCTACGGCGAGAACATGGCCATCCTGCTCGGCGACCTCGCGTTCCTGGTCTGCGGCGAGCTGACCGCCTCCCTGCCCGCGCCGGCGCGGCGGGTGTTCTTCCGGGCGGCCACGCAGCTGATGCTCGGCCAGTACCTCGACCTGGAGTGCGCCGCCGCGGTGCGGCACGACCCGGCGCTCTACTCGCGGACCGCCCTGCTCAAGACCGCGAGCTACACCGTGGAGGGACCGCTGCTGGTCGGGGCCGCGCTGACCCCGCGCGGCGACGAGCTGGCGCCGTACCTGCGCCGCTACGGCAGGGCGATCGGCGAGGCGTTCCAGCACCGCGACGACCTGCTGGACATCTTCGGCGACGAGCAGCAGACCGGCAAACCCGTCGCGGGGGACATCCTGCAGCAGAAGGCGACCCGCCTGTTCGCCATTCTCGAGAACCACGCCGAGGGCGCGGACGCGGCGCTGCTGGGCGCCGGCGCGCTCGACCTGGAGTCCGTGCGCGCGCTGCTCCGCCGCACCGGGGCCGCGGACGAGCTGGAGCGGGTGATCACCGGCCTCACCCGGGAGGCCGTGCTGGCCATCGACGAGGCACCGATGAGTGACGCCTGCCGTGAGGTCCTGGTCGGCGCGGCGCACTTCGCCGGCGTGCGCGCCTGGTGACCCCACGAACCGGAAGGACACACCGATGACAGCGACCAACCCGCGCGCCGAGGTCGAGTTCGACCACCATTCCGCGGACTTCTGCGCCCGCAACTACGAGGTCATGGCCGACCTGCGGGCGCGGTGCCCGGTCGCCCACACCGAGGCGCACGGCGGCTACTGGGTGCTGACCGGCTACGAGCCGGTGGAGGCCGCGCTGCGGGACGACGACCTCTTCAGCTCCCGCCCGTCGGTGGGCATCCCGGCCTCACCCATTCCCGCGCCGCTGCTGCCGATCGAGAGCGACCCGCCGCTCACCAGGGAGCTGCGGGCGGTCACCGCGCGGCACTTCACCGCCAACGCCGTCCGCGCACTGGAGCCGACGATCCGCGAGATGGCCGGCGAGCTGGTCGACGAGTTCGTCGAGCGCGGCGAGTGCGACATCGCGGCCGAGCTGGCGACGCCGCTGCCGGCCCGCACGATCCTGGCGATGCTCGGCTTCGCGCAGCACCGCTGGCCCGAATGGGTGGACTGCGTCCACTTCCTCATGCACGACAGGACCACCGACGAGGCAAGGACCCTGGCCACCGCGGGGAAGCTGTTCGCCGACATCGCCGAGGAGGTGGGCCGGCGCGAGGCGAACGGCCTCGGCGACGACCTGCTCAGCAGCATCATGCGCGGGCGGGTGGAGGGGCGCGCGCTCGACCCGCTCGAGGTCAGCATGTACACGTTCACGCTGTTCCTCGCGGGCATGGACACCACCAGCGGGCTGGTCGGCAACGCGCTGGTCCGCCTCGACGAGGACCAGGACCTGCGGGCACGGCTGGTCGCCGACCGCGGGCTGCTCCCCGCGGCGACCGAGGAGTTCCTGCGGCACGACACCCCGGTGACGGGGTTGGCCAGGACCGTGACCCGCGACGCGGAGTTCTTCGGGCAGCACCTGCGCGCGGGGGACCCGGTGCTGCTGATGTTCGCCGCCGCCAACCGGGACTCCGGGTTCGTCGACCGCCCCGACGAGCTGGACGTCGACCGGCCGCGCGTCCGCCACCTCGCCTTCGGCGTCGGTGAGCACCGGTGCCTCGGCGCCAACCTCGCCACCGTGCTGTTCCAGGTGATGCTCGACGAGATCCTCACCCGGCTGCCCGACTTCCGCGTCACCGGGCCGGGGGAACGCTTCCCCGACGCGGGGGAGACCTACGCGCTGCGTCACCTGCCGGTCGCGTTCACCCCCGGCCGGCGCCGCGTGCCGCGCCCGGCGCGGAAGTCCGCCACCGTCTGACCCCCGGCCCGACCCTGCCGCACCTTTCGGAGGTACCCCCATGACCACGACCTCGGCCACCGACTCCGCACTGCCGACACCGGAACGGGTGGGGACCTGGCTGGACAACTACTCGGTCCTGTTCGACCTGATCCTCGGCCGCAGCCACCACGCCGGGGCGTGGGACCCGGGCGACACGGCGGAGCGGGACAGCGGCGTGAGCACCCGCGACCAGCTCTGGCACGCCCAGGAACGCCACGTCGACAAGCTCGCGGCGCTCCTGCGCCCGCGGCCCGGTCAGCGGCTCCTCGACATCGGCTGTGGCAGCGGGCGCACCGCGCTCCAGCTCGCCACCAAGCACGAGGTCGAGGTCACCGCGTGCACGGTCAGCCGCGCCCAGGTGAGTGCCGCCGCCGAGCGGGCGGAGGAGGCCGGGCTCGCCGACCGGGTGCGGTTCGAGTACGGGAACGGCATGGACCTGCCGTACCCGGACGCGAGCTTCGACCTCGCGTGGGCGGTGGAGAGCTTCGACCACATGAGCGACCGGGTCAAGGCGTTCGGCGAGATCCGCCGGGTGCTGCGGCCGGGCGGCCGGGGGCTGGTCGCGGTCAACAGCAAGCGGTTCGAGCTGGACGAGACCGAGACGGCCGTGTGGCAGAGCGGTTTCGAGATCTGCCCGCCGCCCGCGCCCGCCGAGCTGGCGGCCGCGGCGAGCGCGGCCGGTCTCGAGGTCGAGCGGCTGCTGGAGCCCTTCGAGGACTTCCAGATCGTGCGGACCTGGCACCTGTGGAACGACCTCTACCAGGAGAACCGCGAGGCGCTGCTCGCCGAGTACGGCCAGGACGTCCTGGGGATGATGGACTTCGGCATCGCCTCGCTGTACGGCATCCTGACCAACAAGATCGGCTACGCGGTGTGCGTCGTGCGCAGGCCCGAGGAGGCCGGTGCCGGCCCGGAGTCGACCACCTCGGCGGCGGTCGGCGCGTGGTACGACCAGTTCTCCGCGTTCTTCGACATCGCGCTGGGCCGCAGCTTCCACTCCGGCGTCTGGCCACCCGGCGAGGACCTGCCCGAGCGGGCCACGGTCGAGAACGTCTCGCTCTCCCAGGAACGCATGGTCGACTACCTCGTCGGTCTCCTCGCGCCGCGACCGGGTGGGCGTCACCTGGACGTCGGCAGCGGCACCGGCAACACCGCGCTGCGGCTGGGCGAGCGCCACCGGCTCGACGTCACCGGCGCGAACATCAGCCGGGTCCAGATCGCCCAGGCCGGTGAGCGGTCGGCACGGGCCGGCCTCGCCGACCGCGTCCGCTTCCGGTTCGGCGACGCCATGGACCTGCCGTTCGCGGCCGGGTCGTTCGACACCGCGTGGGCCGTGGAGAGCTTCGAGCACGTCCCCGACCGGGCCCTCGGCCTGCGGGAGATGCACCGCGTGCTGCGGCCGGGTGGCCGCGCCCTGGTCGCCATGATGACGCGCCGCCAGCCGATGACCGAGGTCGAGACGCAGATGTGGGAGCACGGCTTCCACATGAGCCCGCTCCCGTCCGTCGACGAGCTGGCGGCCGCGGCCACCGACGCCGGGTTCACCGTCGAGCGGGTCGTGGAGCCGCAGGAGGAGATGCGCGTCGACCACACCTGGGTGATGTGGCAGCAGCTCTACTGGGAGAACCGCGACGCCCTGGTCGCCCAGTACGGCGAGGACTTCATCAAGGTCATGGACGTCGGCTGCCCGATGATCCTCGACATCTACCGGAAGAGCTGCTGGTACACCGTCCTGGTGCTGGAGAAGCCGGACGAGGAGCCGCGCTTCCCGTTCACCACCCCGGTGCACCCGCAGGCCGCGCGGATCGAGGCGGCGGTCCTGGACTGGGTGCGCACCAGCGGGATCGCCACCAGCGACGAGGAGCTGGCCGTGTTCCGGGCCGGCCGGTTCGGCGAGCTGGCCGCCTGGGCCATGCCCCACGCGCCGGTCGACCACGCGGTGCTGGCCGGACAGGTCATCTCGTGGCTCTTCGCGTTCGACGACCGCTACCTCGACCAGGGCGACCACGACTCCCGCCCGGACGAGGTGGCCGCGCTGCTGGTGTCCTGCGAACGCCTGCTGGACCCCCTGGCGCACTGGCAGCCACCCACGTCCGAGGTCGACCCCGGTCAGCGGCGCTGCCTCGACGCGCTCGCCGGCCTGCTCGACCGGCTGGCCGCCGGCGACCCCGTGCGGGCGCACCGGTTCGCGCGGGAGCTGTCGTCCGCGCTGTACGGCGCGCTGCTGGAGCTGACCTGGCACGCCGCCGGCGTGCCGGTGCGGGCCGACTGGTACGCGGTCACCCGCCCGATGACGTCGGCCGCGCTCGTGCTGCTGACCCTGGTCGGCCACGACGCCGGCACCATCCTGCCGCCCCACCTGGCGGCCCGGCCGGACGTGCGGCGGCTGACCGTGCACGCGGCCGCGTTCATCAGCTGGACCAACGACATCTACTCCCGTCACAAGGAGGCGGGCAGCCCGCTCAACGACACCAACCTGCTGTGGTTGCTGGCGCCGGCCGAGCCGGCGGACGGCGCGCTGGCGGAGGGCATGCTGGCGGAGGGCATGCGCATCTGCCAGGAGGAGCTGGACGCGTACCTGCGGCTGGAAGCCACCGTCACCGCCGGTGCGGACCCGGTGCTGTTGTCCTATGTGGACGGGCTGCGGTCGTGCATGTACGGCAACCTCCGGTGGTCGCGCAGCACGCCCCGCTACCGCTGACGAGGACACGTGGAGCGAACATCGGTGTGGCCCGCACCGGCGAAGCCGGCCGGCTACCTGCCCAACCTCAGCAGCCGGGACGTCGAGGAGATCTTCCGCCGGGAGCATCCCCACTTCGCCGACGTGCTCGCGTTCGACCGGGCCGGGGCGGCCGACGCCCTGGCCCGGTTGGCCCGGCAGCGCAACGAGTTCGAGACCGACGACGACGGCGGCAGGGGCCGTTCCTACCGCGACGCGCAGCGCAGCACCGGTGCCCGGCTGACCGGCATCACGGCCCTGCTGCGGATGCTCACCGGTCACCCCGACCTCGCCGCCCTGCCGCCCGGCCTGCGCCTGCTGGACGTGCTGGGCGGGGACGGCCTGGTCACCAGGGCGTGGCGCTCACTCGCCGCGGACGACCCGGCCAGTCCGATCCTGACCAGCGACCTGGCCGGCCACATGGTGGCGGCCGCACTGGACCGCGGTCTGCCGGCGCTGCGGCAGAGCGCCGAGTTCCTCTTCCTCCGCGAGGGTGTCTTCGACGGCGTGCTGATCGCGTACGGCACGCACCACGTGGCGGACCGGGTCGCCATGTGCGCGGAGGCGTTCCGCGTCCTGCGGCCGGGCGGCCGGATCCTCGTCCACGACTTCGAGGAGGGCTCGCCGGTCGCGCGGTGGTTCGCCGAGGTCGTGCACCATCGCACCGCCGCCGGCCACGACTACCGCCACGTCACCCGCGCCGAGCTGCACGGCCTGCTGCGCGGCACGGGCTTCTCGGACGTCTCGGTGACCGAGGTCTATGACCCGATCCGCCTGTGGGGCGCGACCGAGACCGGCGCGGTGGACAGCCTGCTGCGGTACCTGACCGCCATGTACGGCCTGCGGATGGGCCGGACCGACCTGCTGGACTGGCTGACGCGGAACGTGCGCTACGACTACGGCGACGTCCCGTCCCGCACCGGGGGCTGGTGCCGTGAACTCACTGTTCGCCGGACGGGTACCGGGGCCGTGGCCGAGCTGCCGAGGCTCGCGCTGGTGGCGACCGCGGTCCGCCGGTCGTGACGCCGGGTCAACCCTCGTTGCCGGTGAGCCGGGCCCGGACCTGCAGCGTGGCGTCGATGCTGGCGGTGAGGAACTCGATGATCGTGACCCGTTCCTGCGGGGTGAACCGAGCCCAGGCCCGGGACACCTCGACGCCGAGCGGCCGGAAGTACTGTTCCCCCATCCGGACGATCCGATCCGACATCCGCAGCTCGACCCGCCGCCGATCGTCGGAACTGCGGTCCCGCTCGACGTATCCGGCGATCTCGAGGCGGTCGAGCACGGTGGTGGTGGCCGACGCGCTGAGGTGCAACGCCCGTGCCAGCTGGCCGGGTGAGATCTGTCGGCCGCGGCGCGTGGCCGCCATGATCACGACAAGGGCGTTGAGGTCCGTGCGGTGCAGCCCGTGCGCCTCACCGAACATCTCCGCGAAGCGATCGGTCTCGACGGTCAACTGACGAAGAAGGCGTGCCAGGGTCGCGTCATGCAGGTCGTCGGGCATGCGCTCGGCGTTCGTCATGTCCACCTCCCTAGGTACTGTATCGCCAGCAGTTCCTTCGACGGTCGAACAATCAGAATGGTGAAGGACAGGACTCGTTGTCGCGTAGGGAAATCCGTAGGCACGGACAAACCGGATCGTCCACTGAGGACACGCGACTGAAGTCTTCGCCGAACTGCCCCCTGCCCTGAGGCGCCGTCCGCGGCCCGGCCGAAGGTCCCGCACCCGCCGGGACCTGTGGCGGGACCTTCGACGACCTCCGTCGTTGCCTACGCCTCTGCGCACCGAGCCGCCGCGTGGCGAGGCTGGTGTCCAGGGGGAGCGACGTTCGAGGGAGGCGTGATGCACGCGGCAGCGGTGACCACCGGAGTGGCGGCGGCGACCGTCGGAGACGCGATGACGCGGTGCCCGGTCTCGGTGCGGGCCGGTGCGCCCTTCGCGACCGTCGCCGCGGTCCCGTCGCGCAACGCCATCGGCGCGGTGCCGGTCGTGGACCGTGACGACGGCGCCCGTCCCCGCGCCACGTGGAGCCCCCGATGAGCGCGGTGGTCGGCACCGAGGGCGTGCGGGCGTTGCTGGCCGACGGCCGGGTCGTCCTGATCCGGGCTCTGGGCGCCGACGACGCCGGCACCGTACTGTCCCTCCACAAGAGACTGTCCGAACACGACAGTTATCTCCGCTTCTTCGGCAGTGGCACAAGGGTGGTGGACGTCACCGCCAGGCGGATCACCCGGACGTCCGACGGCACGCACGCCGCGGTCGGTGCCTGGCTGGGCGAGGAACTGGTGGGTGCCGCCGACTACGAGACGATGCCGGGTGGCACGACCGCGGAGATCGCGCTGGTCGTCGACGGCACCGTGCAGGCCCGTGGGTTGGGCACGCTGCTGCTCGAGCACCTGGGCTCGCTGGCGCGCCACCGCGGCGTGACCCGGTTCGTGGCCGAGGTGCTCGCCGAGAACCACCGCATGATCCGCGTCTTCGCCGACGCGGGCCTGCCGTACCGGATGACGACCGACGGACCCGAGCGGCACGTGGAGATCTCGCTGACCGAGGACGAGGCGTTCGCCGCCGCGGTGGACGAGCGGGACCGGGTGGCCGACGTGGCGAGCCTGGCCAAGGTGCTGCGCCCGGCGTCGGTCGTCGTGGTCGGGGCCGGCCGGCGGCCTGGCTCGGTGGGCCACGCGGTGCTGCGGAACCTGCTCGACGGCGGGTTCACCGGCCGGTTGTTCGCGGTCAACCCGCACGCCGCGGAGATCGGCGGGGACATCGCCGGGGTGCCGTGCCGGCCGTCGGTGGCCGAGCTGACCGGGACACCCGACCTCGCGGTCGTCTGCGTGCCGGCCGCCGCCGTGCCGGACGTCGTCGAGGAGTGCGGCCGCGCGGGCATTGCCGCGGTGGTCGTGATCTCGGCCGGGTTGTCGGGTACCGACCTCGCCACGCGGGTGCTGGCGTCGGTGCGGCGGCACGGCATGCGGCTGGTCGGGCCGAACTGCGTCGGGGTGGTCAACACGGCGGTCGGGATGGACGCCACGTTCGCCCGCGGCGACGTGCCGGCGGGGAAGGTCGGGATCGTGACGCAGTCGGGTGGCGTGGGCATCGCCCTCGTCGAGCTGTTGCGCCAGCTCGGGTTGGGCGTCTCGACGATGGTGTCCACCGGCGACAAGTACGACGTGAGCGGCAACGACCTGCTGCTGTGGTGGCGGCACGACGAGCACACCAACGCCGCCGTGCTGTACCTGGAGTCGTTCGGCAACCCGCGCAAGTTCAGCCGCCTGGCCCGCGGTCTCGCCCGCGTCAAGCCGGTCATCGCGGTGCGGTCCGCGGAGAGTGACGTGGCCCAGCGCGCGGCGGCGTCGCACACGGCCGCCGCGGCGACGCCGGCCGTGACCAGGGACGCGTTGTTCTCCCAGGCCGGCGTGATCGCGGTCGACACGGTCAGCGAGGTCACCGACGTGCTCGCCGCGCTCGCCTGGCAGCCGCTGCCCGCGGGGAACCGGGTGGCGGTCCTGTCCAACGCGGGCGGTGCCGGGGTGCTGGCCGCCGACGCGTGTGTCCACAACGGGCTGGTCCTGCCCGGGGTCGCGGCCGGAACCCGGGACAAGCTCGCCGCGCTGCTGCCCGAACAGGCCACGCTGGACAACCCCATCGACACCACGGCCGGCATCGACGCGCCCACGTTCGCGGCCTGCCTGGAGATCCTGCTCGGCGACGAGAACATCGACGCGGTCCTCGCCGCCGGCGTGCCCACCGCGCTCGCCGACCCGGTCACCGCGGCCCCGGCCATCGCCCGGCAGCGGCGCAAGACCGTGCTCGTCGCCCGCCCCGGCCAGCTCGCGTCCGTGACCGGCCTGGGCGATGCCCGCAACCCCGCGCCCGCCACCGCCAGCTTCGCCGACCCCGCCGCGGCGGCGGCCGCGCTCGGCCGGCTCGCGACCTACGCGTGCTGGCGCCGCCAACCCCCCGGCACCCCGGTCGACCCGGGTGACCTCCAGCTCGACCGCGCGCACGCGCTGGTGCGGGAGTTCCTGCGCGCCCAACCCGGCGGCGGCTGGCTCGCACCGGACGCGACGATGCGGCTGCTGGGCCTGTTCGGCATCCCCGCGGTGCGTTCGGTGCTGGCGGTCGACACCGAGTCCGCCGTGACGGCCCTGCGTGAGCTGGGCGGCCGGGTCGCCGTGAAGGTGGTCGCGGCGGGCGTGCTGCACAAGGCCCGCGCCGGCGGTGTCGCGCTGAACGTCGCGACCGAAGAGGGCCTGCGGACCGCGCTCGCGAACTTCCGCGACCGGTTCGGCTCCGCCGTGCAGGGGGTGCTGCTCCAACCGATGGCCGCGCCGGGCCGCGAGCTGATCGTCGGCGTCGACGCCGACGAGGTGTTCGGGCCGCTGGTCGTGTTCGGCCTCGGCGGCACCGACACCGACCTCATCGCCGACCGCGTCGCCCGCCTCACCCCGCTGACCGGCCGGGACGCCGAGCACATGGTGACCGGCCTGCGGTCCTCGAAAGCCCTGTTCGACGGCGAGCACGGCCTGCCGACCGGCGGGCTCGTCGACATCCTCACCCGGGTGAGCCGGCTCGCCGAGACCCTCCCCGAGGTCACCGAACTCGACCTCAACCCCGTCGTCGTCCACCCGGACGGCTGCCAGGTGCTGGACGCGCGAGTGCGGCTCGTGCCCCGCGAACCGGCCGACCCGTTCCTGCGCCGACTGCGTGCCTGAGCGGGTCGCCGTGGCGCCGGGCATCGACGAGCAGCGTCAGCGACGCATGCTGGACCTGGTGGCGAGGCGAGCGCGAACGCGGAGCGGTCGCCGGCGTGCGGATCTCCGGTGCGGTGGACACGCTGGTCCCGCCGAATGTCGCCGAGCACGCGCGTCGGCGGTGCCGCACGAGGGGTGAGCTACGCGGTCCGGCGCGCTGTTCTCCTGGCACTGATCGCCGGGGACGGAAGTCCCTTCACGAAGACGACTCGCCCGGGGTGTCTGGCGCACACTCCGGGCGAGTCGTGTCCATCGTGGTCAGCGTAGCCATGGGTGCCGCTTGACGAGATCGAGGTCGGCCCGGGTCCTGCCGGGACCCAGGTGTTGCCGGCCGCGAGCGTGATCGGTACGAGTGCGTGGACGCTGCGAGTGGTCCTTGACGGACATCTCGCTCGCCTCCCACTTCTCTCGGCTCGGTACCAGTCTCGGTCGGCGGGCGGGCGCGCGCTGGAGTCCAAGGTCCCTGTCTCCGCGGCGTTGGTCCTGTCCGGCGAACGGCGCCCGCCGGCCTCGGGCCGCTCCGCGCGAGCGACGTTGTGCCCTGCCGGCAGGGACCTCCGTCTCTGCCGCGCGCGGCCGGTCACGCCGAGCATTGAGACAACCGAAGCTGGGGAGAGGACGAGCGATGAACGCCACGGACGCCGTGCTCGAGCGGGCTCTGCGGGCCGCGGTCCGGGCGCCCTCGGTGCACAACACGCAGCCGTGGCGGTTCGTGGTCGCCCCGCCGTTCGTCGAGGTGCACCTCGACCGGGAGCGGGTGTTGCCGGTGGTGGACCCCGCGGCGCGGGAGGCCAGGATGTCCTGCGGCGCCGCGTTGTTCAACCTGCGGCTCGCGGTCCGGGCCGAGGGGCGCGGCGCGGTGGTCGACCTGCTGCCCGACCATGACCGTCCCGACCTGCTCGCGGTGCTGCGCGTCAGCGGCGCCCGCCCGTGCACCCCGGAGGAGTCGACGCTCGCGCACGCCATCACGCGCCGCGCGACCAACCGGCGGCCGTTCACCGACCGAGCGGTCCCGCCGCCGCACCGGGCCGCGCTGGCGCACGCCGCCGAGGCGGAGCGCGCGCACCTGGTCCCACTGGACACCCCCAAGCGGCTCGACACGCTCGCGACCCTGCTGCGCAGGGCCGACCACCTCCAGGTGGAGGACCCGGACTACCAGCGCGAGCTGGCGGCGTGGACCGGGCGCGACACCGGCGGCGAGGACGGGGTGCCGCGCGCCGCGGCCGGGCCGCACCCCACCGCGGGCTCGCTCCTCGTCCCGCGGCAGTTCAGTCGAGCGTCCACTGTGGAGCGCCCGTTCGAGCGGGACCCGTTCGTCGTGGTCCTCACCACCCACGGCGACACCCCTCGCGACCACCTGCACGCGGGGCTCGCCGTGCAGCGCGTGTTGCTGTCCGCGACCGTGCTCGGGTTGAGCGCGTCGTTCCTGTCCCAGCCGGTGGAGGTACCGGCGACGCGGGCCGCGCTCCGCGTGCTGCTCGACGAGCCCGGACAGCCGCAGACCGTGCTGCGCATCGGCTACGGCCACCCGGCGGCCACCACACCGCGCAGGCCGGTCCACGCCGTCACCGAGGTGCCCTGACCGGCCGCCTCGACAAGACCCCCGCCCCGGGATCGGGGCACAGCCTGGAGGAGGAAGGATCATGACGCACACCAACGACGCCGTGCACCCGGCCGAGCGGACCGAACACTGTGTCGTCGTGGGCGTGGACGGATCGGACTCCGCGCTGCACGCGGTCCGCTGGGCGGCGCCGGAAGCGCAGCGGCGCGGCGCGCCGCTGCGGCTGGTCCACGTCGTGCACCTGACCCCGGTGCGGCACCCCCGGCAGATCCCGCCCCCACCGGAGTACGAGGCCGCGCTGCTGGAGCAGGGCCGGCACTGGTTGACCGAGGCGAGCCAGGCCGCCCGGCGCGCCGTGCCCGGCCTGGCGGTGGTCACGGACCTCCGCGCGGGCGTCGCGGCCGACGTGCTGGTGACCGAGTCGCGGGACGCGCAGCTGATGGTGCTCGGTTCCCGAGGGCTGGGCGGGTTCACGTCCCTGCTCGTCGGTTCCGTCGCGGTGGCCCTGTCCGCGCACGCGCACTGCCCGGTCGTGGTGATGCACTCGGCCGCCCGGGACGGTGCGCCGCCCACGGACGGCGACATCGTGGTCGGGGTCGACGGGTCCGAGCTGAGTGACGCCGCGCTGACGTTCGCGTTCGAGGCGGCGGCGGCCCGCGGTGTGCCGCTCGTCGCCCTGCACACGTGGCTGGACGTGACCATGACCGGTGCGTGGGCGGTGCTGCCGGGCACGGTCGACTGGGACTCGGTGCGGCGGCAGGAGGAGAAGCTGCTCGCCGAGCGGCTCGTCCCGTGGCGGGAGAAGTTCCCCCACGTGGAGGTCCGGCCGCTGGTGGTGCGGGACCGCCCCGACCGCGCGTTGCTCGAACACGCCGGCGGCGCACAGCTGATCGTGGTCGGTTCCCGGGGGCGGGGCGCGTTCACCGGCATGGGCCTCGGCTCGGTCAGCCACACCCTGTTGCACCACGCGGAATGCCCCGTCGCGGTGGCCCGGACGGACGGGACATGAACACGGAGTCCCGGCGGGTCGTCGCCGGGGTGTCCACGAGGGACAGTGGGGTCGCGGTGCGCTGGGCGGCCGCGGAAGCCGCCGCCCGGCACGCCGAGCTGCGGCTGGTGACCGCCCGCCCGGCGCCGGCCGCCCCGGACCGCCACCTTCCGAACGACGTCGCGGACGCACATCGCGTCGCGGCGGCGGTGCTCGCGGAGCTGGCGGCCCAGGCGCTGGCCGGCCGGCCGGGCCTCGCGGTCACCACCGAGGTCGTCACCGGCTCACCGGCGATGGCCCTGCGTACCGCGGCGGACGTCGCTGACCTGCTGGTCGTCGGCGCGGACGACGCGAGCCCCTTCAGCGAGGCCATCAGCGGCTCGATACCGGGGGACCTGCTGACCGCCACGCCGTGCCCGCTGGCGGTGGTGCCGAGGGCGGAGCGGGCGGGACCGGCGGCGTCCGCGCCCGTGGTGGTGGTCTTCGACGAGTCGCCGGGGTCCCAGGCCGCGCTCGCCTACGCCTACGCCGCGGCACACCGGACCGGCAGGCCGCTGATGGTCCTGCGCTGCGTCACCGGGGGCGGCGACGGGACGTCCGAGACCGCCCAGGCTCGGCTGTTCACCGCGTTCGCCGCGTCGTACCCGGACGTCGAGGTGTCGACCGAGGTCGCGACCGACGACCCGCGGCACGTGCTCGTCGCCGCGTCCCGCGCGGCGTCGTCGCTGGTCATGGGAACCCGCGGCCGCGGGAGGCTCGCGTCGAGCCTGTTCGGCTCGGTCGAGCGCCACCTCATCCGCCGCAGCCACTGTCCCGTGGTCGTCGCCCGCACCCAACCGGCGGCGTTCGCCCTGACCTCGTGAGGCCCGTGCGGCGCCCGCACCGGTGACCGCACCGATGACCGCGGGTCCCCGCGCGACGGCCACGAGGTGAGCCGATCCTTCTCAGGTGCTCGTCGGGAGGGTGAGTGACAGGACGGCGCCGCCCTCGTCGTTGTTGCGGGCGGTGACCGTGCCGCCGTGGCGGGTGGCGATCTCGCTGACCAGTGACAGGCCGAGGCCGTAGCGGCGGCGCTCGGTGGGGGCGGTGTCGGCGGGCACCGGGGTGAACCGCGCGAACAGCGTGGGCAGGACGTCCGCGCCGATGCCCGGGCCGTCGTCCGCGACGTCCAGGCGTGCCTGCCTGCCCGTGCTGGTGAGCACCAGCCGGACGGCGTGCCGCGCGTGCCGGGTCCCGTTGTCCAGCAAGGCGTTCACCGCTCGTCGCAGACCCGCCTCGTAGCCGTCGACGGTCACCGGGGTGGTGGTCAGGGCGAGGCGTACGCCACGTTGTTGTGCCGCCGGCTCCGCCGCCGCGACCGCTTCCCGCAGCAGTGCCGCGAGGTCGACGGGCCGGCGCGGCATCTCCTCCCGCGGATCGACGGCCAGCAGCAGGTCGTCGAGGATCGCGGCCAGCTGCCGGGCGTCGGCGACCAGACCGTCCACCTCGGACTCGTCGGGGAGGCGTCGGCGGAGCAGCTGCGCCCGGGTGCTCAGCAGCGTGAGCGGGGTGCGTAGCTCGTGGCCGGCGTCGGCGACGAAGCGGCGTTGCAGCGCGAGTGCGTTCACCAGCGGGGTGACCGCGCGGCGGGCGACCCAGGCGCCGGTGAGGCCGGCGAGCACGAGGCCGACGCCGCCGACGAGCAGCAGCACCTGCAGGAGGCGGTCGCGTTCCTCGTGGGCGTACCGGAGGTCGAGGGCGGCCTGGACGACCTGGTCACCCCGGCGGGCGGTGCGGACCCGGTACTCGTTGTGTCCGGCGTGGACGTCGATGGTGCGGCTGACCCCGTCGGTGGCCACCGCTTCGAGGGTGGCCTCGTCCGGCAGGCCTCCTGGCAGGTGCGGGGTGGTCCTGGTCCGGCCGTCGTGCCGGATGGCGAGCCAGACGCCGGCGGGCGGGTCGGTGACGTCGTCCGCGGTGGCGATGGCCGTGTCCAGCTGGTTGCTCTGCTGGGTGATCTGGGTGCGGTGGATCATCCACACGACGGCGATGCCGAGCAGCGTCACGGCGACCAGCACGGCGGCGGCGCTCTGCAGTGCCAGCCGCAGCATCGTGGCGCGGACCAGGCGGGCGTCGGGGTCGCGGTTCACCGGCCACGTCCGAGTTGGTAGCCGCGGCCGCGGACGGTGTCGATCACCGCGCGGCCCAGCTTGCGGCGCAGGTAGTGGACGTAGGTGTCGACCACGGCTTCGCTCTCCGCGTCGTCGAACACGAGCGCGAGCAGCTGTCGTCGGGTGAACACGGCGCCCGGCCGGCCGGCGAGCGCGGCGAGCAGGTCGCACTCGCGCATCGACAGCCGGATCGGGGCATGCTCCTCGAAGGTGGCCGTGCGGGTGTCCAGTTCGAGCCGTCCGCCGGGGAGGGGGAGGGAGCGTGCGGTGTCGAGGTGGCGGCGGCGCAGCGCGCGGAGCCGGGCGAGGAGCTCGTTCAGGTCGAACGGCTTGCCGAGGTAGTCCTCGGCGCCGGCGTCGAG
>NZ_JBJMIE010000453.1:0-23054 GCF_045807065.1 Actinophytocola sp. | reverse complement strand
TCCCCGCACCACGGCGACACGTTCAGCTCGCCGCCCGACACGAGGCTCACGAACAGCGGCCACGACATCCAGCCGTACTCGTCGACCTCCTCGGGTGACAGCGCCGGCGTCGCGTCGGTGACCGCGCGGAACACGGGGCACAGCTCGTTCTCGACGATGCCGTTGCCCATCACCGCGCGGTAGCGGAACTTCGGCAGCAGCAGCTCGACCCGGGGCGCCGGCAGGCCCAGCTCGTCCGAGAGGCGCCGCACCACGGCGTCCACGAACGACTCGTCCGGCGCCGGGTGCCCGCAGCAGCTGTTGGTCACCACGCCCGGCCAGGTCCTCTTCGACCTGGCCCGCCGGGTCACCAGCAGCTCGCCGCGCGGGTTGAACACGTAGCACGAGAAGGCGAGGTGCAGTGGCGTGTCGAGGTGGTGCACGGTCGCCTTGTCGGTCACGCCTATGCCCCGGCCCTGCTCGTCGAGCAAAACGACCTGTTCCGTCACGTCGTCGATCGTATCCTCCTTGGTCAGACCACGAACTCCGTTCCGTCCGGCGGTACCTCCACACCCGCCTCCCGCACGGCCGCGAATTCAGCCGATCGGGTGTCCAGTACCGGGTTCGTGTTGTTGAGGTGGGTGTAGCACCACCGCACCCCGTCGTGGGACCGGATCCGCTCCAGGCTGTCCTCGATCGGCACGTGTCCCATCGCCTGCTGCGCGGACGCGCTCGTCCCGGTGCCCGCCATCTCGCGGGCGGAGAAGAAGGTGCCGTCCAGGAGCACGACGGCCGCGCCGGCGACGAACTCGTCGAAGCCCGGCGGCCACTCCCGCAGGCACGGCGCGTACACCAGCGCTCCCCCGGTCGCCGGGTCGGTGATCCGGTAGGCCACCACCCACGGGCCGGGCGCCGCCGAACCACGCGCGTACTTCGGCTGCTTGTCGCTCACGGCGAACGACGAGACCGACAGGCCCGGCAGATCCACCTCGGTGTCCCAGGACCAGGCGCCGTACCGGGCGACCGCGCCGCGGACCGGAAAACACTCCTCCAGCGCGGACAGCACCGCGGCCGGGGCGAACACCCGCAGCCCGGCGCCCTCGCGCAGAAGCATGAGGCCGAGCGTGTGGTCCAGCTCGGCGTCGGTCAGCAGGGCGCCGCGCAGCGGGGTGTCGCGCGGCCCGGGACCGGCGGCCAGCGCCGGAGTGGCCAACACCTGCGCACGGATGTCCGGCGACGCGTTGACCAGGAACCACCCGGCACCGTCCGCGCTGACCGCGAGGCAGTCCTGCGTGCGGGGCGCCACGAACGGGTCACTGGCACGGCAGGCCGAACACAGCCGGCACGCGCAGTTCCACTGCGGGAACCCGCCACCGGCCGCGGTACCGAGCAGCAGCACCCTCACCGGGTCGTCACCGGGCCGCGCATCACGAAGTCCGGCGTCCGGGGCGGTGGCCGCAGCAGTAGGTCGACCACGGCGCGGTTGGGGGAGCGCGAGCACACCGGGTCGGTGGCGGCCGCGTCGCCCAGTAGTTGGAACGCCTGGCAGCGGCAGCCGCCGAAGTCGATCGTGCGGCGGTCGCAGGTGCGGCACGGCTCGCTCATCCAGTCCTCGCCGCGGTAGGCGTTGAACGACTCCGACGAGTACCAGATGTCGCGCAGTGGTCGGGACAGCACGTTCTCGGTCGGCAGGGTGGTGATCACCGACGCGGCCGGGCACGGCAGCACGTCGCCGTTCGGTGCGACCGTGAGCTGGCGGGCGCCCCAGCCGTACATGCACGGCTTCGGGTACGGCTCGTAGTAGTCGGCGACCACGTACACGATCTCCATCGTGCCGCGCAGCCGCTCGGTCTCGGCCCGCACGATCGGCGCCGCGGCGGCGAGCTGAGCGGGCGTCGGCATGAGGGCGTCGCGGTTGCGCAGTGCCCAGCCGTAGTACTGGGTGTTCGCCAGTTCCAGCCGGTCGGCGCCCATCCGCTCCGCCAGTGCGATGAGCGCGGCGACGTCGTGGTTGGCCCTGTGCAGCACGACGTTGACCGTCAACGGCAGGTCGCGGGCCGTGACCAGTGCGGCGACGGCCAACTTCCGCGAGTGCGCCCGCGTGCCGGCGATCCGGTCCGCGCCGGCGGCGTCCGGGCCCTGCACCGACAGCTGCACGTGCGCGAGTCCCCGCTCGACGAGGTCGTCCAGCCGTTCGGCGGTGAGGCCGAGGCCGCTCGTCACGAGGTTGACGTAGCAGCCGAGGTCCGACGCGCGGGCCACCAGCACCGGCAGGTCCGGCCGGGCGAGCGGCTCGCCGCCGGACATGTGCACCTGCAGCACGCCGATGTCGCGGGCCGCGTCGAGCACGGCCAGCCACTGGTCGGTGGTCAGCTCGTCTCGGCGGGCGACCAGCTCGACCGGGTTCGAGCAGTACGGGCAGTGCAGCGGGCAGCGGTGCGTCAGCTCGGCCAGCATGCCGAGCGGCGGGCTCACGTCCATTCCAGGACCCTTCTGCTTTCCAGGCGTGCCAACACGTCCGTCACGTCCTGGGCGCGCACGCCCCGGTACCGCTCGCCCAACGCCGAAGCGATCTCCTCCACAGTGGACTCGCCGTCGCACAGGGACAGGACGGCCGCGGCGGTCGCGTTGGGCACGAGCACGCCCTCCGGGAACAGCAGCACGTGCGTGTCCCTGGTCCTGTCGAAGGTGAGCCGAACTCCCTTGCGCAGCTTGGGTTTCTTCGACACGCCGCTGACGTTGGCGTGTGTGCTCATGGTTCGCTCCGCGAGCTCCGCTCGCGGGCGGCTCGTTCGATCGCGTCCAGCATGGCCCAGAGCACGTCGCACTTGAACGACAGGGCGGCGATCGCGGCGTCCTGCTGCTCGGCCGTGACGCTGTGCCGCACCACGATGTCCAAAGTGGACTTTCCCTCGGCCGAGACCGCCTCGATGCGGTTGGTGAAGTAGGCCAGGTCGTCGCGGGAGATCCAGTCGTACCTGGCCAGCATGTCCGCGACGCGCCGCTGCATGAGGTGGCCGGAGAACATCTCGGTGAGCCCGGACGCGATCGCCTCCAGCCACGGCCGGGTGCGCGCGAACGTCACGTACGCGTCGACGGCGAACCGCACCCCGGGCACGACGTGCCGCTCGTCCAGGACCTCGGCCCGGGTGAGACCGACCGCCTCGCACAGGCGAAGCCAGCGCTCGCGGCCGCTCTCGGTGTCGGCGTCGGAGCGTCCGTCGTGGTAGACGACCCTGTCGAGCCAGGCGCGCCGGATCTCCGGGACCGGGCAGTTGCCGATGATCGCCGCGTCCTTCCGCGGCAGCATGCACTGGTAGTACCAGCGGTTGGCGGCCCAGGTCCGCAGCTCGTGCCGGGTCAGGTCGCCCGCGTGCATGCGCTGGTGGAACGGATGAGTGCCCCAGTAGCGGTGGGACAGGCCGCGAAGCTCGGCGACGAACTCGTCGGCGGTGCGGGTCACAGCACGAGACCTCCGCTGAAGGGCTGCCGGCGCGACACCCTCGGGACCCGCGCCGGCAGGGTCGTGGTCAGTCCTCCATACGCATCGCGTAGGCGGTGACCTCCATCGGAGTCTCGTACTCGACGAAGTCCGGAGTGGTCCAGACCTCCAGCTCAACGGCGTCCATGTGACCTCCCTCAATGTGGTCGATGCGACGTCTCTCAGAGTAACGGGAATGTGACAGATGCCAATACCCGCAAGGCAAGCGGTATCCGGAAACCGTCGACCGGTCGGCGGCGCGCCGGCGACGGTGGGGGACGATGCTGGCATGTTCAACCACGCCCTCGTGCTGGGGAAGTTCTACCCGCCCCACGCCGGTCACCACCGGCTGGTCCGCGCCGCCGCGGCTCGCGCGCGGCGGACCACGGTGGCGGTGCTCGCCGCCTCGGTCGAGTCCATCCCGCTGGCCGACCGGGTGCGCTGGCTCGCCGAGGAGCACGCCGCCGACGCCGGCGTGGCGATCATCGGCGACGTCGACGACCACCCGATGGACTTCCACGACGACGCGATCTGGGACCTGCACATGGGCGTGCTGCGGTCGGTGCTCAGCCGGCGGGCCATCGCCGACGGCGACCCCGCCGGAGCAGTGGTCGACGCCGTGTTCTCGAGCGAGGCCTACGGCGCGGAGATGGCGAGCCGGCTGGGGGCGAAGCACGTGCCGGTGGACCCGGACCGGACGGTGGTGCCGGTGTCCGGAACCGCGGTGCGGGCCGACACGCCGGGCCACTGGGACCGCCTCGCCCCCGCCACGCGCGCCGGGCTCTGCGCCCGGGTCGTCGTGGTCGGCGCCGAGTCGACCGGCACGACGACGCTCAGCCGGGCGCTCGCGGCCCGCTACCGCACGGAATGGGTCGCGGCGGAGGGCCGCCGGCACACCGCGGACACGCTCGCCGCCGCGCCCGCGCTGGCCGGCGGCACTCCCCCCCCGCTGGACGACCTGGTCTGGACCGTCGGCGACTTCGCCGACGTCGCCCGCGCGCAGGCCGCGCGGGAGGACCTGGCGGCGCGGCGGAGCGGTCCGCTCCTCGTCTGCGACAACGACGCGTGGGCGGCGACCGTGTGGTGCGAGCGGTACCTCGGCGCCGCGCACCCGGACCTGCGCACGGACCGGCGGCCCGCGCTGTACCTGCTCACCGACCATGTGGGGGTGCCCTTCGAGCAGGACGGCTGGCGGGACGGGGAGCACCGGCGGGAGTGGATGACGGCACGGTTCGAGGAGCTGCTGGCCGACCGCGGCGTGCCCTGGGTGAAGCTCACCGGTTCGCGGGACGAGCGGCTGGCCGCGGCGGTCGCGGTGTGCGACGACCTCCTCGCGCGTCACTTCCGGTTCAGTGCTCCACTGACGGCCTGACACACTGCGCGGGTGTACGAGGGCGAGACCGAACCCATCCCCCGGGTCGTCGACGCGGCGGGGCGTGCCAGGCACGGCCGGGACGAACCGGACGAGGTGGATGAGCGCGGCCCGACCAGGCGCGAACCACGCGAACGGACCAGGCGCGCCAGGAACGACCACGAGCACGAGGTTGCCCTGCCGACCGGGCACGGCCACGGTCACGGGCACACCCCGGCGGAGCCGGTCTCGCGCCGGGTCCGCACGATCATCGCGGTGCTGCTGATCCCCTTCGCGGTCGCGGCCGCCGTCGGCACGGTGTGGCTGTACCCGTTCGGCGGCAGCACCAAGGTCCAGGCCGGCGTCGGCACTCCCGTCGACGGGGTTGTCACGGCCGCGAGCACCGGGGCGTGCAACGGCGACGCGCAGGCGGATGACCAGAGCGGGAAGTGCCTCGTGGTCACGGTCCGGATGACCGAGGGCGCCGCGGCGAACCGGGAGATCAGGACGATCGTCCCCATCGAGCCGGCCACCCCGCGGTTCGCGGTGGACGACAAGGTGGTGCTGGCCTACGGCGGCGGCAACCCGACCGACGGCCGGTCCTACCAGCTGGTGGACTTCCAGCGGAACATCCCACTGGTCCTGCTCGCGGGACTGTTCGCGCTGGCGGTGCTGGTGCTGGGCCGCTGGCAGGGCGTGAAGGCGCTCGCCGCGCTGGTGATCAGCTTCGCGGTGCTGGTGTTCTTCGTCCTGCCCGCGGTCCTCGCCGGCGAGAGCCCGCTGCTGGTCGCGGTGGTGGGCGCGGGCTTGATCATGTTCGTGGTCCTGTACCTGACGCACGGGCTGACCGCGCGCACGTCCACGGCCGTACTCGGGACGATGGTGAGCCTCACGCTGATCGGCGTGCTCGGCGCGCTGTGGGCGGCGTTCGCGAGGCTGACCGGGATCGACGAGGACACCGCGACGCTGGTCGGGCTGCTGAACAGGCCCATCGACACGCGTGGGCTGCTGCTGGCCGGGGTGGTCATCGGCGCGCTCGGTGTGCTGGACGACGTGACGGTGACACAGACGAGTGCCGTCTGGGAGCTGCGCGCGGCGAACCCGTCGCTCACGCGGCGACAGCTCTACGCGGCGGGCCTGCGCATCGGCCGCGACCACGTGGCGTCGGCAGTGAACACGCTGGTCATGGCCTATGCGGGCGCGGCGTTGCCGCTGCTGCTGTACTCGTCGATCTCCGGGGTCGGCATCGGCAACATCCTGACGTCGCAGTCGGTGGCGCAGGAGATCGTGCGCACGCTCGTCGGCAGCATCGGGCTGGTGGCGGCGGTGCCGCTGACCACGGCACTGGCGGCGGCGGTGGCCGCACAGGAGAAGCCGGCGGTCGAGGAGGAGCCGGCGCCGAGGAAGCCACGCCAGCCTCCGGCGGAGCGGGATCGCCCGGCCGGTCGGCCGCGGGCAGCCGGTGGCGAGCGGTCGGCCGATCAGCCGCGGGACGCCGATCGCGAACGGGAGCGGTCGGCCGGTCGGCGGCGGGACGCCGAACGGGAGCGGTTGGCCGGTCGGTCGCAGGACACCGGTGGCACCCGGTCGGCCGGTGCGCCGCGGGACGCCGACCGCGAACGGGAGCGGTCAGCCGGGCGGCGGCGGGACGCCGAACGGGAGTGGCCGGTCGGTCAGCCGCGGGACGCCGGTGGCGGCCGGTCGGCCGATCAGCCGCGGGAGGCCGGTCGCGGGGAGCGGTCGGCCGTGCGGGAGCGACCACGCGAGGGAGCGAGCGCACGGGACGGAGCGCCGGTGCGGGAGCGGGCGGTCCCGGGGGAGCGGGGCCCGGAGCCGGACCGGGAACGTCCCCCCGCCCGCCGACCCCGACCCGCCAGGCAGACCGAGTAGGCGCACCGGCCGGCACGGACCGGGCGAACAGCCGACCGTCAGCGGGCGCACCCCCGTGTCAGGTGCCGTGTCAGGCCGGGGGCGGGGCGGTGTCAGGCCGTCCGGTGACAGTGGGCGCATGACAGATTCAGCGATCACGGCGTCCGGGCTGCGGAAGGCCTACCAGGACAAAGCCGTGCTGGCCGGCATCGACCTCGATGTCCGGGCGGGCACGGTCTTCTCCCTGCTCGGTCCGAACGGGGCCGGCAAGACCACGACGGTGAACATCCTGACCACACTGTTGAAGGCCGACGGCGGGACGGCGCGCGTCGCCGGGTTCGACATCGCGTCCGAGACCAGGGCCGTACGCGCGGCGATCGGGGTCACCGGTCAGTTCGCGTCGGTGGACGACCTGCTGACCGGTGAGGAGAACCTCCGGTTGATGGCGGATCTGCTGCACCTGGGCAACGACGAGGGCGAGCGCGTCGTCACGCGGCTGCTGGCGCAGTTCGACCTGGCGGAGTCGGCGCGCAAGATGGCGGCGACCTACTCCGGGGGCATGCGCCGGAAGCTGGATCTCGCGATGACGCTCGTCGGCAGGCCGCGGATCATCTTCCTGGACGAGCCGACGACCGGGTTGGACCCGCGCAGCCGGCGGATGATGTGGGACATCGTCCGCGGGTTGGTGGCCGACGGGACGACCATCTTCCTCACCACCCAGTACCTCGACGAGGCCGATCAGCTCGCCGACCGGATCGCGGTACTCGACCAGGGCCGTCTGGTCGCCGAGGGCACGCCCGCCGAGCTGAAGCGACAGATCCCCGGCGGCCACGTCCGGTTGCGGTTCGCCGACGCGGCGCGACTGGGCGCGGCGACGCGGATCCTGCCCGACTCCACCCCGGACGAGGAGAGCCTCGCCCTGCGGGTGCCCAGCGACGGTGGCGTGCGATCGGTGCGGACCCTGCTGGACCGGCTCGACGAGTACGCGATCGACGTCGAGGAGTTCACGGTGCACATGCCCGACCTCGACGACGTCTTCCTTGCCCTCACCGGTCACTCGAGCACGGAGGCCATGGCCCGATGAGCACCACTTCCTCACCGCTGACCGACTCGGCGACCATGCTGCGCCGCAACTTCAGGCACACCATGCGGAACCCGGTCATCTGGTTCAACGCGATCCTGTTCCCGATCGTCATGATGTTCATGTTCGTGTACGTGCTCGGCGGCGGTTTCAGCGTCGGCGGCGACTACGTCGACTACGCGACACCGGGCATGATCATGCTGGCCGTCTGCTACGGGATGGGCGCCACGGCGACCGCCGTGAACTCCGACATGACGAACGGGATCATCAACCGCTTCCGGGTCATGAACATCTCCCGCGGCGCGGTGCTGACCGGTCACGTCGTGTCCACTCTGCTGCGCACCGTGGTGGGCATGGCGGCCATCGTCGGTGTCGGCTTGCTGATGGGGTTCAGCCCGTCCGCGACCTTCCCGCAGTGGCTCGCCGTGGCCGGGCTCCTCGTGCTCACGGTGCTCGCCGTCACCTGGATGACCATCGCGTTCGGCCTGGCCGCGAAGACGCCGGAGTCGGCGGGGTTCGCCGCCGTTCCGTTGATCATGCTGCCGTTCTTCAGCAGCGCGATCATCCCGGCCGAGAAGATGGGCCCCGGCATCCGGCAGTTCGCGCAGTACCAGCCGTTCACGCCGATCATCGAGACCGTGCGTGGGCTGCTCAACGGCACACCGGCGGCCGGCGACACGATCGCCGCGATCGCCTGGTGCGTCGGGATCGGCGTCGTCGGTTACGTGTGGGCCCTCACGAAGTTCACCCGGCGAGTGTGACCGCGGCCAGCTCGCGCCAGTCCGCCCGCGCCCCCTCCAGCGTCGCCTCGGTGAACTTCACCGCACCGAGGCGACGCCGCGCGATCCGCTCGATCCGGGCCACATCCGGTTGTGAACAGTCCGGCAGGCCGCGCATGCTCGTGCTCGCCGCGAGCAGCCGCGCCGCCTGCTCGTACTGTTCCTGGCGCAGCGCCAGGTCCGCGAGCCCGACGATGACCTGCGCGGTCATGACCGCGTACCCCGCCTCGGACGCCGCGTCGAAGGCCGCGGCGCGGTGTGCGCGGGCCTCGTCGAGATCCTCGGCGAGGTAGCCGAGCAGGGTCTCGGTGATCGAACGGACCTGCGCCTGCTCGGTGCCCAGGATGTCCGTGGCGACGCCGACCTGCCTGCGTGCCTCCTCGGGGTCGTCGCTCCACCGCGCGAGCTCCGCCTTCGCCAGGGCCAGCTCGGCCAACGCCTCCGGCCAGGCGACCCGTTCCGCGTGCCGCTGCGCCTGCGCCATGGCCGCGGCACTCGCCTCCCGATCCCCCGACAGCCAGTACAACACCGCCTGCCGCGGCCGCATCCGCACGACGTCCTCGAAGGCACCGAGCTCGGTGACGATCGCGATCGCCTGTTCGTAGTGCTCGCACGCACCCGCGAAGTCGCCGCGGATGGCGATCCGCTCGGCCAGCTCGGTGAGGGCGAACGAGATTCCCCACCGTTCGCCGATCGCGCGGAACTCGCGCAGGGCCGCCTCGAGGTACTCGTCCGCGTCCCGCCCGCCCTCGCCGAGCACGATCCGCATCTTGCCCAGCTGGAGCCGGGCGATGGCCCGTGCCCAGGGGTCCTCGTCGGTGAGCAGGGGTTCGAACGCGGACACGTCCGGCGATGCCAACATGCTCTCCAGTGCGGCGACGAGCCGCACGGCGGGATGGCGGCCGCGAACACGCCGGCTGATCTCGTGGACCTTGGGGATCCACTCCGCCGCCTGGTACTGGTCGGCCCGTCCGGAGGTGAGGAAGTGCGCGACGAACGCGTACACCGTGACCCGGATCTCGTCGGTCACCTCGCCGGGCACCGCCGCGGCCGCCGTGATCAGCTCATTGCCTTCGACCTTGTGCCCGGCGAGCCACCAGTACCAGGCGGCGTTCGCGGCGAGGCGCATCGCCCCGTCCGCATCGGCCGCCGCGAGCGCTCCGCGCATCGCGGCACCGATGTTGTCGTGCTCGGTCTCCAGCACGGCGAGCCACGTCAACTGCTCCGGGCGGCGAAGGTGTGGCTCCGCGGTTTCGGCGAGCTCGGTGAAGTACGCGAGGTGCGCACGACGCGCCGGCTCCGACTCCCCCGCCTCGGCGAGCCGCTGGGTGGCGTACTCCTTGATCGTGCCGAGCATCCGGTAGCGCGGCGCCCCGGCGCCCTCGGCGACCACCAGCGACTTCTCGGCCAGCGCGGTCAGCAGGTCGAGCACGTCCCTCGCCTCGACCGCGTCGCCCGCGCAGACCCGCTCGGCCGCCTCCAGGCTCGCGCCATCGGAGAACACCGCGAGCCGGCGCAGCACCACCCGTTCGGCCTCGGTGAGCAGCTCCCAGCTCCAGTCGACCACCGCGCGCAGCGTCCGGTGCCGTGGCAACGCGGTCCGGCTGCCGCCGGTCAGCAGGCGGAACAGGTCGTCGAGCCGGTTGGCGAGCTGTTCGAGGGTCATCGTGCGCAGCCTGGCCGCGGCCAGCTCGATGGCCAGCGGCATCCCGTCCAGCGCCCGGCAGACGCGCGCCATCGTCGCCATCGTGTGGGCGTCGGTCGCGAGGTCCTTGCGCACCGCGCCGGCTCGGTCCCGCAGCAGCCGCACGGCCGGGGACGACTCGATCTCGCCGGGGTCGGCGTCCTCCCGCGGCAGGGCCAACGGCGCCACCGGCCACAGGGCCTCACCGGTGATGCCGAGGGGTTCCCTGCTCGTCGCGAGGATCCGCAGCCGCCGGCACTCGCCGAGCACGCGGTGGGCGAACGCCGCCGCCGACTCGATCACGTGCTCGCAGTTGTCCAGGACCAGCAGCACCTCGCGCTCGCGGACCGCGGCGATGACCCGGTCGGCCGGTGCCGCGTCCGGCGCCCCGCCGAGCAGCGCGTCCCGGTGGCCGAGCGCGGCGAGTGTCGCCTGCGCCACGTCACCGTCGGCACCGATGGCCGCCAGCTCGACCAGCCGGGCCCCGTCCGGCAGGTCGTCGAGCAGCGTGCGCGCGGTCTCCGTGGCCAGCCTGGTCTTCCCCGAGCCGCCCGGCCCGACCAGGGTGGTCAGCCGGTGCCCGGTGACGAGCTCGCGGACCGCGGCGACGTCGTCGTCCTTGCCGACGTAGCTCGTCAGCTCGGCGCGCAGGTTGGTCTTCCGGTTCTCCTGCGGCCGACCCACCTCGCCCCGCAGCAGCGCGACGTGCAGCTCGGACAGTTCCGGCGAGGGGTCGACGCCGAGGGAGTCGGCCAGGACCTCCCTCGTGCGCTCGTACACGAGCAGCGCCTCGGCGTCGCGACCGGTCGCGACGAGGGCACGCATCAGCGCGGCGACGAGCCGTTCGCGCACCGGGTGCGCGGCCACCAGGTCGGTCAGCTCCGAGACCAGCCGCGCACCGCGGCCGAGGCCGATCTCCGCGTCGAACCGGTCCTCCAGGGCGGTCAGGCGCAGGCCCTCGAGCCGGGTGACCGCCGCGTCGAACGCCGGGCTGTCCTGCAGGCCGACGTCCTGCATGGCCGCGCCGCGCCACAGGGCGAGGGCCTCGCGCAGCCGCTCCGGGTCCTCGTCGTCGCGGGCCCTGGCGACGAGCCGTTCGAACCGCACGGCGTCGACGGCGTCGGGTGCCACCGTCAACCGGTAGCCGTTCGGCTGCCCCTCGACCGTCCCGTCCGGCAACACCTTCCGCAGCCGGGAAACCAGGCGTTGCAAGGCGTTCGCCGCGTCGGCCGGCGGGCGCTCACCCCAGATCCAGTCGACGAGCGCCGACTTCGGGACCACGTGACCCGGTTCGAGCGCGAGTGCGATCAGCAGTCCGCGCAACCGGGCGCCCGGCACGTCGGCTGGGACGCCGTCGTCCGTGCGAACCTCGAACGAACCAAGCATCCCGATCTGCACGCGGCCGATTTTGCCACGGGCGTCTACTTGGCCGTTTCGGTCCAGGTGACCGGCAGTTCGTGGACGCCGTAGATGTTCATGTCGGTCCTGAGCCGCACCTCGCCGGCGGGGATGGCGAGCTCCAGGGTCGGGAAGCGGCGCAGCAGTCCGCCGAAACCGGCGCGCATCTCGATGCGGGCCAGCTGCTGGCCGAGGCACTGGTGGATGCCGTGGCCGAAGGACAGATGTCCGCGGGCCTTGCGGTGCGGGTCGAGGGTGTCCGGGTTGTCGAAGCGGCGGGGGTCGTGGTTGGCGGCCAGCATCGAGACGACGACGGTCGAGCCCGCGGGAATCGTCGCACCGCCGACCTCGATGTCCTCCGTGGCGTAGCGGTAGAGGATGTCGACGACGGACAGGTAGCGCATCAGCTCCTCGACGGCGTCGGGCAGCAGGTCCGGGTCGGCGCGCAGCTCGGCCAGCCGCGCGGGGTGCTCCAACAGCGCGAAGGTGCCCAGCGCCAGCATGTTGGCGGTGGTTTCGTGGCCCGCGAGCAGCAGCAGGAAGGCGGCGCCGGTCAGCTCCTCGATCGTGAGGTCGTCGTGGCGGGCCAGGTCGGACAGGATGTCCTCGCCGGGTTCTGCGCGCTTGCGGGTGACCAGCTCGGCCAGGTATCCGGTCAGTGCGCCCAGCGCGGCCATCTTCTCCTCCAGCGGCTGGTCCTTGACCAGGAACTTGGCCGAGTTGACCTGGAAGTTCTCGCGGTCCGCGTAGGGGACGCCGAGCAGCTCGCAGATCACCAGCGACGGCACCGGCAGCGCGAACTCCTTGACCAGGTCGACCGGCGGGGCCAGGCGCGCCAGGTGGTCCAGCTGCCGCTCGGTGATGTCGGTGATGTGCTCTTCGAGCGTCTTCATGCGTTTGACGGTGAACGCGCCGGTGAGCCTCTTCCGCAGCCGGCTGTGGTCCGGCGGGTCCATGGCGATGAACACACCCGGCATCGGCGGGGACGGCTCGGTGGCCGCGGGCATGCCGGGGGTCTCGTACGGCATGTGCATGACGCCGATGTCCTGCCGGGAGCTGAACCGGGTGTCGGCCATGACCTGGCGGACCGCGTCGTAGCCGGTGACGAGCCAGCCCTCGTGACCGTCCGGGAAGACCAGCGGGCTCACCGGGCGCGCGTCGCGCAGCCGGGTGATCTCACGTGGCGGGTCGAAGGGGCTCGCGTCGCGCTCCATGGGCAGGCCGTGCGGGACGGGAACGGTCTGGGTCATCGGATTCCTCTCGTGGCGGTTTCTCGCGACCACGATCACCGACGACGCTGTCACGGACCTGACACGGCGCGGACACCGAACCCGGACCTGATCCCTCAGGTCCGTTCGGGCCTAGTCCAGGCTGGCCACGAAGCGGGTGATGGCCTCCGGCTTGAGGCGTTGGGCGAACTTGCCCGACGGTGCCAGCGAGGCGAGGCGGTAGAGCGGCCGGTCCGCCGCGGCGTCGCCCTTGGCCTCGGCGCGCAGCTGTGCCACCAGGAGCTGGGAGAACACCAGGCCACCCGTGTTGTCGCTGCCCGCCAGGACGTCCGCGAGGCGGCGCAGCACCAGGATGCCCAGCTCCCGGCCGCCCGCGCCCGAGTACACCGCCAGGCTCATGTTGATCGACCTGCGGCCCTCGGTCAGCAGCAGGCCGACGGTCCTGGTGCCGCGGATGTCCGTGACCATCAGCTCGATCTTGTCGACCGTGCGCAGGTCGACCTGCTTGCGGCCCAGCGCCTTCGCCACGACACGGCTGCCCTCGAGCCACAGCCTGCGCCGGCCGGCGACCCACGACACGAACGTCAGCAACACGACCACGACCGCGGCCGTGACCAGCGCGGGCGTCTGGCCCGCGAACAACGCCACGATGCCGCCGACCGCGGCGCCCAGCACGACCGCGCCGCCCAGCGCCACGCAGCCCCGCCGCCTGGTGCTGGCCAGCTCCGTCAGGTTGAGCGGGACCCGCTCCGGCTGCTGCTCCGCCACGTCACATTCCCCTCGCGGGACCGGTCGCGTCGGGGTCCAGCTCGAGGAGGAAGGGGTTCGTCGCGCGTTCCCTGCCGATGGTCGTGCTGTTGCCGTGCCCGGGCAGCACCACCGTCTCGTCGGGCAGCGGGAGGATCCTGGTGCGCAGCGTCTCCGTCATCGTGCGCATGTCGCCGCCGGGCAGGTCGGTCCGGCCGATGGAGCCGGCGAACAGCGTGTCGCCGGCGAACATCACCCGGCCGCCCTCCTCCAGCGCGCTGTGGAACACGACCGAGCCGCGCGTGTGGCCGGGAGTGTGGTCGACGGTCAGCGACAGGCCCGCCAGGTCCAGCTCCGCGCCGTCGGCCAGCTCGCGCACCTCGGCGGGCTCCCGCATCTCCAGGCGCCCGCCGAAGAACGACAGGCCCTGCTGGCTGATCCCCTTCATCGGATCGCTCAGCATCTCCCGGTCGTCCGGGTGGATCCACGCCGCGATGTCGTTGCCGTCGCAGATCGGGGTCACCGAGAAGACGTGGTCGAAATGGCCGTGCGTCAGCAGCGCCGCGACCGGTGAGAGCCGGTACTTGCGCAGCGCCTCGGTGATCGGCTCGACCGCGTCCTGTCCGGGGTCGACGATCACGCACGGCTCACCCTCACCCGCCGCGACGAGATAACAGTTGGCCTGGAAGGCACCGGTGGGAAACCCGACAACGAGCACGCACCGACCTTAGTGGGTGGCGCTACACCGACCGCAGGCGACGGAACCGCGACCACGTGGTCAGCCGGCGGCCGGCCTGGCTGCCCGACGCGCGGTTGCCCGAGACGTCCATGTTGGCCACGCAGATTCGGTCGCGACCGTGGCGCTTGGCCGCGCGCAGCGAGACGTCGGCGTCCAGCATCAGGTCCTCGAGGTCCAGCTCGACCAGGTCGCCGAGGCTGTAGGTGGCGACGCCGATCGACGCGGTCTGGCCCTCGATGGTGGCCGACAGCTCACGGGTGACCTTGGCCGTCACCGACATGCCCGTGATGCCCGCGCGGATCCGCTCGGCGACCGCCAGGGCGGCGTCCAGTTCGGAGGCGGGCAGCAGCACCAGGAACTCGTCACCGGCCGAACCGCCGTAGCGGCAGGCCAGGTCGCCCTCGCGGGTGCAGTCCCGGATCACGTCCGCGACGCCGCGAAGCACCGCGTCCCCGGCGAGGTGGCCGTAGCTGTCGTTGACGTCCTTGAAGCGGTCCAGGTCGATCATGATCAGCGCGATCGAGTCGCCCCGGCCGCGAGCGGCCGCGACGACGTCGGAGGCGGCCTCGTCCCAGTGCCAGCGCTCGATGAGGCCGGTCGGCGGGTCGGCCATCAGCTGGCCGCACGACTCGCAGCGCCGGCGCGACGAACCGACGGTCCGCAGCGGACGGTCCCCCGACGTCCTCGGCGCCACGATCTCCGGCGAGTGTTCGTGCTGGTCGGCGCGTGCCGGTTGCTCTCCCTGCCCGGCCCCCGCCTTTGCGGTGTGCATCCGTTCTCCCCTGTCAGTTCCACCTGTGGCTGAGGTGTTCGACCGGCTCGTCCCCTGATTGACGCACTGTCAACACTCTTCACCGGCCGTATGCAGCCCACTATGGGCAGTCACGGCGGCCACGAACAGTGTTGAGACGTTGACAGTTTAGGGAAACACCGAATGGGGGAGTCACGGTTCGCGGTCGGTGATCACACGCCGTGAGATTTATCCCACTTTGTCGACGGAGGGCGGTACCCGGAGAACCGTTCGAGTGCCTCCGCGACAGAAGCGGTGACAATCAGCATCTCGCGAAAGTCGCCGGCAAGGAAGCCCTCGGCGGACACGTTTTCGAGAAACCGCAGCAGCGGCTGGTAGAACCCGCCCACGTCGAGCAGCGCGATCGGCTTCGTGTGCAGGCCCAGCTGGGCCCACGTCCAGACCTCGAACAGCTCCTCGAGCGTGCCGGCGCCGCCGGGCAGGGCCAGGTACGCGTCGGCGAGCGCGGACATCTCGGCCTTGCGTTCGTGCAGGTTGGCGACGACTTTCTGGGTGGTGAGGCCGGGGTGGGCCACCTCGCGGTCGACGAGGCTCTGCGGGATGACGCCGTGCACGGTCCCGCCCGCCGCGAGCACGGCGTCGGCCACGACGCCCATCGTGCCGACACTCGCGCCGCCGTAGACGAGCTCCACACCGCGCTCGGCGAACACCGAGCCCACCTCGCGGGCGGCGTCCTGGTAGGACGGCCCCTTACCTGGTGATGATCCGCAGAAAACACACACGCGCATATAGCGACCCTATCGCCGGCACCGATCTTGCCCCCCGGTCTTTCTTTCCGGCCGGGTTGTCTGGTTGAGTGCCACAGCGTGCGCATCATTCTCGACACCGATCCGGGGGTTGACGACGCCCTCGCGATCATGTACCTCGCGGCCCAGGAGGACGCGGAGATCGTCGCGGTGGGTAGTGTTCACGGCAACGTGCCTTCCCCGTTAGCGGCACAGAACGCGTTACGGGTGCTCGAACTCGTCGGCATCGACGCGCCGGTCGCGGTGGGGGCCGCCCGGCCGCTCGCCCAGCCGCTGCAGACGGCGGAGTTCGTGCACGGGTCCGACGGCCTCGGGGGCAGAGCGGGCGCCCCGCCGCGGGGGAAACCGGTGTCGGAGTCGGCCGCCGAGCAGCTCGTGCGGCTCGCGCGCGCGGAACCGGGTGAGCACACGCTGCTCGCGCTCGGCCCGCTGACCAACATCGCACTCGCCGTGCTGCTCGAACCGGACTTACCGAAGCTCCTCCGCTCGGTCGTGATCATGGGCGGAGCGGTGTCCGTGCCGGGGAACATCACCCCGTACGCGGACGCCAACTTCTTCCACGACCCCGAGGCCGCGGACCTCGTGCTCGGCGCGGGCTTCGGCGACCTGACGCTCGTCGCGCTGGACGCCACGGAACAGGCGCGGGTCGGCGACGAGTGGCTGACGGCGGTCGGCGCGCTGTCCGGACCGCGTGCCGAGTTCGCCAGCGGCCTGCTGGAACACTACGCGGCGTTCTACGCGCAGATGTTCGGCACGCCCGGCTGCACGCTGCACGACCCGCTCGCGGCCGCGATCATGCTCGACCCCAAGCTGGCCACCTACCGCGAGATGCCGCTCGCGATCGAGCTCACCGGAACGCACACCCGCGGTCAGATAGTTTCCGACCAGCGGCCCATCGCCAGCGACGCGTACATCACCAGCACGGCCGGCACGGGCCGGGCGCCCGTGAAGGTCGCGGGAACCGTCGAGGTGCAGCGGTTCCTCGAGCAGATGTACGAGGCGCTCAGGATGAGCTGACCTCCGCCAGCAGCTCCTTCAGGTCGGCCGCGCGGGGGTCGCCCAGTTCGTCGAAGATGGCCACCGCCGCGCGCAGGCACTCCGCCGCGTCGTCGTGCTGGCCGATGTCCTTGAGCAGTAGGCCCCTCTTCTGCAGGGTCTCCCCCTCGCCCCAGCGGTCGCCCACCTCGCGGCGCAGTTCCAGCGCGCGCTGGAACACGTCCAGGGCCTCGGTCGGCTGCTTCAGCTCCGAGTACGTGTCACCCAGCTTGACCAGCGTGTAGCCCTCGCCGTAGCGGTCCTCCAGGTCGCCGAACAGGTCCAGGGCCTCCTCCAGCGTCGGCACCGCGCGGTCGAACTCGTGCAACGCGCTGTGCGCCGCGCCAAGGTTGGCCAGCGCGATGCCCTCCCCGTGCCGGTCGCCCACCTCGCGGAACAGCTCCAACGCGTGGGCGAAGTGCTGGGCCGCGACGTCGAACTGCGACTGGTCGAAGCCGACGAACCCGACGCCGGTCAGCGTCCAGCCCTGGCCGACCTTGTCGCCGATCTCCATCCGGATGGCCAGGGCCTTCTCGAAGGTCTGCTTGGCCTCCTCGACCCGGCGCACCTCGCGGTAGGCGATCGCGAGGTTGTTGAGCACCCAGGACTCGCCGTAGGGGTCCTTCGCGGATCGGGCGCCCTCCACGCCGACCTCGTGGGAGGCCACCCAGAGGCTCCAGCGCTTGCGCAGGAGCAGGTAGTTGAACGAGCCGGCGGGGAGTTTCCAACAGGAGACGTACTCCCCCAGCTCGTAGGCGATGCGGGTGGCCATCACGATGTTGGACATCTCGATCTCGCACCACTCGAGCGCCGAGTCGTAGTCGAAGTCGACGATGTCGACGCCGAACTCGGACTTCTCCAGCACCGGGTCGTGCCGCTGCGGGGCGAGGGCGTGGTTGGCCGCGTAGACGTTGTGCAGGTACCAGTCGACCATGCGCCGCGACGCGAGCGTGCGCTCCGCGACCGGCTCCTCCGTGGCCGCCAGCTCGGCCGCGTAGACGCGTAACAGGTCGTGCATGCGGTAGCGGTCGTTGCCAAGGCCCTCCAGCAGGTGCACGGCCGTCAGGCGGTCCAGGATCCGTCTGGCCTGGGTCATCGGCTGGTCGGCGAGCGCGGCGGCGGCACCCGTGCGGAAGTGCGAGCCGGTGTGCAGGCCGATGAGCCGGAACATCCGCGCCACGTCAGGGGACAGGTCCCGGTACGACCACGAGAAGACCGTCTTCACCGCCACCGAGTCGTCGGTGGATAAGCCGTCCAGCCGCTCGTCCTCGGTCGCCAGCTCCTCCACCAGCAGGCTCACCGAGTGATGCGGGTGGGTCGCCACGCGCTCGGCCGCGATGCGCAGCGCCAGCGGCAGGTGACCGCAGCGGCCGGCGAGCGCGCGGACGGCGTCCGGCTCGGCGGCGGCCCGCTCGGCGCCGATCACCTTGCGCAGCAGGGTGATCGACTCCTCCTCGGCCATCGGGCCGAGCGTGACCCGGTTGTCGCCGCGCAGCTCGATGCCCGTGATGCGCTTGCGGCTCGTCACCACGACCCCGCAGGTCGACGACGCCGGCACGAGCGGCGACAGGTCGTGCGAGCCGGCCGCGTTGTCCAGCACGACCAGCACGCGCCGGTCGGCGAGCACCGAGCGGTACAGCTTGGCGCGGGCCTCCAGCGCCGCCGGGATGACGTCCATCTGCACACCCAGCGCGGTCAGGAACTCCTCGAGCACCTCGTCGACGATCCGCGGCCGGCCGTCCGGCGAGTAGCCCCGCAGGTCGACGTAGAGCTGACCGTCGGAGTAGTGCTCGACCACCGCGTGCGCGACCCGCAGCGCGAGCGCGGTCTTGCCGGCGCCGGGCGGCCCGTCGATCGCGATGGCCTGCGGCACGCCGGGCGCGCCGGTGCTCGCGAGGATCCTGATCAGCTCGGCGAGTTGCGCGTCACGACCGACGAACGTGGCCGCCGCGGCGGGCAGCTGCGCGAGCCGCACCGGCCCGCCCGTCGCCGCGGCGAGCGCGATCAGCTGTCCCTCCGCCTCCAGGACCTGGTCGCACTTGCGGGCCAGTTCGGCCGACGGCGGCGCCCCGTGCTTGATCTTCGAGAGCCAGCTCGGGGTGTAGCCGATGAGGTCGGAGAGACGGCGCCAGGACAGGCCTCGTTTGCGAAGGAGACGCTCCAACTCCTCGGCGAACGGCGACGTCCCGTCGTCCCGCCTGTCTTGCATAGAGCCCACCTTGTCACTAAGCGGCCACAATCGGTATCCAGCTTCTCACTCCGACCCCCTCGCGGTCACACCCCTACCGACAGGTTTGTGAACAACAGCAGCGTTTACATGGTCGCTGTGTTTTTCCGGTGACCTCCCACACGGGCCTTACCCGGCCTACCCATAGACTGCCGGCCTGGTGTTGGTCTGAAGTCTGGAGGGGTGCCCGGTGCCGAGCAACGAGCAGCGCCGGCAGGCGGCCAAGCGCAAGCTGGAGCGTCAGCTGGCCCGCCGCGCGGAACGCGCGAAGCGGCGCCGTATCTGGGGAGCGAGCATCACGGCGGTCGTGGTGATCGCCGCGGTCGGGCTCGTGTACTGGCTCGTCAACCTCGGCCCGGACAACAACAGCGAGGCCGCTACCAGCCCGGACGACTCCTCGACGGCCAACACGAGCAAGGGCGCGTGCGGCTACAAGGACAACCCGAGCGAGACGCCGCCCGACGGCAAGGACGTCGGCATGCCCGACGACCCGGCGGAGACGCCCAAGACGGGCACGGTGAAGGTGACGCTCAAGACGAACCAGGGCGACATCCCACTGACGCTCGACCGGGCCAAGGCGCCCTGCACGGTGCAGAGCATGGAGCACCTGGTGACCAAGAAGTTCTTCGACGGCACCACCTGCCACCGGCTCACGGCGTCGGCGGGCCTGAAGGTGCTGCAGTGCGGTGACCCGCTCGGCACCGGCGCGGGTGGTCCCGGCTACTCGATCCCGGACGAGCTGGCGGCCGCCCAGAAATTCACGCCTGGTCAGAGCCCGGACGGCAGCACCCAGGTCGTGACCTACCCCCGTGGCACGGTCGCCATGGCCAACGGGGGCGCGAACACCGGCGGCAGCCAGTTCTTCCTGGTCTACGGCGACTCGACGCTGCCCCCGAACTACACGTACTTCGGCACGGTCGAGGCCGCCGGTCTGACCGTGCTCGACAAGATCGCGGCCGGGGGCATCACCGCGGGCCAGAACGGTCCCGAGGACGGCACCCCGAAGTCCCCGGTCCAGATCAAGCAGGCGGTGAAGGAGTGAAGGTGATCCGTACGGCGGCTGTCATCGCGGCGGTCGCGCTGACCCTGGCGGGCTGCGTCGCCAAGGAAAACGCTTCGGACCAGCGCGGAGGCAGCGACTTCTCGCCGGCGTCGACCGAGCCTTCCTCCGATTCCGCCGAGCCGTCGGCTGAGCCGTCGGCGTCGGGCGGCGGAGCGGCGACCTCGGGCGACTGCAAGTTCAAGGCCGACCAGTCGGGCAAGCAGCCGGCCGTCGGCCTGCCGCCCGACGAGGGTCCGGCCACCGCGACCACGCTGACGCTCACCACGTCGGCCGGCGCGATCGCGATCAAGCTCGACGCCGCGAAGGCGCCGTGCACCGTGCAGAGCATGGTGTTCCTGGCCAGCAAGGGCTTCTTCAACAACACCGTGTGCCACCGGCTGACCACGTCGGCGGCCCTGAAGGTGCTGCAGTGCGGCGACCCGGAGGGCACCGGCACGGGCGGTCCGGGCTACGTCGTACCGGACGAGCTGCCGAAGGACCTGCCGGCCGCGCCGGCGGGCAATGGCACGGTGATCTACCAGCGCGGTGTGGCGGCGATGGCCAACGCGGGCCCGGGCACCACGGGCAGCCAGTTCTTCCTGGTGTACGGCGACTCGACGCTGACCCCCGACTACAACGTCTTCGGCACCATCGACACGACCGGCCTGGCGACGCTGGACCAGATCGCGGCGGGCGGCGTCACCCCGGGCCAGAACGGCGCCGAGGACGGCGCGCCGACCACCCCGGTGACGATCACCTCGGCCACGGCCGCCTAGCCCGCGGGGTCACGCAAAAGCCCAGCTCGAAGACGGTCGTCAATCCCGTGAGCGGCCACCGGGAACAGGCCGCGAACGGCCCAGCGGAGCGAGGCAGTCCAACCCGTGAGCGGCCGCCGGCGTCTGGACTGACGAGCACGAAGACGCGGCGAGGTACGAGCCCTGCGTCTTCGCGCGCAGGAGGGAAGACGCCGGGAACAGGCCGCGAACCGCCGAGCGGAGCGAGGCAATCCCACACTGGCATAGTGCTGGTCGTGACCGACTACGTCGAACGGCGCAGTGCGCACGAGGTCCTCGCGTGCACGTGGTCGCGGACGTCAACCGCTGAGGCGGCGGCTGGTGCGTCCGTGGTCAACGTGGTGCCGGACGCGTGTGCGGACGTGATGTGGCACCGCGAGTCCGGGCGGCTGTTCGTGGCCGGGCCGGACACGTGTGCGCACCCGACGGCGCTGTCCGCCGGGACGTTGGTCGGGGCGCGGTTCCGGCCGGGGCGGGCACCGGCCGGGTTGGGTGTACCGGCGTCGGCGGTGCGGGACGAGCGGGTCGACCTGGACGATCTGTGGCCGGCCGACCGGGTGCGGCGCCTCGGTGACGAGTTGGCCGCGGCGCCGTCCGTGCTCGCGGCGGAGCAGGTGCTGGCGGCGGCGGTCGCGGCGGTCGGTGCGGGGTGGGATCCGGCGGCGCCCCGGCTGTTGGAGCTGGTGGCGCGTGGCGAGCGGGTGGCGGCGGTCGCGGACGCGCTGGGATGGAGCGAGCGGCAGCTCCACCGGCGGTCGCTGGCGGGCTTCGGCTACGGGCCGAAGGTGCTGCAGCGGGTCGTGCGGTTCGACCGGGCGGTCCGGCTGGCCCGGCGCGCGCGGAGCGGACGATCACCGGGGCGGGGCGCGGGGCTCGCGTCCATCGCCTACCGGGCCGGGTACGCGGACCAGGCACACCTGGCCCGCGAGGTCAGGACACTCGCGGGGGTGCCGATGACCGCATTGCTCTGAGCTGCCCGGACGGCGCGCCGAGACGTCAGACGGAGGACGCCCGTCCTACCGCATTGCTCTGAGCTGCCCGGACGGCGCGCCGAGGCGTCCAGCGGAGCCTCTCACCCTGAGCCGGCCGGGAGGATCGTTCAGGACGCCGAGGTCACCCGGTAGACGTCGTAGACGCCCTCCACACTTCGGACGACCTTGAGCACGTGCCCGAGATGTTTCGGGTCGCCCATCTCGAAGCTGAACCGGCTGACGGCGACGCGGTCGCGGGAGGTGGTGACCGAGGCCGAGAGGATGTTCACCTTCTCGTCGGCGAGCACCTTGGTCACGTCGGAGAGGAGCCGGTGCCGGTCGAGGGCCTCGACCTGGATGGCCACCAGGAACACCGAGGAGTCGGACGGCGCCCACTCGACGTCGACGAGGCGTTCCGGGGTCGCCAGGAGCTCCTTGGCGTTGGTGCAGTCGGTGCGGTGCACGCTGACCCCGCCGCCGCGGGTGACGAAGCCGAGGATGTCGTCGCCGGGCACCGGGGTGCAGCAGCGCGCGAGCTTCACCCACACGTCGGAGGCATCCTTGACGAGCACGCCGGCGTCGCCGGTCGCGCGGCGGCGGGTGACCGTCGACGGGGTGGCACGCTCGGCCAGCTCGTCCTCGGCGTGGTCGACGCCACCCAGCAGCGCGACGAGCCGGGACACCACGTTCTGCGCGGAGACCTGGCTCTCCCCCACGGCGGCGTAGAGCGAGGCGACGTCGGCGAGGTGCAGCTCGCGGGCGATCGTCATGAGCGTGTCGGCGGTGAGCATGCGCTGCAGGGGCAGCCCCTGCTTGCGCATCGCCTTGACGATCGCCTCCTTGCCCTCCTCGATCGCCTCCTCGCGGCGCTCCTTGTTGAAGTACTGCCGGATCTTGGTACGCGCCCGCGGGCTCTTCACGAACCCGAGCCAGTCCTGCGTCGGGCCGGCCGTGGCCGACTTCGACGTGAAGATCTCGATCACGTCCCCGTTGGACAGCGTCGACTCCAGCGGCACCAGCTTGCCGTTGACCCGCGCCCCGATGCACTTGTGCCCCACCTCGGTGTGCACCGCGTACGCGAAGTCCACCGG
>NZ_JBJMIE010000452.1:0-19773 GCF_045807065.1 Actinophytocola sp. | reverse complement strand
CGAGTCCTCGATCGGCACGTCGGGATCCGGCCGGTGGAACTGGTACAGCGGGATCTCGTCGAGCCTGAGCCGGCGCAGGCTGCCCTCGCACTCCTCCCGCAGGTGCTCGGGCCTGCCGTTGGGCGTCCACTCGCCGGGCCCCGGGCGCTCCAGGCCGCCCTTGGTCGCGATCACCAGGTCGTCCGGGTAGGGGTACAGGGTCTCGCCGATCAGCTCCTCGCTGACGTGCGGCCCGTAGGAGTTCGCGGTGTCGATGAAGTTGACCCCGAGCGCGACGGCACGCCGCAGCACCGCCTTCGCCTCGTCCGCGTTCGCCGGCGGCCCCCAGATGCCGTCACCGGTGATCCGCATGGCCCCGAAACCGAGGCGGTTGACCGTCAGGTCGCCGCCGACGTCGATCGTTCCAGCCGTTGCCGCATCCACGGTCCCGAGTGTTCCACGGATGTCGCGACCGGCGCCAATTCGTCTATTTGGGACGGGCGCTGAGCAGCTCATATCTGGCGTCCTCCGCTTTGCCGGGTTACCGTTGCCGCGGGGTGTGGGAGGCCGAAGAGTGAGTAGCTTGCGTCCGCCGGTGGGCCTGGTCCTGGCCCGGGAGGCCAGGGAGATCCCGGGCCCCGATCCACGGTGGACGTACGAGCCGAAGTTCGACGGCTGGCGGGCGGTCGCGTTCGCGTCCGCCGGGGTGCTGCAGTCACGCCGCGACAACGACCTCGCGGCCCGGTTCCCGGGGATCGTCACCGCCGTGCGGTCGCTCGGGGACGTGGTCGTCGACGGCGAGCTGGTGGCGTTGCGGGAGGGCCGGCTGGACTTCGGGTCGCTCGCCGCCATGCCGGCCGGCAGGGCCGCCGCGGGCGTCGACGTGTACTTCGTCGCGTTCGACCTGCTGGCCGACGGCGGGGAGGATCTCCGCGCCGCCTCGTTCGTGACGCGGCGGGCGCGGTTGGAGCAGGTGTTCGCCGGCGCGGCGCCGCCGCTGCAGCTGACACCGTCCACCCGGGACCGGGACGTCACCGCCGGGTGGATGCGGCCCGAGGTCGCCGACGTCGGCATCGAGGGGGTCGTCGCCAAGCTCGTCGCCTCGCCCTACCGGGCCGGCCGGGCGGGGGACTGGGTGAAGATCCGCCAGAAGGTCGTGGTCGACGCCGTCGTCATCGGCGCCGCCGGCGCGCTCGCCCGGCCCGAGGCGCTGCTGCTCGCCCGGCCGGACGCCGAGGGCGTGCTCCAGCCGATCGGGTTGTCGCTGCCCCTGCCGCCGGCCTTCCGCGACGAGGCCGCCCAGCGGAACCGGCCCACGCACGAGCCGCGCCGCCGCCTGCCCACCGCCGTCTTCGGCCACGAGGGCACCCTGTACCAGCCGGTCCACCCGACGCTGGTCGTCGAGGCGGAGGCGGACGCCACGGTCATGACCTTCAGCGCCCGCCTGCGCCCACGCGTCCACCGCCTGCGCCCCGACCTCGCCCCCGAGGACGTTCACCCCGGGTGAGGACGGGTACCCGTCGGCCATGAGCACCGCCACCCTCGACGACCTGCACCGGACGGGGTGGTGGCGGGTCGGCGGGCGCGACGTGCACGTGACGAACCTGGACAAGGTCCTCTTCCCCGGCCCGCCACCGCTCACCAAACGCGACGTCGTGCGCTACTACGCCGACGTCGCGCCCTGGCTGCTGCCCTACCTCGAGGGCCGGCCGGTCAACGCGCACCGCTACCCCGACGGCGTGACGCGCCCGGGCTTCTGGCACAAGGAGGTGCCCGACCACGCCCCGGACTGGCTGACCCGCTGGCACAACACCGAGGCGGACCGCGACGAGACCCAGTGCTACGCGGTGCTCGACAGCGCGGCGGCGCTGGTGTGGATGGCGAACTTCGCCGGCATCGAGCTGCACCCGTGGACCTCCCGGCTGCCGAACGTCCACCAGCCCACCTGGGCGCTGATCGACATCGACCCCGGCGAGACCACCACCTTCGACCAGGTGCTGGAGCTCGCCAGGCTGTACCGGACGGCGCTGGACCACCTCGGCGTGACGGGCATGCCGAAGGTGACCGGCCAACGTGGCATCCAGGTGTGGATCCCGGTCCGCGACGGCTACACCTTCGACGACACCCGGGGCTGGGTGGAGGCCGTGTCCCGCACGATCGGCCGGATCGTGCCGGACCTCGTCAGCTGGCAGTGGTACCGCGACCGCAGGCGCGGCCGCGCCCGCCTGGACTACACGCAGAACGCGATCAACAAGACCCTGGTGGCGCCCTTCAGTATCCGCCCGGCCCGCGGCGCCCCGGTGTCCGTGCCGATCACCTGGGACGAGCTGGAGGACGAGGACCTGCGCCCGAACCGCTGGACCGTCCACACCGTACTCGAGCGGCTGCGCGACCGGGGCGACCCGCTGGCGCCGCTGATCGGGCGCCAGCAGGAGCTGCCGGACCTATCGTGACGCCGTCATCACGATGAAGTCGCCGTGACCGCCGTAGCCGAGCACCGGCTCCGCGTACTGCGTGCCGTCGAAGGTGAGCAGCCACCACGTGTTCCTCACGCGCACGACCATCGGGTGCGGGATGTTCGTGCCGTAGGGCGCATCCAGTGTCCCGTGCGGCCGCATCCGCAGGTCGTACACCCGGTAGAGGCGGGCGTCGCCGTCGCTGGCGAGCACGTACCACGCGCCGTCGATCCGCTGGATGATCGTGCCCTCGGTCTGGTCCACGGTCAGGTCGGCGCCGACCCGGGACAGGCTCTCCAGCGTCGCGCCGCGGGCCAGCGCGGGGTGGAACACGAACGACGGTGACTGCGCCGGGCTCTCCACGAACGCCACGTGCCACCGGCCGTTGATCCGGGTCAGCGCGGGGTCCCACGAGCTGACGTCGGTGGGCAGCGGCAGGGGCGTGGTGGGCAGCACGTGCACCCCGGAGAGCACGTTCTGCCTGGTCCGCACGTACCGCACGTGGACGCCGGCGAAGTTGAAGTCGCCCCAGGACGACATGGCCAGCACGAACTCGTCGCCGTCGAGGACGATCTGCCCGGCGTGGTCGCCGAGCACGACGCCGTCACGGGCGAAGAACAGCTGCGCGACCTGTTCGAGGCGGGTCGGGTCGGTCAGGTCGAGCGTCCACACGCCCCAGTGCGCCTGCTGGAAGAAGCCCAGGCCCGCGTTGGTCAGCGTGAGGTACAGCTTGTTGTCGCGGATGACCGGCCGCCCGTCGGCGTACTGCACCACGTGCGGGTCGCGGACGCCGGCCTGCCCGAAGTAGCCGGCCCGCACCCGGCCCAGCAGCACGTCGCCGCGCCCGCCGTAGCCGTAGGACAGCCGGCCCAGGGTGTCGGGCACCCGCAGGTCGATGAGCGCGCGGACGCCGTCCCGCTCGGTGAGCAGCGGCTGCCACGCGGTGCCGGTGCCGGTCGTGTCCGCCAGCACGGTCACCGCGTTCTCGTTGAACACCACGGCGAACTGGAACGGCGCGACCAGGTTCGCGGCCACCGACTTGACCACGGTGGTGGTGCCGCCCCTGGTGATCTCGATGGTGGCGCGGCCGTCCCCGTAGGTGCCGAGCACCCGGGTGCCGTCGTCGCCGACCAGGCCCGCCACCACGCCGGTGCCGGACCGCACCTCGACCAGCACCGACCCGTACGGCGCCCGCGGCCGCACGTCGGTCGAGACGACCGCGTCCCGCACCGGCCGCGCCACCGTGTCGTACTGCACGAACCGCGGCGCGATCAGGTCGAACGGCCGGTACTTCGCCCGGATCCCGAACACGAGGTCCTCGGGGTCGGCCCCGGCCGTCCCGGGTAACGCCAACCCCGCCAGCCCGGTGAGCCCGGCCGCGCCCGCGCCACGCAGCAGTGTCCGCCTGTCGAAAGACATCCTCGTCCCTCCTAGTTGCCGGCCACCCACTTAACGCGGTTCCCGGCGAGGAATCAACGCCCACTCGGGCGACCCGCGAGTCCAACGCCCACGCCCCGCGTGTCCAACGCCCAGGACCCGCGTGTCCAACCCGCACGACACGTGAGTCCAACGCGCACGACACGTGAGTTCGACAAATCGTGCCGGAGTGGCTGTCACGATTTGTCGAACTCGGCGTTCCGGAGCGTTGGACACGCGGGGCGTGCCGGTTGGACACGCGGGTCAGGGCGTTTCGGTGAGGCTGCCGTTCGACAGGTGCTCCTCGATGGAGCGGGGGAGGAGGTAGGCCGTGCCGCCGCCGGGCTGGTTGTGCCACGGCACCACGTAGCCGGACACCGTGCGCAGCTCCCGCACCACGCGGTAGCTGCGCGGGCCCTGCTGTTCGCGTTCCGGGCGCAGCGACATGGCACTGAACTCGGTGCCCGCGTCGAAGGTCAGGTTGCCGGCCGGCGAGCCGTAGCGCACCACCTCCCGGCCCGGCACCAGCGTCGCGACGTGCTTCTCCGCGATCAGCGTCAGCGGTGGTTCACCCGGCAGCGGCTGGATCGGCCAGTCGTTGAGCGCCTGCGCCGTGTTCACGTCCGGGGCCCCGGCACGCAGGCGCGACGGGGTGACGGCCAGGGTGCCGATCAGGTACGCGCCCGCGTCCCACAGCTGCGTGAACCGCTTGGCGTTGCGGGGCTTGCCGCGTTCGTAGTCGGCGACCTGCCACTCGTCGCCGACGCGTTCCAGGCACACCGCGCCTTCCAGCGAGTCCAGGATGCGGTACGCCTGCGGCACGGCGCCCAGCTCGCTCACCCGGCGCTCGATGATCGCGAGGACCCGGCGGTCGCGGTCGGACAGCTCGGGCCGACCCGCCGACCCATCCGCTTGCCGGGCATCCCGCGGCTGCCCGTCCTGTGGCGGCTGCGCTCCTGGTGCCTGCACCCCTGTTACCAGCGCTCCTGGTGCCTGCGCTCCTGATACCTGCGCCCCTGGCGGCTGCGCTCCTGGTGGCTGAGCGCCCTCCGCCGGCAGGCCCTGTGGCGGCCCGCCTGGTGGTTGTGCGCCCGGTGGTTGTGCGTCCTGCTGTTCGGCCCGCGGCTGTTCGGTCTGCCCGGCCTGTTGTGGCTGGGCGTCCTGTGCCGACTGTTGCTGTGCCGACTGTTGCTGTGCCGGCTGTTGCTGAGCTGGAGGTTGTTGTGCCGGGACCTCGCCGGTGAGCGCGATGTACGCGGCGTCCCTGGTCGCCTGGTCGAGCCGCGGCGGGGTGAAGCCGTTGCCGCGGACGTGCGCGACCAGGTCCGGCTCGGGCGGCACGCCGTGCTTGGCCAGGTAGTGCGGCAGGGCCGCCGGCCAGATCCACGTCCCGTCGGTGTGGAACCCGGCGGGGGTGTCCCGCGTGCCGTTCGGGTCGAACAGGTCGGCGTCGAACCCGCGGCCGCCCATGATCACGTGCGCGGTGTTCAGGTAGGTCAGCACGCCCGGCACCTCGGACTCGGGCACCGGCGGCCGGTTGACCACGGGCCGGCCGTTCGCGTCCCGGTAGTCGAAGATCCGCGCGTGCCGGAACCGGCCGGCCACCTCGGCGACCCGCTCCGCGGCCGGCAGGACGGTCTTCATCCAGTCCGGCACGCTCGCCGGGTCCCTCGGGTACATCTCCAGCTCGTCGAGCACGTCGTAGCGGCCCGGCGCCTGTTGCCAGCGCGGGTCCTCGGGAAACAGGTAGTTGACCGAGAGCTTGATCGGCCACTCGACGACCGTGCTGGCGGCCGACCAGGTCCCGGCGCCCTCCCGGTACATGCCGGCCCGCAGCCGCCGGTAGTACTCGGCGAGCTCACGCGGCGGCTCCCACTCGCGGAGCTGGCCGTCGATGCCGAGGATGTGCCCGACCATCTCCTCCTTGTTGCCGCAGCCGCGGTACATGACCCGGATCTGGTCGCGGTCGGACGGCGCGCGCAGGGCCAGCAGGTCGGCGATCTTCCGCTGCAGGTCTCGCTGCTCCTCGAAACCGAGCGGTGCTGGGCGGGTCATGAAACGGGAGTCCTCCTACTTGCGGATGTGCGTGTCACGCGGGTGTGCCGGCCTGCTCGAGCACCCGACGGAGCCAGTCGGGCACCTTGTCCGCGGGCCGGGCGTAGGTCTCGAGGTCGTGCTTGAACACCGCCGGCGGGATCGGCGGGTCCCACAGCGGGTCGAACTCGTAGTTGTAGAAGACCTGGAACTCGCCGGGCGGGTTCATCATGTAGCGCGCCGAGAACCAGGCGCCGCGGTCCGGGTCGTACATCAGCCCGCGCAGCTCGACGAGGGCCTGGGCAGCCTGCGCGGGCGGGTTGACCTCGGCGTAGCTCAGGTCGTTCATGATCACCGTGAGGCCGAAGTCCTGCACGCCCTCCGCGATCCGCGCGATCAGGTCGATCCGGCGCCACCCCTGCGGCGCGGCGCTGATCAGCGCGCCGCCGATCAGCTGCAGCAGCTCGTCGTAGCGTTGCTGCCTGGCCTGCGGGTCCCAGGGCTGAGCCATGTTCTCTGCGTTCTCCTGCTAGTTGTCATAACGCCGGAAGTGGATCCTGATCCTGCCATGGCTGTCCCGCATGACGAACCGCTGATGCACCTGCTGCGGCCGGGCGGGGGCGCCCGGCGTGGCGCCCTCCGTCTGGAGGTCGTGCCACAGGTGGTCGGAGCCGTGCGTGCGCTGCTCCCGCTCCGCGGCCATGTCCTGGCCCCACCAGATCTGGTCGGCTGGGCCGCCGAGCGACCGGTTCTCGGCGCTGAGCTGCGGGAACTGGTTGCGCGCGTCGACGTGCCCGCCGGCCTGGGTCGGCCGGATGTGCCCGCCGTCCACGTCGACCGAGCCGCCCTCCCTCTTGACGAGGGTCTGCGCCTTCCCGCTCCGCGGCGCGCTCTGGGAGTAGTCGCGCTCGTCGGTGGCCTCGGTGGACACGCCGTGGTCGTTGGTGATGTAGACGTCCTCGCCGTTGATCCGGGTGACCACGTTCGGCGGGAAGTTGTTCAGCTCGGGGTTCAGCTCACCGACCCGCACGTTGCCCGACCCGGTCGCGCTCCGGCTCGACCAGGTGTCGATCGCGACCACCCGCGCGGTGCCGTCCGGGCCGGGGGCGCCGGTGTAGAGCCGGGTCGTGCCGTTCGGCGTGTTGTGGACGATCTCCGTGTGCGGCGGGTAGCTGGTGCGGCTGCTGAGCGCCTCACCGATGCCGCGCGGCGGCTGGTCGAGCGGGCGCCGTAGCGGGTGGTCCGCCGGCAGGCTCGTGTCGGTGGACGGGAAGGTCACCGTGTTGTCGTGCGGCGGGGTGGTCCACTCCCGGTACCGGGGCGGTAGCCCGGCGGCGTCGGTGGTGTAGATGTGCTCGGCGCCGTCGACGTCGACCCGGTAGGTCGTGTTGGGCTGCGGGTAGGACGCGTCCGGGTTCTCGTTGGCGCCGGACTCGTGGATCCCCTCAGTCCGGTTGTTGACCTCCAGGTCCGCATGGCTGATCACGCCGGCGTCGTTGGTGTAGTAGGTGCCGCGGCCGGGAACGTGGTAGGCGGTGTTGGGTTCGAGGCCGGTCCGCCCGATCAACCGCTCGCCGCTGCGCAGCGGCCGGTTCGCGTCGGTCGGGTCCGCGGTGCTGGCAGCGTCGTCGTCGACCCTGATCGTGACGGGATCGTCCGCGTTGTCCACCCGTGGCGGCACGAAGGGCGACTGAACCCGGCCACGGTCGACGTCGTCACCGAACGGCAGGGGGGTGCCGTGTTCTGGGCCAGGCGCCGGCGGCGGGCCTTCGCCCGGGGCGCCGGAGGGGTTCTGCGTGTCGCTTGCGTCCGCAGGCGGGTGGGTTGAGTCGGTGGTCGGGTCGCTCGTTGAGCCTGTGGGTGGGTGGGTTGAGTCGTTCGGGGAGTGCGTCGGGTCGACTGGTCGGTTGGTCGCCGGGTGGCTCGCTGAGTCGGTCGATTGGTGCGAGGGGTCGGTTGGCGGGTGGGTCGGATCGGTGGTCGGGTGGCTCGTTGAGCCAGCGGGTGGATGAGTCGGGTCGTTCGGTGAGTGCGTGGGGCCGGTTGGGGAGTGCGTCGGGTCCGTTGGGGAGTGGGTTGTTGCGCCGGTCGGCGGGTCGGTCGCCGGTTGGCTCGTTGAGTCCGTCGGCGCGTGGGTCGGGTCGGTCGGTGTGGGACTCGGCGAGTCCGTTGGGGTGTGGCTCGTGGAGTCGGTCGGCGCGCCGGGCGGCGTCTGGGTCGGGGCGGTTGGCGAGCCGGGGCGGTTGTCTACCGGCAGGCCGTTGCGGCCGGTGTCGCTGACCGTGCCGTCGCCGTCGAAGGCGCGCCAGCCGCCGTCCGGTGGGTGGGTCGGGCGGGCCCGGCCGCGGTCGTCGACGTGGTCGGCGCTGGCCGAGTACGGCGTGGTGTTCTGCTGGCCGGACCAGGACCGCTCGGTCGGCGCGATGACCCGTGCCCCGGACTCCCTGGCCAGGTCGGCGGCCAGGCCATTGTCGTGCCGGCCGGCCTCGCAGCCGTTGAGGATGATCGGGTCGGTGCCGTTCCAGCCGAGGTCGCGGGCCAGGTTCGCCAGGTCGCGGCCGTTCAGCTGCTGGCCGTTGACGTAGGCGTGCTGGCCGTCGCTGTGCACGTCCAGGATGAAGTGTCCGTCGATGGGCGCGACGGCCGAGGCCGCGTCCCGGGTACGGATGTCGGACGGGTCGAACAGCGCCGCACCGGCCGGGGTGCGGAAGGCGCTGTTGTCCGCGACCTGCTGGAGGTGGTCCGGCAGCGGCGGCGTCGAGTCACCCTCCTGTGAGCTGGCGTCGTTGTCCCCGCCCTCGGTGTGATCACTGCCGGTGTGGTCCAGGTGGTCGGTGTGGTCGGCTCCGTCGCGGGCGTCGTCGACGCTGACGGTGTCGTTGTGCTGGGTGCCGTCGCCGCCGTCCTGCCCGAAGGAGTCCGGCAGTACCCGCCCGTTGTCCGGCGGGACGTGCACCTCGCGGATGACGCCCTCGGCCAGCAGGCGCTGGACGTTGACGTCGTCGTTGAGCGTGAACTGCCGCCCACCGCCGGGCTGCCCCAGCGCCGGCGCCACGTCGGCGAGGGTGCCCGGCAGTCCGCTCGGATCAGCGACGACGTAGACGTGGTACCCCACCTCGGCGTTGTCGGGGAAGATCGCCCGCTCGCTGTAGTGGTAGGGCGTCCCGTCGGTGTCCATGGGGGACAGGAACCGACCGTTCTCGCCCCCGAACCGGTCGAGGACGGTGCCCTCGGGCAGGGTGACGTGCCGTTCCGACCCTTCGACCGCGCCATCGTTGGGCGGCCACTGGTTGGTCCGGTAGGTCCCGTCGGGCCGGTGGTTGGCGTTGAACTCCTCCCGCGACCCGTGCACCCCCCAGGGGTTGTGATCGGCGATGAGCGGGGCCACCCGCTGGTCGTAGCTACCCATCCCGTTGGTGCGGTCGCCACCCATCGGGGTGTAGTCGCCCATGTCGGCGTAGGGGTGCTCACCCTGCTTGTTGCCGAGGAAGTTGAGCGGCACCCCGTTCTCGTCGACGGGCGGCCCATCGGCCGGCTCCCCACTGACCGGCGGCGTGCCGGCGTCACCCGTGTCACTGTCGGCGCCATCGGCGGACGAACCGTCGTCCGCGGCGTCGTCCGGCTTGTCGGTCGGGTCATCGTCCGGCGTGGGCCCGTCGGAGTCCTCGCCATGGATATCCGTCTTGCCGTCGTCCGTGTTGCCGTCGTCCGTCTTGCCGTCGTCGGGTTTGGGGCTGTCGTTTTTGTCGGAATCGGTCTTGGCTTCGTCCGGTTTGCTGGAGTCGGTCTTGTTGTCGTCCGGTGTGGCCGAATCAGGCTTGGGCTCCGTGTCGGACTTCGCGTCGGTGTTGGGCCTGGAATCGGTGTCGGCTTTGGAATCGGTGTCGGGTTTGGGATCGGAGGTGGCCGGCTTGTCGGAGTCCGGCTTCGGCGTGGTGTCCTCCGGCGCACGCGACACGTCGTCGGTGGAGCGCGAGACGTCCGGCTGCGCGGACGGGCGGTTCGCCGACGTCCGGTCCGGCGCCGGACCGGCATCCGGCTGCGTGGCACCCTCGGGACGGCTGCCCGTCGGCCCCACGGGTGTGCCCGGACGCACGTTCCCCGGTTGCCCTGGCCTGTTCAGCCCTTCAGGCCGCGAGGTCGGTCCACCGAATCCCTGGTTCGGGCGCGGTGACGTGCCATTGCCGGGATGACCAGGAGACTGCTGCCCAGGCCCGCCAGGACCACGCCCGGGAGCCCCGGGATTGCCATACCCACCGGCCTGCGCCGGCCCGTACGGCCGCCCTCCAGGCGGTGATCCACCCGGACGAGGTCCGCCCGGCTGCCCATTACCCCCCTGCGGCCCGTACCCACCGGGCACCGGCCCACCAGCGACCGGCCCCCGTCCACCAGGCCCAACCGGCTGGCCACCAGGCCCAACCGGCTGGCCACCAGGCTGCCCAGGTGGCCCCGCCGGTGGGGAACCATTCGGCCCGGTGGGTCGCCCCGTTTGTCCAGGTGGCCCTGCTGGCGTGGCACCAGTCGGGCCAGTGGGTCGCCCGGTCTGTCCTGGCGAACCCGCCGGCGTGGCACCAGTCGGCCCGCCCGGACCAGTAGGCCGGCCAGCGGTCGGTCCCGTCGTTCCTCGCGGCTGGCCGCCCGTGCCGCCGCCCGGCCCGCCCGCGAGCCCCATCGGCGTGCCCGACGGCCGCGCCCCAGTCCCAGCAGCAGGCGTGGACGGCCGCGAACCACCCGGCCCCGCCGGACCACCCGCCGGACCACCTGACGACGGCCGGCTCGACGGCTCCCCAGGCGCACCAGGCGTACCCGACGACCGCGACGGCGAACTCGACGTGCCGGACGTGCCGGACAGCGGCGTCGCCCCGGTCCCACCCGACGCGCCCGGCACAGAGGACGACCGCGACGACGTGCTCGGCGTGCCGGAAGACCGCGGCGTGGCGCCCGTCCCGCTCGACGAGGTCGGCACACCGGATGGCCGTGACGATGTGCCGGGCGTGCCGGCACGCGGCGTCGCCCCGGTCCCACCCGAGGCAGCCGGCACGGAGGACGGTCGCGACGGCGCGCCCGGCGTGCCGGAAGACCGCGGCGTCGACCCGGTTCCGCCAGAGGTCGTCGGCACGGAGGACGGTCGCGACGACGTGCCTGGCGTGCCGGCACGCGGCGTCGACCCGCCGTTCTGCCCGGCGACCGGGGGCGCGCCGGCCACCCGTGGCGTCCCGCCGGGGCCACCCGGCCGCGGCGTCGACTGGCCGGTCCCACCGGACGTGCTCGGGATGCTCGACGGCCGGGACGTCCCTCCCGGCACGCCGCTGGACCGCGGCGTCGACCCCGACCCGCCGGCGGTGGTCGGCGGGCAGGTCGTGCCCGACGAACCCGTCGGCGAGGCCCCGGACCGGGACGAGCCGGGGCTGCCGGACGTCTGCGGCGGCTTGTTGCCCAGGCCGTTGCCGGCCTTCTGCAGGTTCGACGCGTTCGACTGTTCGAGGTTGCGTTGCGCCTGCGCGGTGTCCCTGACCTTCTGGCCGGTGGTCTCGGTGGCCGCGGCCGCGCGTTCGGCGCCGTTGCGCGCGGTCTTGATGGCCTCGTCCGCCTTGACCATCGCGACCTGGCCGAACACGCCCGCGCTCTGTGAGGACGCGCCGATGTTGAGCCTGCTGCCGACGCCGTCCCGGATCTGGCCGCCGCGGTCGGTGAACCGGCCGCCCATCCGCTCGACCCCGTCGGGGTCCATGCTGGTGCCCTGGCCGGGCGCCATCCCGCCGCCGGGACTGCTCGGCCGGGGCGAGGAACTGGAGCCGCTCGACCCACTGCTGTGATGTGACGGGCTGTGGCTACTGCCGCCGTCGCTGCCGGAGGAACCGCCGTGCCGATGCGCCATCAGACCCGAACCGTCAGGCCTGCTGCGGCACGTCGTACGGCTTGACCGCGTCGTAGGCCGTCTTGGCGTAGTCGCCGTAGTCCGCGAACTTCTCCAGGCCCTTCATCAGGCCTTCCATCTTCTCGGTGAGCCTGGCCATGCGCGAGCCGAACCGCTCCATCGCCTTCACCAGCTTGGCGAGCCGGCTCGCCATCTTGCTGGCCAGCATGCCCGCGCGGGTGCCGGCGTACCCGGCGTACGCGGCGATCGAGCCGCCGAAGGTGGGCGCGGCGGACGCGGCGGCGATGATCGCGCCGGCGATCAGCTCGCCCACCAGGTCGGAGATCCAGTCGAAGACCAGCGCCCGCAGCTCGCACACCAGCGCGCCGGAGATCGCGTAGATCGCGGCGGTGCCGTCCATGGTCTTGCCGAGCGCCTCGTACTGCGCGGCCAGCTGCTGCTGGTTCTGGCGGAACGCCTCGTTCGCCTCGCCCGACCAGGACGCCCCCATCGCCTCGGTGTCCTCCCGGTGCTCCTGGGCGATCGTCTTGACCTCGACCGCGGCCTGCTTGAGCTGGTCGGTGTTGGCGTTGATCTCGTCGGGGTTGCCGAGCAGCGCGTCGAGCGGCTCCCGGATGAAGCTGATGTGCTCCATCAGCCAGCCCACACCGGCCGAGAAGATCGCGGCCAGCGGGTTCGCCGCCGACCCGACCACGTCGACGACCATCCCGACGCCCCCGATGCTGGCGTCGATGACGTCGACACCCTCACCCTCGGACTCGCCGGTCAGCGTGTCGACGAACCCGGCGACGCTCTCGACGACGCCGGCACCCTCGTACCACTCGGTCACAACCCACTCCCAGATCCGCATCCCGCCGGGTCTGAACACCTAGCAGCTCAAAGACTGTCATATCCCGGTGCACAAGGTGTCCAAAAGCCCCAAATCACTGGTTCGGACGCCGGCGGTCACCGCCCGGTTCCGTCGATCTCGCGTGGACGAGCGGGAGGACCCGGGGGTGACCGGTCCTGGACCCGGAGTCACCGGACGGCTATCCTGGGAGCGCTCCCAGTGCGCCGACATCGGTGGTGGAACATGGTCGTTCTTCGCCGCTCGCGCCGCGTCCTCCGTGGCGCGGTGCTCTTCGCGGTTGTGCTCGTCGTCACGTTCCTGCCGGGGGTGGCCGCCGCCGCGCCCGCCACGGGGAACGCCACGTGGTTCGACGCGCTCGGCTCGCCCTACGGCGGTTGCGGGTTGCCGCAGTCCGTCCTGGACAGCCAGGACTTCGTGGCCCTCAACGTGTACAACACGCCCCGCGACTACAACTTCTACCCGCGCCCGCTGCCGGCCGGCGACCCCAAGATCGGCCAGTGGGACAACGGGCACAACTGCGGCCGCTGGGTCCGCGTGACCATCAGCGACTACTGCACCGGCGTCAACGACGGCGCCCCGAACCAGCCGTTCTGCCGCAACGGCTCGTTCGTGGCCGACAGGTACAACGGTGCCACGCTGAACATGATCGTCGCGGACAGCTGCGGCGACTCCAACGCCTGGTGCCGCGACGACCCGTTCCACCTGGACCTGTCGCACGCCTCGCTCAACCGGTTCCTGCAGAACGGCGTCCCGGTCGGGGACATGGACCCCGCGCACTGGAACAACCGGCACGTCTCGTGGGAGTTCGTGCCGGCCCCGAACTACAGCGGCGACATCACCATCGGCTTCCTGCAGAGCGCGCAGGTGTGGTGGGGCGCGGTGTCGGTCTCCCACCTCCCCAACGGGATCCACGGCATCGACTACTTCGCCGGCGGCACCTGGCATGCCGCCCAGATGAACGGCGACATGGGACAGTCCTACATCCTGTCGCCGACCGTCCAGGCGGGCACGCAGTTCCAGATCAGGGTGTACGACGTGAACAACGCACTGGTCAACAACGGCCGCGTCTACACGTTCTCCCTGCCGTCGAGCTGCCAGCCGTCGTGCGGCGTGCCCTACACCCGGGTCTCCTACACGACGAGCTGACCACCCGGCCGTCTACTGTGGACTCAGCAGTGCGACGGCCTCGCGCTCGGTCTCCAGGCATTCCTCGACCAGGTCGGCGAGCCGCGCGAACAGCTCCGCCCGGCCCGCGTCGCCGAGTGGGTCGCGGTACTCGCTGGCCAGCTCGTCCATGCGCACGGTCAGCTCGCGGATCTCGGCGCGTGCCTCGGGTCCGCGGCTGAGCATCACCGCGAGCCGGCGCTCGGCCACCTCGGCGTACTCGCCGAGCGCCCCCGTGGTCTCCAGTGCGAGGCCGGCCAGCCGCGACCACGTGTCACCGGACCGGGCGAACAACTCGGCAGCCGCCCCGGCACCCGGCACGTCGTTCGCCATCTCCGCGAGGAACCGGGCGTAGGTCGGCCGGGTCGCGCCGGGTGCCGTGTACTCCAGCTCGACGCACTCGTAGAGCCGGCGGACGCCGTGGTAGAACGGCACCGGCGCGCCGAACCGCTTGGCCCAGCCCGTCCTCGTCCGCGTGTCACGCAGCTGGACTGCCAGCCGCGCCATGCCGGAGAAGCCGAAGTTCACGTCGAAGTTGTTGCCCAGCACCGGACCCGTGAGGTGCGCGACGGTGGTGGCGACGGCATCCCGCGCCGCGGCACCGAGATCGGGCTCGACCGGCGGCCCGGTCACGACGAGCATGTGGTGGCTGCCCTTCTTGTGCGCGGACCACGCGGCGAGGAAGTCGTCGACGGCGATCCCGTTGGGCCGCGGCGCCTCGTCGTCCACGAGCAGCACGTCGCCGTCCCGACCGGCGACGGCGACCACGTACGGGTCCATGCCGTACCCCGGCTCCATCCCGTGCCACGGCAACCGGCTGCGGTCCACAGTGCACAGTACCGGCCGGCCGGCGTCCAACGCCGCGGACAGCTTCCTCAGCGCGGCGGCGGGCTGCCCGCTGTGCTCCTCGGTGAAGGGCACCCGCAACCGCCGCAACGCCGCCGGCGCCCACGGCTCGGGGTGGTGCTGCGCGACGATCGTCAGCAGCGGCGGCATGTCCTTGTAGTCGAACACCGCGTACATGAAGCCGATCCCACCGGCGAGCCCGGCGATCACCGGTTCGCTGACCGGGGTTCCGGCCTGCCGCAGCACGTGCGCCACGAGTGCCGACTCCCGGTGCCACTCGACGCCGAACGTGTCGTACCCGGCCAGCAGCCCCGCGGGAAGCCCGCCCCGGCCGGCCTTGGCCAACACGTGCCGGCGAGCGGTGGTGTAGCTCTCGCCGTGGCGAGCCATGCGTTCGCGGACGAGTCGCTTGAGCGCCTTGTGCTCGGTCACCGTCGTTCCTCTCACGGCGGCCGCGGACGGTCCCACACACGACGCCCGGCGACCACCGGACGAGGGTACGGCTACACGTCCGAGGGTGTTGCCCGCGATGGCATGGGAACCACCTCTGCCTCCGCGTCGCCGGCGGGCGTGGGCCACCGGTCAGGAGGTCGGGCGCACGGGCGAGCGCCGGGGCAGAGGTTAGCACTGGTCGCTCGAGAGATCTCCGCGGCCCGGGTCGGGGTTGGTGGCCGCGAGTGGCTAACGGGGTGAGCCCACCGACGAGTCCGAAGCGGACCGCTTGACCGGGTGGCCGTTGGTCTCGGCCGTGCCGGCGTGGCCGTCGGCGGCGTGGGAGACGCGGTTGCGGCCGACCCGCTTGGCGTGCAGCAGGGCGGTGTCGGCCGCGTGGATGAGCCGGTCGAGCGCCGTGCCCGCCGACGGGTAGGCGGCCGTGCCGACCGACACGGAGATGCCCTTGATGGTCGTGAGGCTGTCGTCGCCGAGGGGGACCGCCAGCTGGGTGACCGCGTGGCGCACCCGCTCGGCGACCTCCTCGATGTCGGCCGGCGCGATGTCGGGCAGCAGGACCACGAACTCCTCGCCGCCGAAGCGGCCGACGGAGTCGTAGTCGCGGACGCTGTGGTTGATCGTCGCGGCGACGGCCTTGAGCACCGCGTCACCGGCCAGGTGCCCGTAGGTGTCGTTGATCTTCTTGAAGTGGTCGATGTCGACCATGAAGATCGCCAGCGTCCCGCGTGAGCGCTTGGCCCGGTCGAGCTCGCGGTTGGCGATGTGGTGCCAGCCGGCGTTGTTGAACAGCCCGGTCTTCTCGTCCGTGGCGACCGCCGCCTCCAACTGCTTGATCAACACGTGCCGGTGCAGCAGGAGCAGCGGCGGGTAGATCAGCAGGACGAGGATCGGCTGGTAGACCAACGCGGTGGCGGTCAGACCACCGAGGCACAGCGTCACCAGTTCGAGTGCGTTGTCCCCCCACGTGCCGACGAGGTCGGTCAGCGAGCGCTGTTGGGTGTACAGGTAGATGCCCGTCGCGACCACGAGCAGGTTCACCAGTTCGAAGGACAGCGCGGCCACCAGGACCACCGCCGCGCCGCGGACCCCGCCCGGTGGTATGCCCACCAGTCCACCCAGGCCGGTGACCTGGAGGGTGACGGCAGCGCCCCAACAGGACAGCACGATCCACGCGGTACTCGCCACGACGCGATGGGCCGGACGGGTGCTGACGTGCCGCCAGACGCGCAGCCACAGGTGGAGGTAGAGCGCGGCGATCAGCAACACGGCCCAGCCGGGGGCGAGCAGCACGACGCCCGCGATCCCCCAAACGGAGGTCACGTTGATGTGCATCTGACCGCCCATCCACCGGCGTACCCGCTCGATCTGCCGGGACATCTCCGCCTGGGCGACGCCCATCACCAGCAAGATCGCGAACCAGAGGATGTCATGCGGATTGTCAAGCTCGTCAACGAGACTGGCGACGGTCACGCCGAGGGCTGCGGCCTCGCACACCAAGGCGTATACGATCCACCTCGGCCTGGCGACCGACCACAGTGCCCACCGGGCTGGGGAGAGCGAAGCTAACCAGCCGAGGACGGGTGCTCCTATCTTGTGTCCACGCCGCATACTGTCCATGTCTACTAGTCACCCCCCTCACGCGAAGAGTATCCGTTCAATCACGGCATGTCAGTCAATTGGGCGGTACGGCCGTGGAACCCGAGAATAGGTGGACCACAATGTGCTCACGCGAAGGCTGATCACGGCCTCGACCATGCCCTACCATGACCCCACACATCGACCGGAGGTGAAGCTCGATGCGTAGCCGTGAGGGCTGATCACGTCTCCTCGCCAGAGGTTGAGGACCATACATCTGGCCGGGCGGCGGTCGCGTTCTTCCACGCAATCGCCGCCGGTACGGCGACCAACACCCCCAGCACCCCCACCAGGCCGACCACGCGGGCTGTGCCGACCACGTCGGCCAGCGCGCCCGCGAGCAGCGGGCTCAGCCCCTGAATCGTCGCCAGGCCGGACTGCTGCAGGCCGATGGCCTGCGCCCGGTTGCGGTCGGGCACCCCACGCGAGAACGAGGCCGTGGCCTGGATCATCACCGCCGTGCCCAACGCCCCCGCCACGGCGAAGAGCACGATCGAGGGAATCAGACCCGGTCTGGCCAGGCAGCCCAGCAGCGGGAGGCAGCTCGCGACCGTGAGCGGCCCGAGCAACCCGGCGCGTCGTGCCGCGGGCACGAACCGCGTGAACACGTACGCGCCGATGGCACTGCCCAGCGGGTCGGCCGCGAGGATGAGCCCGACGGAGACCGATCCGCCGCCGAACTCCGCGGTGTACGGCGCCGCGAGGCCCTCGTAGAGGATCAGCAGTGCCGACAGCCAGCTGAACACCACCAGCGTGCGCAGCGCCGGGTCCCGCCAGATCAGCCTGGCGCCGGCGAGTGCCGACCTGGCGAACGACCCCGGCGACTGCGCGCCGTCCTCGGGTGGCACGGGCCGCACCCGCACGCCGAACCACACGAACAGTCCCGACGCGACGAACGTGACCGCGTCGAGCACCAGGGCGACGGACGGGCTCAACGCGGTGAGCAGCAGGCCGCCACCGGCGAACCCGAGCATCTGCGCCGTCTGCATCGTGATCGTGCGGATGCCCATCCCGACGACGTACTTGTCCCCTTCGAGCACGTCGGGCAGCAGCGCCAGCTGGGCCGCCTTGAACGGCGCCTGCGCGAAGGACACCAGCGCGACCAGCAGGCAGAGCACCCAGAACGGCAGGCCGGGCAGCGCGACGAGTGCGATCAGCGCGGCCCGCACGAGGTCCGCGACGACCATGACCGTGCGGCGGGAGAACCGGTCTGCGAGACCGGCGAGGAACACCCCCCCGAGGAACGACGGCGCCCACGTGAGCGCGTACGTCAGCCCGGCGAGCGCGGCGGAGTTGGTGTTCCCGTAGACCAGGACGGCGAGCGCGACGCGTGCCAGCTGGTCACCGGCCTGCGAGAGCGCCTCGGCGGCCCACATGGCCCGGAACTCGCGCACCGCGAAAACGGCGCGGAAATCGACCCGGTCCGCCTCCACGAATGTCCTCCGCCCTTGCCCTCGTGCCCGCGCCCCAGTTCCAGCGCAACCGTAGCGTCGCCGGTAGTGACGAACCAACAGTCCGCCGCAGGTCGGTGACAATACGCAACACTCGACCGCTGTTCGCGAGTGGCGCGCGAACGTTATATGGTCAGACTGAATTCCAGTTGTGGGTTGGGACGTTCGGTCTAGCGCCGGATGAGCGCGTCGGCGTCGGCGTGGCGCACCCGGTTGCGCCCGCCGCGCTTGGCATGGAGGAGGCCGAGGTCGGTGCCCGGTGTGGCGTCCGCCAGATCACCGAACCCGGTGACGCGCAGGACGTTCGCCGCGGCCAGCACGACAGCACGGGCCACGCGGCGCTCGCGACGATCCGGTGGGTCGGGCGGGTGCCGATGTGCCGCCAGACGCAGCCAGAGGTGCGCGTGGAGGGCTGCCGCGAGCAGTGCGGGCCCAGCCGGGGAGAGCAGCGAGGCACCAGATCGACGTCACGTTGATGTGGGTCTGGCCGCCCACCCAGCGGCGCATGCGTTCGATCTGGCGCCACATCTCCGCCCGCGCGAGCCCCATCGCCAGCAGGGTCGCCAACCAGATCAGGGCGCGGCGCCCCGCCGGGATGCACGACCAGTCCCGCGGCGGTCACGCCGACGGCCTCGCTGGTCACCGCGTAGCCGATCCACCGCCGGGCCGCCGACCACCGACGCGGCGACACGGTCCGTGGTCGGAGCCGTGGCAGGGGTCCCCGGGAAGTGTGCTTCACGCTCACCACCCCTGGGACGAAGGGTATCCGCTCCGTCACGCATGTCAGCCGAATGGCTACTGCCTAACGACGGCGTTGAACGGGGGTCGTCTCGATCGCTCCACGCCGTTTCGATGTCAGGAACGGCGCGTTCAGGACGCTGGACGTCCCGAACGCGCCGTTCAGGGGCATGGCCGCCGTTCGCTGCGGGAACGCGCCGGCGTCAGGTACCCAGCACCGACAGCTCCCACAGCGAATAGCCCCACTGCGTGCCGCGCTGGGTGCCGGTCACCCGGACGTAGCGCGCGTTGGCCGTCACCGCGATGTCGTCGGTGCCGCCGTCGCCCGTCGTCGTCGTGAACGCCGTCTGCCACGCGTTGCCGTCCGTGGACGTCTCCACCCGGTAGGCGCGCCCGTACGCCGTCTCCCACGTGAGGCGCACCCGGCTGATCCGGTGCACGGCACCCAGATCCACACTGATCGACTGCGGATCGGCGAAGGCGCTGCTCCACCGCGTGGCGCTGTTGCCGTCCACCGCGTTGGCGCCCACGTGGGGCGTGCCGGGCTCGACGCTCGACACCGTGACCGTCCGGCCCCGCGCCAGCTCGACGTCGGTCGGTGGCTGGCTCGAGGTCGCCTTGGCCGCGACTCGGATGCCGCCCAGCAGCATGCGGGTGAAGTTGGGGTCGGAGTAGGACTCGATGGTGTGGCCGAGGCCGGTGTACCAGGCGCGGCCGGAGCCCACGTCGTGCCACCAGGTGATGGGGTGGTCGGCGCCCATGGTGCCGCCGCTGTAGGACGACTCGTCCAGGCGCATGAGCACGTTCACACTGCCGCGTGGGTTGGTGCGGTAGTTGTACCACTCGTCGAACCGGTTCCAGGTCGCCGGCAGG
>NZ_JBJMIE010000451.1:0-5418 GCF_045807065.1 Actinophytocola sp. | reverse complement strand
TCGCGGTACTGCACGCCGATGGCGCAGTGCCCGATCCTGGCGCCGGAGTGGGACGACCCGAAGGGCGTGCCGATCTCGGCGATCTTCTTCGGCGGCCGCCGCGCGGACACGATCCCGCTGGTGACCGAGTCGCGCGACTGGATGCACGGCACGTTCATGGGTGCCACGCTCTCGTCGGAGACCACGGCCGCCGCGAAGGGCAAGGTCGGCGTGGTGCGGCGCGACCCGATGGCGATGCTGCCGTTCATCGGCTACCACGCGGGTGACTACTTCCAGCACTGGATCGACATCGGCAAGCGCGCCGACGCGGCCAAGCTCCCGAAGATCTTCTACGTCAACTGGTTCCGCCGCGGCGACGACAAACGGTTCCTGTGGCCGGGCTTCGGCGAGAACTCGCGGGTCCTGAAATGGGCCATCGAGCGCATCGAGGGCAAGGCCGCCGCGGCGGAGACGCCGATCGGCTACGTCCCGAGCGCCGGCGACCTGGACCTCGACGGTCTGGACGCGCCGAAGGAGGACATCGAGCTGGCGCTGAAGTTCGACGCCGACGAGTGGCGTGCGGAGCTGCCGCTGATCGAGGAGTGGTTCGAGAAGATCGGGCCGAAGCTGCCGACGCTCCTGCGTGCGGAGCTGGACGCGTTGAAGACGCGGCTGGACGCTCAGTAGAACGGTGAACGCGACGGGGACCACCTGCTCGGGTGGTCCCCGTTCGTTTGTCCACAACCTGTGGACAAACCTGTGCACAGCCTGTTGATTCGGTCCCCAGCCTCTGACCAGCCGCGACGCGAGAGCCATCCGGATGACACGTCGAACTTGGCGGCGATGAGCTCGGTTTGTCCACAGAGGCCGGTGCCACTCAGGGTAGGTCGCAAGCCGCCAAGCAGGTGAAACAGGTCTGACCTATGGCCGCTTCCGGCTGTGCCGAAGATCCAGGCGCCAGGTCTGTCCGGTCAGCTCGCGGCCGAAGCGCGGTGCCGTGTCCTCCGCGACGAGCTGGAAGCCCGCGCGCTGGTAGATGCGGCGGGCCGGGGCCAGGATGGAGACGGTCCACAGCTCCATCGAGCGGTACCCCACCGACCGTGCGAAGTCGACGCACTCGTCGACCAGGACGGTGCCGACCCCGGCACCGCGGGCGCTGGGCTCGACGTGCAGGAGGCGGAGTTTCGCGGTGGTGTCGTCCGTGCGGACGCAGAAGATCGCGCCGACCCGCTCGCCGCGCAGTTCCGCGATCCAGGCCCGCTCGACCTCGGGGTCGTGCTTGTCGAGGTAGCCGGCGACGATCTGCGCGACCAGGGCCTCGTACGAGGAGTCGAACCCGTGCTCGGTGGCGTAGAGGGCGCCGTTCCGCTCGATGATCCAGCCCAGGTCGCCGGGTGCGGGTGGCCGCAGTGTCACGTCGGGCCGTCCGGTGGGGCGGTCGATGCGCCTGCGGATCATGTCCATGGCCTCGATGAGCCGGACCTGCTCGTCCTCGCTGAGGTCGGCGAGCAGGGCACGGATGTGGCCGACGGTCTTGGTGTCCAGGACCCGGAACGAGTCGTGTCCCTTGGTGGTGAGCCGGATGACCTGCCGCCGGGCGTCCGAACCCGAGCGGTCCCGGCGCACGAGCCCGCCCTCCTCGAACCGGCTCAACAGGCGGCTCAGGTAGCCGGCGTCCAGACCGATCGCCTGCCGGAGGGCGGCTACCTCGGTCTCGTCCCGCTGTCCCAGTTCATACAGGACTCTTGCCTCAGTCAATGAAAAAGGCGTGTGCAGATGATGTTCGTTGAGAACATCGAGGAACTTGGTGTAGCTGCGGTTGAACGCCCTGACCGCAGCGATGCGGTCAGGGGCGACGTCGGTCGCCATGAAGATCCTCGTTTCCCGTGAAACAATCCCTTGACTAAGTCAAAGAATAAGCGAGCGCCGCCGCGCCGTACAAGCCCGCGGCGACGCCGAGCTTCGCCGGCTCGACCCGCAACCCGCGCAAGAAGGACAACTCCGCGTGCACGGCAAGCGTGTCCCGGACGGGCCCGAACAGGAGCTCTCCGGTCTGCGCGACCCCACCCCCGACGACGGCGAGGTCGAGATCGCACACAGCCGCCGTCGCCACGATCGCCAACCCGATGGCCCGCCCACTCCGCCGGAAGGCCTCCCCGGCAACGGGATCGCCGGCGTGGGCGGAAACGGCGAGGTCGCGCGCATCGTCCCCGACCCAGCCGCGCTGCCGAGCCCACCGCACGAGATGGGGCCCGGCGGCAACGGTCTCGACGCACCCACGCCCGCCACAGGTGCAGGCGTCCCCACCGGGCTCGACCACGACATGCCCCACATGCCCGGCGTTCCCGGTGAGCCCACCGAACGGTCGCCCGTCGAGCACGAGCCCACCCCCAACCCCGGTGGAGACAACCATCCCGAGCATGGCGTGAGACCCCTGCCCGGCCCCAACCCAGTGCTCCCCAAGCGCGACACACACGGCGTCCCCGGCAAGCACCACCGGCGCCCCGATGAGCTCCCGAACCCGCTCAACCAGCGGAAACTCCCGCCAGCTGGCGATGTTGATAGGCGAGACAGTCCCCGCAACGGTGTCGATGGGCCCGGCACACCCGATCCCGACCCCCTGAACGTTCCCCACCTCAAGCTCGCCCACCACGGCACTCAGAGAAGCGAAGGGATCGTCCCCAGTGGCCCGAGTGGCCTGCCGCAACAACCGCCCACCGGCGTCGACAAGCCCACCAGCAACCTTCGTGCCCCCGATATCCAACGCCAACACGGTCATGCCAACACCCAACGCGCCTTCCAGTAGAACTCACCCACGTGCATCAACACAGTCCCAGCGGTTGTCGCCCCGTGAGTACAGACGCCACCATGGTCATACCCGCGCCCCAACCCGCACGACTGTCCCTTTCGCTCGAACTCACCCGCGAAAGTTATCCACAGCCTCATCGTGACCAGCGGTTTTGTCATCCCCACCCGGTAGACTGGCATCGGGGCCGCCCCCGGGATGGGGTGGGGGCTGCTCTTAACCACAGAGCGGAGCGCAAGAGAAGTCGATCTTCGTCGGTGGCAGTCCTTGCCAGGCCTGCCCTCGCGAACGCCTGGTTCCCGAGGCCGTGCCTGCCAAAGCCCGAGCGATATCGCGGCATCAGCCAGGGTCAGTGCCGGTGTGTGTTGTCCGGTTGGGCAGGGTCGCCGGGGTGTTCGTAGCCCGGTGCCAGCCGCACCTCGTTCGCCATGCGTAGGTCCAGCCAGGCTGTGAAGGCTCGTCGGCGGGCCGCGGACAGTAGGAACTCGGTGATCGCCCCGCGTACCTCGGCCAGTGGGCGCACCCGCGCCGGCCGCACCTCCTCGACCACCACCACATGTGTGCCGAGTGGATCCGACACCGGGCCCACCGTCTCGCCGGCCATGGCCGCGAACACGGCGTCCTCCACCGGTCCCGTCAGCTCGCCCCGCCGCAGCACCCGCCGCCGCGTGGGGCCGGCGCCGATCGTGTGCCGTACGACTCGCTCTTCCGGTACCCGATACCGCTCCGGGTCGTAGCACCGCTCGACCGCCCCGGGCGGCACCGTCACGTCCGCGGTCACGGCCAGGAAAACCGCCCGTGCCAACGGGTCCCGCGTCAACAGGTCCGCCGCGACGCTGCCCAGGCCCAGCATCGCCGCCCGGTCCGGCGCGATCTCGCTCAGCGGTCGTCCGGCCGAGAGGCCCCGCATACGCGCCTCGGCCGCCACCAACCGCTCCGCGGCCAGCACCTGCACCAGCCAGCGCCGCAGCTGCCGCCCCTCGCCCGTGCGCTCCCTCGGCAGGACCGCCGCCACCGGACCGCCACGAAGAAAAGCCTCCCGACCATCCACCTCGGACACGAGAAGCGGCATGCCGGAAACCCACGCGACGGCCGTCATGACGTCACCGGCGAGTACAGCAGACGACCCGCTCCGGCCACGCGAGCCGGCGCCCACCAGTTCCCGGACCGGACCCATGCGGCGGCCGTCATGAGGTCACCTCGAGTGGAACCGCCGGCGAGTACAGCAGACGACCGGCCCCGGCCACGCGAACCAGCGCCCACCACTTCCCCGGCGCGACCCACCGCGGCACGGTGACGTCGAACGCCAACTCCACCTCGCCGTGCGCCGGCACCTCCGCACCGACTGCCCGCGGACCGATGAACTCCCACGTCCCCCACGGGCTCACCACCGCCGCTTCCAACGAGATCGGCGCACCCGCCGCCGACGCCACCCGCACCGCGAGTAGCCCACTTTCCCCGCGCCGCAGCCGGACCGGCGCAGGGTCGGTGACCAGCGAGATGAGATCTCCCCGCGGCACCGGCTCGACGGACAGCACCGCCACGTCCTCCACCACCTGCTGCCAGCTCGGCGGCACCACACCGGCACCGGCGAGCTCCGCCGAAACCCGCACGGGATACCGCCCCGGGTCAGCATCACAGGGCGGGGTCACCGCGACATCGGTGACGAGATGGCCGCCCGGCGGCAGACCGAACGGCAGCTCGGCCGGCTCCACCGTCCACCCGTCCGGCGCCGCCACCCGGACGAACCCGTGCAGGTTCACCGTGGTCGCGTCCGAGGCGACCGACACGCTCAACCCGGACTCGCCCGGTGTCGCGTGCACCGCTACCGGCAGGCCACCGAGCGGCGCGGGACCGCGGTTGTGCAGCCAGTACTTGGCGTACAGCGGCTGGACCGGCTCCGCCTCCGGCCCCAGCGAACCACCGGCCACGGTGGACCAGGAAGCCTCGGGGCGGACGAGCACGGTGACCGCGTCGCAGCCGGCGACCTCGATGCCGGACCTCGGCGGGCCCGGCTCCTCCAACAGGTTCGCCGACGTCAGCTCGGACAGGGCGACCACATCGGACGACAGCGTCGCGAACGCGGGCGCCCCGGTGTGCGCGACCACCCGCACGGCAAGGCCGTTCCGCGGATCGGCCGGCGTCGCGGAGCCACACGTCAACGGGTTGCCCGCCGCCTTCACCGCGCCCAGCCGCACGCGGTTCGCCGGCTCGGCCCGCAACAGCGAACCACGGGACGGCAGTCCGCGGTCGCCGCCTTCCGACGTCAGCACCGCGTGCAGGGGCCGGCTGAACTCCGCGCTGTTGTCGGCGATCTCCGCGGCCCGCCAGTCCCCGTCGCCCTCGGCGATCGCGTACCGGAACTCGTGAGTCCAGTGCTGCAGCTGGAAGTTCGAGCCGTCCGGCACCGTCCGGCGCGGCGGGTCGATCCAGACGCCCGACGGCCAGCCCGTGCACGACCGCAGCAGTGACGCGTGCAGCGTCCCGGCCGTGTCGACGGCGAACCCGGGCAGGCCGCGGTTCAGCAGCGCCACGCTCCAGCAGGCGTACGGCTCCTGCCCCGGCACCCCCGAGTCCACCTCGATCACGTGGTCCGCCAGGTCCTCCACCACGGACTGGATCCGGTCGACGGG
>NZ_JBJMIE010000450.1:0-4716 GCF_045807065.1 Actinophytocola sp. | reverse complement strand
TGATGTCCTGGAGGTCGACGGTGTGCCCGCGGGCGGCGACCAGGTGCCGGACCGCGGTGTAGGAGTCGCTGGGCACGACCACCCGGGAGCCCGGCGGCAACAGGTCCACGATGGCCGCCGCGGCACCCATGCCCGAGGCGTAGGCCGTGGCCGTGCCGCCCTCGAGCCGGCCGACCGCGTCCTCGAGCGCCGCCCAGGTGGGGGTGCCCTCGTTGCGGGCGTAGTCGTACTCGCCGCCGGCGCGGAAGCTGGACGCGAACACGGGCGGGGTGTTCAGCGGCTCGCCGGGCCGCTCGTTGCGCCCCGCGCTGACACACACGGTCTCGACATGCACGTACGCCAACCTAGAACTCGCTCGCGCCGTCCGCCCCTCGATCGGGACACTGCTCACGTGGGGAGACGGGTGAGCGCCGTGGTGACGTCCGGCGAGCGGTGCGTCGGCACGGTGGGGCCGTTCGCGGTCGACGTGCCGTGGTGGGCCGAGGTGGAGCAGGTGGCGACGCGCCTGCGCGAGGTGCTCGGCGTGCCGGCGTACGTGCTGCGCCTGCTGGCGGTCGAGGGCGGCGACGGGGCGCGGGACGGGCACGTCACCTACCACGTCGAGGCGACCGGTACGACCGCGTCGCTGCCGGCCCCGACCCTGTCCACGGCGCTGCTCACGGCCGACGACCCGTTGCGGGCGCACTGGGCGACCGCCGCCGGGCTGCGTGAGCTGTTCGAGTGGGCGCGGGCCGCCGTCGGTCCGCTCACCGGCCCGATCGAGCAACGCAGGACGTGGAACCTGGCCGGGCTGTTCCGGCTGCCCACGGCGGACGGGCCGGTGTGGTTGAAGGCGCTGCCACCGTTCGCGGCCGACGAGGCGCGGGCCATGGCGGCGATCCGCGCCGTGGACCCGACGCTGGTGCCCACGGTCCTCGCCTCGGCACCCGGCCGGCTGCTGCTGGCGGACCTGCCCGGGGAGGACTGCTGGCACGCGCCGGTGGACGTGCTGGCGAACGGCGTCCGCAGGTTCGTCGCCGCGCAGTCCGTGGTCGACGCCCCCGGGTTGCCGGCGCGGTCCGCGCCGGCCGGCGACGTCCGGGCGCTGCTCGAACGCGACCTCGGGTTGACGCGTGCGGAGGTGGCGGCCGCGCTGGCACTGCTGCCCAGGTGGCGGGAGCTGGCGGACTGCGGACTGCCGGACACCGTGGTGCACGGCGACTTCCACTCGGGCAACTGGCGCGGTGAACGCGGCGGTCCGCCGGTCGTCCTGGACTTCGCCGACGCCCACCTCGGCAACCCGGTGCTGGACGGGCTCCGGCTCGTCGACTTCACCGCGCCCGAGCGGAGGCCGGCGGTGCGGGCGGTGTGGACCGCGGCGTGGCGGGCGGCACGGCCCGGCAGCGACCCGGCGCGTGCACTGGTCGTGGCGGAACCACTGGCACACCTGTACTACGCGGTGCGATACCAGGAGTTCCTGGACGGGATCGAGGAGTCCGAGCGGATCTACCACCGCGACGACCCGGCCTCATCCGTGCGGGCCGCCCTCGCCTGCGCGTAGCCGGACGGACAGGCAGGTCACGCAGCCCTCGAGCTTCTCGAACTCGCTGATGTCGACGGTCACCGGCGCCAGCCCACGCGCTTCGAACAGCGCCGCGGTCCGCGGCGCGCTGGCGGCCATCAGCACCGTGTCGCCCCCGAGCAGCACGACGTGGGCGCCGGTCTCCTCGGGCACGGCCAGGAAGTGCGGGAACACGGCCGGGTCGGCCACCAGCGGCGGGTACCCGATGACGGTCCCGTCCGGCAACGCGGTCACGGCCGACTTGAGGTGCAGCACCCTGGTGACCGGCACGGGGACCACGGTCGCGGCCGGCAGGTGGGCGGCGAGCTGGCGGATGCCGTCGTCGTTGGTACGCCCGCTGCGCCCGACGTAGAGGGTGTCGCCGACCTCGAGGACGTCACCCCCGTCGAGCGTGCCGGGCGGCTCGATCCGCCGGATGTCGTACCCGGCCAGCGCCGCCTCCACCCCCGCGGTCTCCGCCCGCCGCGCGACCGCCCCGGACCGGGCGAGCACGGCAGTCCTCCCGAAAACGACAACGGGATCCTCGACGAAGACCGCGTCCGGGCAGTCGTCGGCCGCCGCGACCTCGGCGACCGCCCAGCCGTGCCCGGCGAACGCGTCCACATAGGACTCCCACTGCCGCAGGGCCAGCCCGACGTCGACCTCCCGCCGCTCGACGTGCGTGACGAGCCCTTCCGCGAGCCGCGGACCCGGCCGCCGCACCAGAGTGATCACGCACTCAGCGTAGGACACGCTACACAAACTGTATTGGTCCAGACCTTGCCGTCATGCCTGGTCTAGACCACACTGGGGCGCGGGAGATCCACGGCTGCTTCTCGTCCCCCTGCGCGAAAGGCTCCGCGATGCGAAGATGGCTCACCGGGTTGGCCGCGGCCGCCCTGTTACTCGGCTTCGTCACGGCCGGGCCGGCTGATGCCGCCGCCGGATTGACCGCCACGTTCACCAAGGTGTCCGACTGGGGCACCGGCTTCGAGGGCAAAGTCACCGTCACCAACGGCTCCAGCGCCGCGATCAACGGCTGGACCATCGAGTTCGACCTGCCCAGCGGTTACTCCATCCCCACCGTGTGGGACGCCCAGCACACGGCCAGCGGCCAGCACCACACGTTCACCAACCCGAGCTGGTCACCCACCCTGGCCGCGGGCGCCAGCGCGACCTTCGGCTTCAACGGCAGCCCGGGCAACTTCCCCGGCATCCAGAACTGCCGGTTCAACGGCGGCGCCTGCGACGGCGGTGGCGGCAACCCCGGCGCCCCGTCCACCCCGGGCACGCCGAGCGTCACCGGGACCACCAACTCCTCGATCTCGCTCTCGTGGGGTGGGTCCACCGGCACCGTCACCGGTTACCGGGTCTACGAGGGCACGACCGTCCGCGCCACGGTGACCGGCACGTCGGCCACCATCAGCGGCCTGTCCACGTGCACCTCGCACAGCTACACCGTGGCCGCCTACAACAGCGCGGGCGAGTCCGGCCGGAGCGGCTCGGCCAGCGCGACGACCACCGGCTGCACCACGCCGACCGGCGGCAAGGGCGCGCCGTACCTGTACATGGGCTGGGGCGACCCGCCGGCGCCGGCCACGGTCATGTCCGCGACGGGCATCAAGTCGTTCACCCTGGCGTTCGTGCTCTCCAGCGGCGGCTGCACGCCGGCGTGGGACGGCAGCCGGCCACTGACCGGCGGCGCCGACCAGTCGGCGATCAACGCGATCCGCTCGGCCGGCGGCGACGTCGTGCCGTCGTTCGGCGGCTGGCAGGGCAACAAGCTCGGCCCGAACTGCTCGACCCCCGCCGCGCTGGCCGGCGCCTACCAGCAGGTGATCAACGCCTACGGCCTCAAGGCGATCGACATCGACATCGAGAACACCGACGAGTTCGAGAACGACACCGTCCGGAACCGGATCGTCGACGCGCTGAAGATCGTCAAGCAGAACAACCCCGGCATCCAGACGATCGTCACCTTCGGCACGACGACCACCGGGCCGAACTACTACGGCAACCTCCTGATCGAGCACGCCGCGGCGGTCCAGGCCGGCATCGACGTGTTCACGATCATGCCGTTCGACTTCGGCAGCGCGAACATCTACAACGACACCGTCAACGCGTCCGAGGGGTTGAAGAACAAGCTCAAGTCCTCGTTCGGCTGGAGTGACGCCCAGGCTTACCAGCACATGGGCATCTCCGGGATGAATGGGCTGTCCGACCAGCAGGAGCAGACGTCGGTGGCCACCTGGACCTCGATCCGCGACTGGGCCAAGTCCCACGGGCTCGCCCGGCTCGCGTTCTGGTCCGTCAACCGTGACCGGGGTTGCCCCGGGGGCGGCGTGGTGAGCAACTGCAGCGGGATCTCCCAGAACAACTGGGACTTCACGCGAATCACCGCGGGTTTCTGAAAGGGGAGGGTGGGGGCGGCCGCGACCCGGCCGCCCCCTCTTTTCCTGTCCGGAACCCTGCCCGACCCGTCACCGTCCGAACGTCGTGGTCATGTTCACGCCCGGGGTGCCCGGCGACGCGCCGCTGGTCGTGCGCACGAAGCCCGGCACCCGGGCGCTGTACGTGGCGCTGCTCGGCGCCGTGGTGCTGCAGGTCCTCGCCGTGGCGGGGATGATGCTGCTCGCCCTCTGGTCGCCCGTCCTGTTCGCCTTCCTGCCGCTGGCCGCGCTCCAGTTCTGGTTCGTCGGCCGGATCCTGCGCGAGTACCAGGGCCTGCTCGGACCGCAGTTGGCCGCCGACCACACCGGCGTGTGGGTCCGCACCGGCGCGGGCCCGAACCCGCAGGCCGTGTACCTGCCATGGGCGGCGATCGAGGGCGTCGACGCGGTCCGGGGACCGGCCGTGCGGATCACGAGCCGACACGGCGAAGGTCTCCTCGGCCAGCACGCGCACTGGCGGGTCCGGGCACTGCGACGGCGTTTCAACTCCGCGTTCGTGGTGGACGGGCGGCGGTCGGCCGAGCCCGCCGACCAGATCGTCCACCGGCTGTGGCAGCTGGCCGAGTGGGCGCGCGGCCGCTCCTGATGGACGGCCGGCACGCGGACCCGCGGATCAGGAGGCCACTCAGTCCCGGCCGGGGTCGACGAACCGGGCCAGCAGGGTCTCGAACGTGTCCAGCTCCGCCTGGGTGAACGGGTCGAACAGGCCCCCGCCGGCGGCGCCGG
>NZ_JBJMIE010000449.1:0-14123 GCF_045807065.1 Actinophytocola sp. | reverse complement strand
GGACGCGGTGTTGGGCGTGGCGCGGCGGTGGAAGCATCAGCGGTTGCGGGTGTCACACGCGTTTCACTCCCATCGGATGGCGCCGATGCTGGACGAGTTCGCCGCCGTCGCCCGCGAGTTGACCTTCCGCCCGCCGGAGATCCCCATCATTTCCACCGTCACCGGCGACGTGTCCGATATCGCGGATGCGGAGTACTGGGTGCGGCAGGTGCGCGACACCGTGCGGTTCGCCGACAGTCTGCGGTATGCGGAAGAAGAGGGCGTCTCGACGTTCTTCGAGATCGGGCCGGACTCGACCTTCCCCGGCCTGATCCCCACACAGCACCGCAAGCGTCCCGCACCGCACGCACTGGCGACCGCGCTCGGCCACGCCTACGTTCGCGGCATCCCGCTGGACTGGCACGTCATCTTCCCCGACGCGCACACCATCCCGCTGCCCACCTACCCCTTCCAACGCACCCGCTACTGGCTCGACGCCACGGTGACCCCGCGGGCCGCCGTGGCGGCACCGACCACCACCGTGGTAGACGCGCCTGATCCCGACGAGGAGCGGTTGCTGCTGAAGCAGGTGCGTGCGCACACGGCAGCCGTCCTCGGGCACGCGTCCGCGGAGTCGGTACCCACCGAACACGCCTTCGCCGATCTCGGGTTCGACTCGCTCACCGCGGTCGAGCTACGCAGTCGGCTGAGCGCCGCGACCGGCCTGGCGCTCCCGACCACGGTCGTGTTCGACCACCCGAACCCGGCGGCGCTGGCCACCTACCTCCGCGACCGACTGCACGGCACGACGGGAACGGACCAGCCGACCCATGGCGTGGCCACCGCCTCCCACGAACCGGTGGCGATCGTCGGGATCGGGTGCCGGTTCCCCGGCGGGGTTCGGTCCCCGAGCGGTCTGTGGGACCTGGTGGCCGCCGGCGTCGACGCGGTGAGCGCCTTCCCCACCGATCGCGGCTGGGACCTGGACGGGTTGTACGACCCCGATCCGGACGTGCCGGGCACCAGCTACACCCGGCACGGCGGCTTCCTGTCCGGTGTCGCGGATTTCGACGCGGGGTTCTTCGGGATCTCGCCGCGTGAGGCGTTGGCGACGGATCCGCAGCAGCGGTTGCTGTTGGAGGTGTCGTGGGAGGCGTTCGAGCACGCGGGGTTGGATCCGTTGTCGTTGCGGGGCAGCCGGACCGGCGTGTTCACCGGCACCAGCGGCCAGGACTACGCGCAACTGCTCGCCGAGGAGCCCGGCCTGGAAGGACACGTGCTCATCGGGAACGCCGGCAGCATCCTGTCCGGCCGGTTGGCGTACACGTTCGGTCTCGAGGGTCCGGTTGTGACGGTGGATACGGCGTGTTCGTCGTCGTTGGTGGCGTTGCATGTGGCGGTCGGTGCGTTGCGGCGGGGTGAGTGTTCGTTGGCGTTGGCTGGTGGGGTGGCGGTGATGTCGACGCCGTCGGGGTTTGTGGAGTTTTCTCGGCAGCGTGGTTTGTCGGTGGATGGTCGTTGTCGGTCGTTCGCGGCCGCGGCGGAGGGCACCGGTTGGAGCGAGGGTGTGGGTGTTCTGGTGGTGGAGCGGTTGTCGGATGCGCGGCGGAACGGGCATCGGGTGCTGGCGGTGGTTCGTGGTTCGGCGGTGAATTCGGATGGGGCGTCGAATGGGTTGACGGCGCCGAGTGGTCCGGCGCAGGAGCGGGTGATCCGTGCCGCATTGGCGGATGCTGGGCTGTCGCCGAATGAGGTTGATGTGGTGGAGGCGCATGGTACGGGTACTCGGCTGGGTGATCCGATCGAGGCGCAGGCGATTTTGGCGACCTATGGGCAGGGTCGGGAGCGTCCGTTGTGGTTGGGGTCGTTGAAGTCCAACATCGGACATGCCCAGGCCGCCGCGGGAGTCGGTGGCGTGATCAAGATGGTTGAGGCGATGCGGCATGGGTTGTTGCCGCGGACGTTGCATGTGGATGCGCCGTCGTCGCATGTGGATTGGTCGTCTGGTGCGGTGTCGTTGTTGACCGAGCCGGTGGAGTGGTCGGGTGTGCGTCGTGCGGGGGTGTCGTCGTTTGGGATTAGTGGGACGAATGCGCATGTGATTTTGGAGGGGGTGCCTGAGGTGCCCCCGGTGGTGCGTCCGGAGGATTCGGGTGTGGTGGTGCCGTTGGTGGTGTCGGCGCGTTCGGAGGCGGCGTTGGTGCGGCAGGTCGAGATGGTGCGGTCGTTGGCTTCCGAGCATGATCCGGTGTATGTGGGTTTCTCGTTGGCGACTACGCGGGCGGCGTTGGAGTGTCGGGCGGCGGTGGTGGGTTCGGAGGTGGTTACGGGTTCGGTGGTGGAGGGCAAGGTGGGGTTTGTGTTTTCTGGTCAGGGTTCGCAGCGGCCGGGGATGGGTGCGGGGTTGCGGTGTTTCCCGGTGTTCGCCGATGCGTTCGATGAGGTGTGTGCCCAGTTCGGTGATCAGGTCGTTGATGATGTGCGGGTTGATCGGACGGAGTTCGCGCAGCCTGCGTTGTTTGCGTTTGAGGTGGCGTTGTTTCGGTTGTTGGTGTGTTGGGGGTTGCGGCCGGATTTTCTGGTGGGGCATTCGATCGGGGAGTTGGCTGCGGCGCATGTTGCTGGGGTGTTGTCGTTGTCGGATGCGTGTCGGTTGGTGTCGGTGCGTGCTCGGTTGATGCAGGCGTTGCCGTCTGGTGGGGTGATGGTTTCTGTGCGGGCTTCGGAGGCGGAGGTTGTCGAGCATTTGGTTGTTGGGGTGGATGTTGCGGCGGTGAATGGGCCGGAGTCGGTGGTGTTGTCTGGTGATGAGGACGCGGTGTTGGGCGTGGCGCGGCGGTGGAAGCATCAGCGGTTGCGGGTGTCGCATGCGTTTCATTCCCATCGGATGGAGCCGATGCTGGATGAGTTCGCCGCGGTGGCTCGCGAGTTGACCTTCCAGCCACCCGAGATCCCGATCATTTCCACCGTGACCGGTGACGTGTCCGAGGTCGCGGGTGCGGAGTACTGGGTGCGGCAGGCGCGGCACACGGTTCGCCTGGCGGACAGTCTGCGGTTCGCGGAGGAGCAGGGTGTCGCGACGTTCTTCGAGGTTGGGCCGGACTCGACGTTTCCTGATCTCATCCCGACCCAGCATCGGCGGCGTCCGCCGGTGGAGGCGCTGGCCGTCGCGCTCGGGCATGCCTTCGTTCGCGGCATCTCGCTGGACTGGTCTGCGATCTTCCCCGGCGCCCACACCATTCCGCTGCCCACCTACCCCTTCCAACGCAGCCGCTACTGGCCACGACAGGCCACTGCCGACGTTCCGACCTACCGCGTGCACTGGAAGCCCCTGGACGACCCGCGACGCACGCCGTTGACCGGCACCTGGCTGCTCGTCGTCCCCGCGGGCCGGCCCGCGCCGGACGTGGAGCTGGCACTGGCGGAGAAGGACATCGCCACCGAGACGCTCGTCGTCGCGCCCGGCGCCAGCGCGCGGACGTTGGCCGACGACCTGACCTCAAGAGCGGGCGTGAGCGGTGTGGTCTCCTTGCTGGGCACCGAAACCCTGCTGCTGCTGGACGCCAGGGAACGCGCGCGGCAGGACACGCCATTGTGGATCCTCACCCGGGGCGCGGTGGGCACCAGTCCCGACGACCCGCCGGCGAGCCCCGAGCAGGCCCAGCTGTGGGGGCTCGGCCGGACCATGGCGCTGGAGCACCCACGGTCGTGGGGCGGCCTGATCGACCTGCCGACGACCCTCGACGAGCCCGCCCGCGCGAGGTTCCGCGACGCGCTCGGCCACACCGAGGACCAGCTGGCGGTGCGACCCGAGGGCCTGTTCGTCCGCAGGCTGGTGCGGGCCGGCGACGCCAGTGGACCCGCCTGGCGCCCGAAGGGAACGGTGCTGATCACCGGCGGAACCGGTGCACTCGGGTCCCACCTGGCCAAGGCGCTGATCCGGGACGGCGCCGAGCACGTGGTGCTGACCAGCCGCAGTGGACCGGCCGCGGCCGGCGCGGCCGAGCTTCGGGCCGAACTCGGCGCGAAGATCACCGTCGAGGCCTGTGACGTCACCGACCGGGAGGCGATGGCCGCCCTGATCGACCGGTTCCGTCAGGCCGGGTCGCCGATCCGGGCGGTGGTGCACGCCGCCGGCGCGGCGCAGGACCCCGCCGAACGCACCGACCTCGGCGACTATGCGGCGATCGTCTCCGCCAAGGTCGACGGTGCCCTGCTGCTGGACGAACTGTTCGACGACGACCCACTCGACGCCTTCGTGCTGTTCTCCTCGATCGCCGCCGTGTGGGGCGGCGCCGGACAGGGTGCGTACGCGGCGGCGAACGCCGTGCTGGACGCCGTCGCCGAACGCCGCCGCGCCCGGGGCCGTGCCGCCACGTCGATCGCCTGGGGACCGTGGGCGGAGGGCGGGATGGCCGGCGGGGCCAACGCGGACGGGCTCCGCCGCCGCGGGCTGCTCGCGATGAGCCCACCGCGCGCGATCTCCGCGCTGTACCGGGTGGTGGGGTCCACCGACCCGACACCCGTGGTCGTCGACATCGCCTGGGACCGCTTCGCCCCCGGGTTCACCGTCCTGCGGCCGAGCCCGCTGCTCGCCGACCTGCCCGAGGTGCGCGCCGCGCTCGCCGCGCCGGCGACCCAGGCCGCGGGAGAGGCGAACTCGCTGGCCGCGCGGCTGGCCGGAGCGGGTGCGGGGGAACGGGACCGCATCGTGCTCGAGGTGGTCTGCCAGCAGGTCGCCGCCACGCTCGGCCACCCGAACCCGAACGGCATCGACCCGGAACGCGCCTTCCGGGAGCTGGGCTTCGACTCGCTCACGGCCGTCGACCTGCGCAACCGGCTCAGCGTGGCCACCGGCATGACGCTGCCGGCCACACTGGCCTTCGACTACCCGACACCGGCCGCGCTGGCCGACCACCTGCACGCCACCGTCAGCGCCACCGAAGGCGCCGGCACAGTCGGCGACCGCGCGCTGGCCAGCATCGAGGAGCTGGAGTCGATCCTGCCGAAGCTGAACGGCGACAACGCCGTCCGGGAACAGATCGGCCACCGGCTGCGCACGCTGCTCATGGCGTGCGTCCCCGCCGGCGGCGACCTCGCCGACGCGAGCGCCGACGAGCTGTTCGACCTGATCCGCGACGAGTTCGGCAAGTCCTAGGGAGCGGGCCGTGGCGAACGACGAAAGGCTGCTCGAGCACCTCAGGTGGATGACCGCGCAGCTGCGGCACACCCGCGACCGGCTCGCCGAGGTGGAGTCGGCACGCGACGAGCCGGTGGCGATCGTGTCGATGGCCTGCCGCTACCCCGGCGGGATCGGCACCCCGGAGCAGCTGTGGCAGCTCACGGTGGACGAGGTGGACGCGATCGGACCGTGCCCGCCGGGCCGCGGCTGGGACCTGCGGAGCCTCCACCACGCGGACCCGGACCACCCGGGAACGAGCTACGTCACGCAGGGCGGCTTTATGCCCGCGGCGGGCGAGTTCGACGCGGAGTTCTTCGGGATCAGCCCCCGCGAGGCCACCGCCATGGACCCGCAGCACCGGCTGCTGCTCGAAACCTCGTGGGAGGCGTTCGAACGCGCGGGCATCGACCCGGCGTCCGTCCGGGGCGAGGCGGTCGGCGTCTTCACCGGGACCAACGGGCAGGACTACAGCCCACGCGCCGACCGCGCCCCCGCCGACCTCGAAGGCCACCTGCTCACCGGCACCTCGGCCAGCGTCGCCTCCGGCCGGGTGGCGTACACGTTCGGCCTCCAGGGGCCGGCGGTGACGCTGGACACGGCGTGTTCGTCGTCGCTGGTCGCGTTGCACTGGGCGGTGCAGTCGGTGCGGCGTGGTGAGTGCACGATGGCGCTGGCCGGCGGCGCCACGGTGCTGTCCGGTCCCGCTCCCTTCGTCGAGTTCTCCCGGCAGCGCGGGTTGGCGCCGGACGGGCGGTGCAAGTCGTTCGCGGCGGCGGCCGACGGGACGGCGTGGGGCGAGGGAGTCGGCGTCCTCCTCGTGGAGAAGCTGTCGGACGCCCGGCGCCGCGGACATCCGGTGCTCGCGGTGGTGCGGGGCTCGGCGGTCAACTCCGACGGCGCGTCCAACGGCCTGACCGCGCCGAACGGACCGGCGCAGGAGCGGGTGATCCGTGCCGCGCTGGCGGCTGCCGGGCTGACGCCGGGCGAGGTCGACGCGGTCGAGGCGCACGGGACCGGGACGCCATTGGGCGATCCCATCGAGGCGCGGGCCGTCCTGGCCACCTACGGCCGGGACCGGGACCGTCCACTGTGGCTGGGGTCGATCAAGTCGAACATCGGGCACACCGCGGCCGCCGCCGGGGTCGCGGGCGTGATCAAGATGGTGCAGGCCATGCGGCACGGCACCCTGCCGCGGACGCTGCACGTGGACGAACCGACCCCCCGCGTGGACTGGTCGGCCGGCGCGGTGTCGCTGCTCACGAAGACCGTCCAGTGGCCCGACCTCGACCGCCCGCGCCGAACCGCGGTGTCGGCCTTCGGCATGAGCGGCACCAACGCCCACGTCATCCTGGAACAACCCACCGACGACCCCCCCGACGGCGACGAGTCCACCGACAGCGACGAGTCCACCGGCGGCGCACCCGACTCGGTGCCGTGGCTGCTCTCCGCGGGGACGCGGGAGGCACTGCGCGCACAGGCGGACGCCCTGCTGTCCATTGTGGACGACCACCGTCCCGCCGACGTCGGGTACTCGCTGCTGACCACGAGGGCGAGGTTGCGCCACCGCGCGGTGGTGTTCGACCGCGCCGGGTTGGCCGCGGTGGCCGCCGGCAGGGCCGGCAACCGGGTCGCCATGGGTGCGGTGTCCGGTCCGGCCAACCCGGTGTTCGTGTTCCCCGGCCAGGGCTCGCAGTGGCCCGGCATGGCGGTCGACCTCCTGGCGGAGGCCGACACCTTCGGCGCCCGGATGCGGGAGTGCGACGACGCGCTGCGGCCCCACCTGGGCTGGTCGGTGATCGACCTGCTGCGTGCCGGCGCCCCGGTCGAACGGGTCGACGTGGTGCAGCCGGTGCTCTTCGCGGTGATGGTGTCGCTGGCCGCGCTGTGGCGGTCCCACGGCGTCGAGCCGACCGCGGTGATCGGCCACTCGCAGGGCGAGATCGCGGCCGCCTGCGTCGCCGGCGCGTTGTCGCTGGACGACGCGGCTCGGGTCGCCGCGCTGCGCAGTCGCGAACTGTCCGCGCTGTCCGGTGCGGGCGGGATGGTCTCGGTGGCCGCGGCGCCGGACGAGCTCGACCTGACCCCCTGGGACGGTCGGATCGGTGTGGCCGCGGTGAACGGACCCGGCTCGGTGGTGGTCTCCGGCGAACCGGCCGCGTTGCGCGAGCTGGTCGCCCGGTGCGCCGCGGCCGGGGTGCGCACCTGGCAGATCCCGGTCGACTACGCCTCGCACTCCACGCAGGTGGAGCGGATCCGCGGCCGCCTGCTGGACGTGCTGTCCGGTATCCGGCCCCGGAAGGCCGAGGTCCCACTGCTCTCCACGGTGACCGGCGACTGGCTGGACACCACCGCGATGGACGCCGGCTACTGGTACCGCAACCTGCGGGAGCAGGTCCGCTTCGGGCCGGGCACCTCGACGCTGCTCGACCGGGGCCACCGGGTCTTCCTCGAGGTCAGCCCGCACCCGGTGCTGACGATGGCCATCGCCGCGACCATCGATCACAAAGCAGATGACACGGCGGCCGACGCGGTGGCGGTGGGCACGCTGCGCCGCGACCACGGTGACCTCGACCAGTTCCTCGCGTCCGCCGCCGAGGCGTACGTGCACGGCGCCGACGTGGACTGGTCGCCGGCGGTCGCCGGCGGCCGGCGGATCGACCTGCCCACCTATCCCTTCCAGCGGAAGTGGTACTGGATGCGGCCGGCACCCGTCGTCGCGCCGTCCACTGTGGACCAGTGGCGGTACCGGGTCACCTGGCGGCCCGTGCCGCAGGGCGACGGGCGGCTCACCGGGACCTGGCTCGTGGTCGGCGCCGGGCAGGACGACTTCCCCGCCGCACTGGAGAACCGCGGCGCCACGGCGGTGCCGGCGCAGGTGGGCGCGCTGCGTGCCGCCACCGCCGACCGGTCCGCGGTGGACGGTGTGGTCTGCCTGCTGGACACCCTGACCGACACCGTCGCACTGGTGCGGGAGCTCGGCGAGGTGGGCGTCACCGCCCCGCTGTGGCTGGTGACCCGCGGCGCGGTGGCGGTCGGCCCGGAGGACCCGCCGCCGGACCCGGAGTTGGCGCGGTTGTGGGGGCTGGGGCGGGTCGTCGGCCTGGAGCATCCCGACCGCTGGGGCGGTCTGCTCGACCTGCCGGCCGAACCCGACGAGCCGGCGTGGGCGCGGGTGTGCGCGGCGCTGGCCGGGCCGGAGGACCAGGTCGCCGTCCGCGGCGACGCCACCTTCGCCCGGCGCCTGGTGCGCGCTCCCGGCCACGCGGCCGCAACTCCTGCCTGGACACCCGGCGGGACGGTGCTGGTCACCGGCGGGACCGGGGCGATCGGCGGCCACGTGGCCCGGTGGCTGGCCCGCAACGGCGCCGGCCACCTGGTGCTGACCAGCCGGCGCGGGCCGGACGCCAGCGGTGCGCGCGAGCTGCGCGCCGAGCTGGAAGAACTCGGCGCGCGCGTCACCGTCCTCGCCTGCGACGTGGCCGACCGGGACGCGCTCGCCGCCGTGCTGGCCCAACACCCGCCGGACTCGGTGTTCCACGCGGCCGGCGTCGGTCAGCTCACCCCGCTCGCCGAGATGAGCGACGCCGAACTCGCCGGGGTGCTGCGGGCCAAGGCGCGGGGCGCGGCGAACCTCGACGACCTGCTGGCGCCCGGCTCGGTGGACGCGTTCGTGTTGTTCTCCTCCAACGCCGGGGTGTGGGGCAGCGGCGGGCAGGCCGGCTACGCCGCCGCCAACGCCTACCTGGACGCGTTGGCCGAGCGGCGCCGCGCCCGGGGCGAGCCGGCGACGTCGGTGGCGTGGGGTGCCTGGGCCGGCGACGGCATCGGTGCCCGGGACGGCGCTGCCGAGCACCTCGTCCGGCGTGGCGTGCGCCCGATGGACCCGGACCTCGCGATCAGCGCGCTGGCCGACGCGCTCGCCGCGGCCGAGACGACGCTGACGGTCGCCGACGTCGACTGGGAGGCGTTCGTCCCGGCGTTCACCTCGGCCCGGCCGAGCCCGCTGATCAGCGAGATCCCGGAGGTCGCCGACCTCCTCGGTGACCGGGAGGCCGCCGGCGACACCGCGCTGCTGGCCCGCCTGCGGGAACTGCCGCCGGCCGGCCGCGCCGAGCTATTGCTGGCGCTGGTGCGGGAGCAGGCCGCCGACGTGCTCGGGCACGACACCACCGAGGCGATCGAGCCGACGAGGGCGTTCCGGGAGCTGGGCTTCGAGTCGCTGACCGCGGTGCGGCTGCGCAACCAACTCGGCGTCGTGACCGGCCTGCGGCTACCGACCACCCTGGTGTTCGACCACCCCAACCCCGTCGCCGTCGCGGAGTTCCTGCGCGCCCGGCTGCTCGGCGAACCCGCCGCGACACCGACGTCCGCCGCCGCGGCGCCTGCCCCGGCCGACGAACCGATCGCCATCGTCGCGATGAGCTGCCGGTACCCCGGCGGCGTCGACTCACCGGAGGGGTTGTGGCGGCTGCTGGTCGACGAGGTGGACACGGTGTCCGCCGCCCCGACCGACCGGGGCTGGGACATCGACGACATCTACGACCCGGATCCCGACCAGCCCGGCACCACCTACGTCCGCGACGGTTCGTTCGTGCCGGACATCGGCCATTTCGACGCCGGCCTGTTCGGGATCTCGCCCAGGGAGGCCACGGCCATGGACCCGCAGCAGCGGGTGCTGCTCGAGGCGTCCTGGGAGGCGTTCGAGCGAGCCGGCATCGATCCGCTTTCCTTGCGGGGCACCGATACCGGTGTGTTCGTCGGCGCGTCGGCGCAGGGGTACGGGGCCGGCGCGCGGCAGGCCGCCGCCGACGCGGAGGGCTACTTCCTGACCGGTGGCGCCACGTCGGTGATCTCCGGCCGGGTCGCCTACACGTTCGGTCTGCAGGGGCCCGCGGTCACCGTGGACACCGCGTGTTCGTCCTCGTTGGTGGCGTTGCACTGGGCGGCGCAGGCGTTGCGGCGCGGCGAGTGCTCCCTGGCGCTGGCCGGCGGCGTGGCCGTGATGGTCAAGCCCACGGCGTTCGTGGAGTTCTCCCGGCAGCGTGGTCTGGCGCCGGACGGCAGGTGCAAGTCGTTCGCGGCGGCCGCGGACGGCACGGCGTGGGGCGAAGGCGTCGGCGTGCTGTTGGTGGAGAGGCTGTCCGACGCCCGCCGTCGCGGGCATCGGGTGCTGGCGGTGGTCCGCGGTTCGGCGGTCAACTCCGACGGTGCGTCGAACGGTCTCACGGCCCCGAACGGCCCGGCGCAGGAGCGGGTGATCCGGGCCGCACTGGATTCGGCCGGCCTGGCACCCGGCGAGGTGGACGCCGTCGAGGCGCACGGGACCGGCACCGCGTTGGGTGATCCCCTGGAGGCGCAGGCGATCCTGGCCACCTACGGGCAGAACCGGGACCGTCCACTGTGGCTGGGATCCGTCAAGTCGAACATCGGGCACACCGCGGCGGCGGCCGGTGTGGCCGGCGTGATCAAGATGGTTGAGGCGATGCGGCATGGGTTGTTGCCGCGGACGTTGCATGTGGATGTGCCGTCGCCGCATGTGGATTGGTCGTCTGGTGCGGTGTCGCTGTTGACCGAGCCAGTGGAGTGGTCGGGTGTGCGTCGTGCGGGGGTGTCGTCGTTTGGGATTAGTGGGACGAATGCGCATGTGATTTTGGAGGGGGTGTCTGAGGTGCCCCCGGTGGTGCGTTCGGGGGATTCGGATCTGGTGGTGCCGTTGGTGGTGTCGGCGCGTTCGGATGCGGCGTTGGCGCGGCAGGTCGAGATGGTGCGGTCGATCGTCGCGGATCCGGTGGATGTGGGTTTCTCGTTGGCGACGAGCCGGGCGGTGTTGGAGCGTCGGGCCGCGATTGTGGGTTCGGAGGTGATCACCGGTTCGGTGGTGGAGGGTAGGACCGCGTTTGTGTTCTCTGGTCAGGGTTCGCAGCGGCCGGGAATGGGTGCGGGGTTGCGGTGCTACCCGGTGTTCGCCGATGCGTTCGACGAGGTGTGTGCCCAGTTCGGTGACCAGGTTGTCGATGATGAGCGGGTTGATCGGACGGAGTTCGCGCAGCCTGCCTTGTTCGCGTTTCAGGTGGCGTTGTTCCGGTTGTTGGCGCATTGGGGTGTGCGGCCAGACGTCCTGGTGGGGCATTCGATCGGGGAGCTGTCCGCCGCGCACGTCGCCGGCGTGTTGTCGTTGCCGGACGCGTGTCGGTTGGTGTCGGCGCGTGCTCGGTTGATGCAGGCACTCCCGTCCGGTGGGGCGATGGTGGCGGTGCGCGCCACCGAAGCCGAGGTCGCCGAACATCTGCCTGCTGGGGTGGATGTCGCGGCGGTGAATGGGCCGGACTCGGTGGTGTTGTCCGGTGACGAGGACGCGGTGTTGGCTGTGGCGCGGCGGTGGAAGCATCAGCGGTTGCGGGTGTCGCATGCGTTTCATTCCCATCGGATGGAGCCGATGCTGGACGAGTTCGCCGCTGTCGCGCGTGAACTGGCTTTCCAGCCACCCGAGATCCCGATCATCTCGACGGTGACGGGTGTGGTGACGGAGGTCGGGGATGCGGAGTACTGGGTGCGGCAGGTGCGTGACACGGTGCGGTTCGCCGACAGTCTGCGGTACGCGGAAGAAGAGGGCGTCGCGACGTTCTTCGAGATCGGGCCGGACTCGACGTTTCCTGATCTCATCCCGACCCAGCACCGGCGGCGGCCGCCGCCGGAGGCGCTGGCCGTCGCGCTCGGGCATGCCTTCGTTCGCGGCATCCCGCTGGACTGGTCTGCGATCTACCCCGGCGCCCACACCATCCCACTGCCCACCTACCCCTTCCAACGCACCCGCTACTGGCTCGACACCACCACCGCCGGCGATCCCACCGACCTGGGGTTGCACCCCGCCGACCACCCCCTGCTGGGTGCCTCGGTGGCGCTCGCCGAGGACGGCGGCCTGCTCCTCACCGGCCGGCTGTCCCTGCGCACCCAGCCCTGGCTCGCCGACCACGCCATCAACGGCCAGGTCCTGTTCCCCGCCACCGCCTTCGTCGAGCTGGTCCACCACGCCGGCGGCGACGACCGGATCGAGGAGCTCACCCTGCACGCCCCGCTGCGCATCGACCAGCGGGACCCGGTGCTCCTGCAGGTCACCGTGTCCACAGCGGACGACGACGGGCGGCGTGCGGTGCGGGTGCACTCCCGGCGGGACGGCGGGACGACCTGGACCAGGCACGCGACCGGAACGCTCGCGCCACCCACGCGGCAGCCGGCCGCCGACCTGACCGACTGGCCACCGGCCGGCGCCACGCCCGTCGACGCGGCGGACCTGTACGCGACACTCACGGACCTGGGCTACGAGTACGGGCCGGCGTTCCGTGGACTCCGTGCCGCCTGGGCCGCCGGCGCCGTCGTCCACGCCGAGGTCGCGCTGCCCGACGACGTGGCGACCGGCGGGTTCGGGCTGCACCCCGCGCTCCTGGACGCGGCACTGCACGCCATGGGGCTCACCGCCATGGCCGACGACCGGCGCACCCGCGTGCCGTTCCTCTGGCGCGGCGTGACGTTGTACGCCGCCGGCGCCCGCACCCTGCGGGCCCGGCTCACCCCCATCGGCGACGACGAGGTCGGCGTCGAGCTGGCCGACACGACCGGCCGGCCCGTGGCCACCATCGACTCCATCCTGCTGCGCCCGGTGGCGGATCCCGGCCCCGCGACGGACGGGCTGCACCGGCTGGAGTGGCTACCGGTCGCGGCCGAACCGACCGAGGCCGACCTCGTCGACGTCGACGACCTCGCGGAGCTCGGCGACCGGGTGCCGGACGTGGTGCTCACCCGCATCACCGAGACCGACGTCCACGAGGCCACCGAGCGCACGCTCACGCTGCTCCAGACGTGGCTGCGGGACGAGCGCTGGGCCCGGTCCCGGCTCGCCGTCGTGACCCCCGACACGATCGCGGGAGCCGCCGTGGGGGGCATGGTGCGGTCGGCCCAGGCCGAGCACCCCGAGCGGTTCACCCTGATCGAGGCGGACGGGACCACCGAACGGCGGGACCTGCTGGCCGCGTTGGCCTCCGGTGAGCCACGGGTGCGGGCGGTCGCCGGTGAGCTGACCGCGCCGCGCATCGCACCCGTCGGCCCGGACGCCGCGCTCGCCCTCCCGGACACCGCGTACTGGCGGCTCGCGGCCGCCGACACCAACACACTCGACGACCTGGCGCTGGTGGCCGCGCCGCACGCCGACCTGGCCGAAGGACAGGTCCGCATCTCCGTCCGGGCGGCCGGGCTCAACTTCCGAGACGTCCTGATCGCCCTCGGCATGTACCCCGGCGCCGCCACGATCGGCAGCGAGGGCGCCGGCGTCGTGCTCGAGGTCGCCGACGGGGTCAGCGGGCTCGCCCCGGGCGACCGGGTCTTCGGCATGTTCGCCGACGCCGTCGGCCCGGTCGCGACCGCCGACCAGCGGATGATCGCGCCCATCCCGGCCGGGTGGTCGTTCGCGCGGGCCGCGTCGGTGCCGGTCGCGTTCCTCACCGCCTACTACGGGCTGGTCGACGTGGCCGGGATCCGGCCCGGCGAGTCGGTGCTGGTCCACGCGGCCGCGGGCGGGGTCGGCGCCGCGGCCGTGCAGCTCGCCGGACACCTCGGCGCGGAGGTGTTCGGCACCGCCAGCCCGGCGAAGTGGGACGCGCTGCGCGCACTCGGCCTCGACGAACGGCACGTCGCGTCCTCGCGCAACCTCGGCTTCGGCGAGCGGTTCCCGCGTGTCGACGTGGTGGTGAACTCCCTGACCGGGGAGTTCACGGACACGTCGCTGCGGTTGCTCGCCCCCGGCGGCCGGTGCGTCGAGTTGGGCAAGACCGACCTGCGCGATCCCGCCGAGGTCGCGCGCGTCCACCCGGGAGTGGCCTACCGGCCGTTCGACCTGGTGGACGTGACACCGGAGCGGATCGGCGAGATCCTGCGCGCGATCGTCGACCTGTTCGCCACCGGCGCGCTG
>NZ_JBJMIE010000448.1:0-20540 GCF_045807065.1 Actinophytocola sp. | reverse complement strand
GTCGAACTCCGCGTGGATCGCCGCCGCCGCCGCACGGACGGACTCCGCGGACGCCAGATCCAACCTGACCGTCCGCAGCTCGGCACCCGGCACGGCCGCGCGGATCGCGTCACACGCCACGGCCGCTCTGTCGAGACTCCGGCACGCCAGCACCACTCGCGCCCCCCGCTCGGCAAGAACCCGCGCGGTATCGAAACCAACCCCGGAATTGGCGCCGGTCACCACCACGACCCGACCCCGTTGATCACCGATGTCAGCAGACGTCCACCGCGAGGTCGACATAGTCGGGACTTCCTCCCCAGGCACCGAAACACGGACCGCGAGGAGACTATCCTGCTACGCACCGCCCAGGCGGCCAGCGGTCCACGTCAACACCGGGTGGGGTGAGTCCAGCAGCCCTACACCTTCATCAGCACCTGGCGGACGGGGCCTGTGCGCGTCGGAGTGGGCGCGGTAGGGCTGGCGTGGGGTGAATTCGGCGCCCTACCGCGCCCTCGGCCATGCGGCGGCGTGGCGGACGCACCGCATGGCTGTTTCTCCGGCCGGCCCGGACCGGGGAGTCAGGCGCGTGACCGCCGGGGGGCGCGCGGTTCGTCCTGCGGGTTCTCCTGGCCGGAAGGCCATGGGACCAGGTTCGTCCACGATCGACGCACGGGGATCGGGAGGGATACGTAACCGCTACGGAGACGAGCAGGTGCCGGACCCCACGCAGGCCGAGGCGACGGTTCGCGACGGGGAAGGCCCGTCGCGTGTCAGGCTTTGCGGCCGACCGCGGCGTAGATCCAGGCCGGCTCGACCCGCGCGCGCGGGTTGAACTCCGGCCGCCACTGCGTGGTCCAGACCACGCCGGGTTCGAGGACCTCGGTGCCGGTCATGAACGCGTGGATCTCCTCGCGTGCGCGGCCGCCGGCCGGGGTGCCGCTCTGGTCGTACATGCGGTAGCCCCGCCGCACCTGTTCCTGCTCGCCGCGCACCCCGTGGGACAGCACCAGGAAGCTGCCGGCCGCCATTTCCGCCACATACCGCGCCACGGTGGCGTGCGGACGCGCCGAGTCGGGGACGAAGTGCAGCACCGCCGTCATGATCACGGCTACCGGTCGGGCGAAGTCGATGAGCCGCCGCACGGGCTCGGCGCCGAGCACCGTGTCCACGTCGAGCAGGTCGGCCAGCAACGCGTCGGCGTCCCGGTTGTGTTCGAGCAACCGTTGGCTGTGGGCCACGGCGACGGGTTCGTGGTCGACGTAGACCACCCGGCACCCCGGAGCCCGCGACTGGGCGATCTCGTGCACGTTGCCCACCGTGGGGACGCCGGAGCCGAGGTCGAGGAACTGTCGGATGCCCTGGTCGACGCAGAACCGCACGGCACGGCCCAGGAACGCCCGGTTGTGCCGGACCGCCCCCGCGATTTCCGGGTTGTTCTCCAGCAGTTTCTCGGCGAATTCCCGATCAGCCCGGAAATTGCACGCCCCACCCAGCAGGTAGTCGTACACGCGAGCCGCGTTCGGCCGCTCCGCGTCGATCTCCTTCGGCACCCACACGGGCGAGCCCGTCGACATGGACCGCTACCCTACCCCGCCGGACAGCTTTTTCCGACGGATCTGGCGAGGGAGACGTTTGCCGGCACATTTTTTTCTCGTTTCCCGCTCGATCCCGTGAGCCACCGCCGAGATCCGTGTGCGAGCGACATCACCCGATCGGAGTGCTGACATTGAGGGGCGCATGCGCTGGGATGCTGCGGAAGCAGAACGGAGAAGCCCGGTGGTTCCCAACCGGTTCGGAGGTACCGCCATCGCGACAGGTGGCCAGGCAGGCCTCGGGGTGCCGAGCGCAGTTCGGATCCTGGACTACCTGCTCGGCGACGGACGCAACCTCGCCGGCGACCGCCAGGTCGCCGACATGGTCGAGCGCATGATGCCCGACATCGGGCTCGTCGTCCGGCTGAACCGCATGTTCATGCGGCACGCGGTCACCCACCTCGTGGCCGCCGGCGTCCGGCAGTTCCTCGACCTGTCGGCCGGGACGACCGCGGTCGGCAACGTGCACGACGTCGCCCAGTACGTCGACCCGGCCTGTCGCGTGGTGTACGTGCACGCCGACCCGGTCTCGGTGGTGCACACCGGACAGCTGCTCGTCGGCGCCGAGCGGGCGGTCGTGTTCGAGGCGAACCCGCGGGACGCGGAGGAGGTCATGGCGGCCTGCGGCACACTGCTGGATCTCACGGCGCCGATCGGGCTGCTGATGGTCGCCGTGCTCGAGGGCATCCCGCGTTCCTGCGACCTGGTGGAGATGGTGACCGGCTACCGCGAGCGGATGGCCCCGGGGAGCCACCTGGTGATATCCCACTTCACCGGCGACCACCGGCCGGCGCAGACGACCACTGTGGTCGAGCTGATGCGCGCCGGCCCCATCCCGGTCCACCCGCGTACCTACGAGGAGGTGAGCCGCTTGTTCAGCGGTTTCGAACTGCTCGCGCCCGGCGTGGTCGACGCGGGCCGGTGGCATGCGGAACGGCCGCTCGACCTCGCCGAACAGCTCGCGGCGACGCAGTACCACGTCGGCGTCGGCCGCAAGCCGGAGCCGCCGCCGGGTCGGTCGTCATGAGCACGCCGTTCCCGGACGCCTCCGCACGCTCGACGGGTGATCGTGAACTGGACAAGCTGGCCAGGAAGTGGGCCCAGCTGGCGAGCAGCACGTCGTACATCCCCCTGCCGCAGAAGGAGATCGTGCGGGAGTTCCGCGACCTGGCGCAGGAGGTGTTCGACGTCGTGGCCGCCGACCCGTTCGACCCCGACCGGGCCGCCAGGGTCGGCGAGCGGCTGGTGAAGCTGCACTGCGTCGGCAAGGCGAGCCTGCGGTGCGCCGTCGACGTGCTCGCCGGGGCGCTGCTGGCCGACAGCCGGCTGCGGCGGATCGGCGGGCTGGGCGAGCGGGTCGTGAGGACGCTCGGCGCCGTGGCGTGCGGCTACGCCGACGCCGTGCGGTGGGTCACCGTCGAGCAGCAGGACGGCCTCAACCAGGCACTGCTCACGGCCATGCGGACGTCGGAGCAGAGGCGCAAGGAGAACGCGGCGCGGTGCGACGAGGTGGTCACCGAGCTGTCCCTGCTGCGCAGCCGGCTCAACCACCAACTGCTGCACGACGTGCTCACCGCCCTGCCCAACCGCCAGTTCTTCACCACCCGCCTGGAACAGGTGCTCAACACGGGCGGCCCGACGACCGTGTACCACCTGGAGATCAACGGCCTGGACACGATCCGCGCCGGCCTCGGCCGCGGGGTGTGCGCACGGCTGCAGCAGCTCGTCGCGGACCGCCTCCTCGGCGTGGTGACCGAGAGACGCGGGATGGTCGCCCACTTCGAGGAGGGCCGCTTCGCGATCCTGGTCGAGAACGCCGGCCCCGCACCGGTCGACAGTGCGATCGACAGCGCGCTCGCCGAGCCGGCGCATGTCGACGGGCACACCGTGATCGTGTCGGCGAACGTCGGCGTCGTGCGGTGCCCGCCGCACCGGCACGACCCGAACGCCGTGCTGCACGCCGCCGATCTCGCCCTGTGCGAGGCGAAACGCGCGGGCCCGGGACGCTGGGTGCTGCTCGACCCGAGCGCCGATGTCGGCGACCGCCAGGAGCTGCGCCTGGCGGCCACCCTGCCGGGCGCGTGGTGGCAGGGCCGCGTGGCTGTCGGGTTCCGCCCACAGGTCCGCCTCGCCGACGGTGAGCCGGCGCGGCTCGACGCGCGAGCGCAGTGGGACCACGACGAGTTGGGCGCGCTGGCGCACGAGCGATGCGTGGTGCTCGCCGAGCGGACCGGGTTCGGCGGGCGGCTCGGCCGCTGGCTGCTCGACCAGGCCGCGGACCGGCTCCGGGCGCGGCCCCGCGACCTGCCTCTGACGGTCGCCCTCCCGCCCAGCCTGGCGACCGACCCGGAACTGCCGGCCGTGGTCGACCAGTGCGCCCTTCCGGCGCAGCGGCTCCAGGTGTCCGTGCCGGCCGGCCTGGTGACCCGGGACGCGGTGGCGCACAACCTCGCACACCTCGCCGACGCGGGCGTCGAGATCGCGGTGCACGACTTCGGTGCCGCGGTGGGCGACGTGGTCTGCCTGGCGGGCGTGCCGGTGCGCGCGGTGCGACTGGCCCCCGACCTGACGCGGCGATCGGCGGAACATCTCGTCGGCCGGGCTCTGCGGGACGCGGTCGCGCTCGTCCACGAGGCCGGCGCCACGGCGGTCGTCGGCGGTGTGCGAAGCGAGGCCGACGCGGACTGGTGGCGCGACGCGGGCGCCGACCTCGCGACCGGCCCGCTGTTCACCTACGCCGCGCGGACACCTGACGGATAAGCACCGGCCGATCTCCGTATGGACTACGGATATCTCCGGATACCCCGGCGTGGGCTCTGCACAAGCCTGGTCCCATGACCATTTCCAGTGTGGACGAAACACCAGGCGAGCATCCGCGCGGTGCCGAGGAGCTTCTCCCCCGCAGCCGCGACCAGCACTGACGCCCGACCGGCTCGGCCAGGACGTCACGGCGCCCGAAGATCGCCGAGGGCGTACTCGACGGCCTGGTCGAGCGTGAGTCGGGCGCCGTGCCGGAAGGACGCGCTGAACCGCTTGTCCCGCAGCGCGTGCCGGGCGAGGTCCGCGCAGTGGTCGTGGGGTCGGGCCCTGCCGGATTCGGCCTGCCGGGCGAGCGCGCGGTCCAGCCAGTGGCGGCCCTCGGCCAGGAACCCGCAGCCGAGCCAGTAGTAGTACAGGGCCGCCGCCATCCGCAGCCCGGTCAGGGACCCACCGGGCGTGCTCAGGCAGAACTCCAGTGCACGGCGCAGGTTGTCGTGTTCACGGCGGTGCGGACGGCCGCCTCTCGCTGGGCGGTGCCGAACCACTCCGCCTCACCCAGCTCCGCCAGCTCCAGGTAGTGGTCCCGGTGCCGCCGGCGCAGCACCGCCTCCTGGCCGGCGGCCCGCAGGGCGTCCAGGCCGTAGCGGCGAAGCGGGTCCAGCAGCCGGTATCGGGTGTGGGCTGCCTGGTCCGGGTCCTGGCGGACCAGGATCGACTTGGTCAACCAGACCGGTGCCCGACATCGAGCTCTCCCGTTCCACCGCGGACCTTCCGTGGACGTCTTCGAACTTCCACACCGGAAACAACCCTCGACCAGGTCCTCGAACCCCGGCGGGGCGGGAGCAGGATAGCGCCGCCGAGAAATAGCGAACGGTTCTCGCTCCACACGTGGGTTACCTGTCCGGGCCGCGGTGGGTGATATTTTTTCGGAATGGGCGGCCCGTTATCTTTTTTGCGACGGTGTCATCACTGAAAAACCATTCAATCTAGACTCCTCACATGTCCGACAACACGTACCGAAGTGCAGGCAATTTGCCCGCCGAGCTGACCAGTTTCGTGGGGAGGCGGCGAGAGCTGAAGGAGGCGAAGCGCCTGCTGTCGGCGGCACGGTTGTTGACGTTGACCGGTACCGGCGGGGTGGGCAAGTCACGGCTGGCGTTACGGGTCGCGAGGGAGGTGCGGCGGGCCTTCGCCGACGGTGTGTGGCTGGTCGAGCTGGCCGAGTTGCGGGACCCGCGGTTGTTGGCGAGTACGGTGGCGACCGCGCTGGGTCTGCGGGACGCCGCCGACCCGGCGGCCGGCCTCGCGGAGTTCCTCGGCGATAGGCAGCTGTTGCTGGTGCTGGACAACTGTGAGCACATGGTCGACGAGTGCGCGGCCCTGTCCACCAGGTTGCTCGCGGCCGCCAGCCAGATCCGGGTCCTGGCCACGAGCCGCCAGGTGCTGGGCGCGGAGGGCGAGCACGTCCTGCGCGTCGAGCCGATGGCCGTCGCGTGCGACGTGGACGCGAGCACGCGGGGCGGGTCGGCGGGAGAGTCCGACGCGGTGGCCCTGTTCGTCGAGCGGGCGGCCGCGGCACTGCCCCGCCTGGAGTTCACCCCGCGCGACATGGCCGTGGTGAAACAGATCTGTGCGCGGCTGGAAGGCATCCCGCTCGCGCTGGAGCTGGCCGCCGTCCGGCTGCGGGTGCTGTCGGTCGACCAGCTGCTGCAACGGCTCGTCAACCGGTTCGCGCTGCTCACCACGGGCCCACGCGCCGTGCCGGCCCGGCAGCGGACCCTCGAGGCCACGATCGACTGGAGCTACGAGCTGTGCTCGCCGCAGGAGCAGCGGTTGTGGGCCCAGCTGTCGGTTTTCCCCGGCGGGTTCGACCTCGACGCCGCCGAGTACGTCGGCGACGTGCACGACGCCAGCGTGCTCGACGTCCTCACCGGCCTGGTGGACAAGTCGATCCTGTCCCGCCAGAACGGCACGTCCGGCAGGCAGGCCTGGTACCGGATGCTGGAGACCGTCCACGAGTACGCCACCGCCAAGCTCGCGGAGCGGGGCGACGAGCAGGACGTGCGGGCACGCCAGGTCGAGTACTACGTGTCGCTGGCCCAGCGATATCGACATGAGGGGTTCGGGCCACGGCAACTCGAGTGGGTCGAGCGGATGTGGTGCGAGCACGCGAACATCCGGGCCGTGCTCGATTACTGCCTGTCCGCCCCCGACCGGGCGGTCCAGGCACTGGACATCGCCGCTTCCCTGTGCAACTTCTGGTACATCAGCGGCCTCGTGCACGAGGCCTACCGGTATCTGCGACAGGGTCTCGACCGCTGCCACGACCACCCGAACGTGCGGGGAAAGGCCCTGTTCGCGGCGTCGTTCCTGGCGATGCAGACCGGTGCGGTCGACGCGGCACGGGAGATGCAGCCCGAACTGGCCCGCCTCGCGGAAGAGCTCGACGACCAACGGCTCCGCGCCGGCCACGCCGACTCCATGGGGATGGCCACCTTCTTCACCGGTGACCTGCCCAGCGCCGCCGAACTGCTGGAGCGTGCCGTGGCCGGGTACCGCGCGGCGGGCGACACGCTGATGGCGTTCAGCACATTCGTCCTGCTCGCCGCCGTGTACTTCTTCATCGACGCCCCGCGCGGCACGGCCGCCGCCGAGGAAGCGCTCGCACTGACCGAACAGCACCAGGCGCACTGGTCGCGGGGATACGCGATGTGGGCGGTCGCGGTCCACCGCTGGCGGGCCGGCGCACACGGCGAGGCAGCGGCTCTCCTGCGCGAGGCCATCGCGATGCGGCTGGCCGACCACGCCATGCTCGCGTTCTTCCTCGAGGCCCTGACCTGGTGCCACTCCTCCGCCGCCGAGTACGAACGGGCCGCCCGACTGCTCGGCTGCACGGCGGCGGTCTGGCGGCTGTCCGGCGCCCGGGTCGGCGGGACGAGCCCGTACCAGACCGTCAACCAGCAGTGCGCCGAACAGGTCCGCGCGGCACTCGGGGCCGCGGCGTTCGACAAGGCCTTCACCGAAGGCGCCGGTATGGGACTCGACGAGACGATCCGGTACGCACTCGACGAGAAACCCGCGAAGCCAGCACGGGGCCCGGCCCGCCCGAGCGAACCGGGCGGCCTGACCCGCCGCGAGCGGGAGATCGCCGAACTGGTCGCCCGCGGGATGAGCAACAAGGAGATCGCCGCGGCCCTCGTCATCGGCAGGCGCACGGTGGAGACCCACGTGGAGAACATCCTGGTGAAGCTCGGCTTCACCGCCCGCACACAGGTGGCACCGTGGCTGGCCGAGCAGGAGCGCCGATCTCCGTAGTGGCGTACCGGGCCGACGCCCGCCTGCCACCGGCCGGCGGTTTCCCCCTTCCGAGCAGAGCACGGGCCTCGGCGGCCGCGGCACGCGCCCTCCGGCGCTCTCTCACCTGGTCGGCCACATACCAAACAACCATCCAGAGGGCGAACACCTGAAACGGCAGGGTCGCCAACGCGATGGTCCACAACTTGAACATCGACTAAGGCCGTTCATTCTGGTCAGCGTGTTTCCGCTCGCTCGGGACGTACGTCCCGAGCAGCGCGTTCACGGTCAGCTCCCCGCGTGCTCACCTGGCCCGATCCCCGCACCGGACGAGTGAACAGGATCGCAGGAACCCCGTACGGAGGGATCGGGAGACACACGTAGAAACTACGCAGATTGGTATGGGCCCCGGGGTGTGCGCTGGTGCGTAGTGACGGTCAGTGCGCGGCTCCGTAGGAGGTCCGAGCGTGCCCGTCGCCGTTACCGGGTTCGTTCCCCTTCGCGGCTGTATCGGAACCTGACATCCCGGTAGAAGTATGGCTCCTTCGACAGGCAGGAACAGGGCCGGCACACAGGAATCGAACCGGTTCGATCAGACGTGCGGACGCAGTGACGCGCCCGTGCTCGACCGCAGGGAGATGGCGGGCTTCAGCAGCGCGTGGCGGGGGGTGACCGCAGGGTCGGCGATCCGCTCGACCAGCAGCTCCACGGCGAGCCGGGCCATCTCCTCGGCCGGCACGTCCGCGGCCGTCAGAGGCGGGTGGAAGTCCTCGGCCAAGCGGTCGGCGATGACCCCGGTGATCGAGAAGTCGCGTGGCACGTCCAGCCCGGCGCGGCGCAGGCCACGCTCCAGACCGGGCAGTGCCGCCTCGTTGATCGTCACCGCCGCGGTGACCTCCGGCCACTCGGTCCGGATCTCCGCGAAGCACGACAGACCCGCCGCCGGCTCGTCGGTGCAGCACACCACATGCCCGGTCAGGCCGCACTCCTCGACCGCCGCGAGGAAGGCGTCCGTCGAGCGCACGGCGGGACCGTACCCGGCCGCCACCAGCTCGGCGGACCGGTTGATCAGCACGACGTGCCGGTGCCCGAGATCGGCGAGGTGGGCCACGCACCGACGGATCAGCGCCGCGTAGTCCACGTCCACCCACCACGACGCACCGGGATGCTCGACGTGTCCGATGGTCACGAACGGCAGCGCGCTCTGCGCCAGCCGCGCCACCCGCGGGTCGTCCAGGAGGATCTCCATCAGGATCGCACCGTCCACCCGGCGACCGGTGACCATCCGCTCGAACGACCGGTCGTGGTCTCCGCCGCTCGGCGAGAGCAGCACGTCGAGATCATGGGTCGCTGCCGCCTCGACGACAGAGGCGACGAAGCCGAGCTGCGCGGTGGTCAGCCGTCGGCTGGCCGGCGGTATCACCAGCCCCAGCGTGCGCGTGCGGCCCTCCGCGAGCGCCCGCGCGCTGGCGTTGGGCCGGTAGCCCAGTTCGGCGATGACCTCGTTGATCCGCCGGGCCGTCACCGCCGACACCGGTCGCTTCCCGGACAACGCGTACGACACCGTGCTGCGCGAGACACCCGCCCGCTTGGCGATCTCCCCGATGTTCACACGCTCTCCGTCCAACCGGTTCGACAGTCAGTCGATGATATGCCGGCGGCGGTCTTGCGCCACCTCAGGCAGGTCGTTATGTTGACGCAATCCACCTGGGTCGAACCGGTTCGACCCAGACGTAGGAAGGGGCGTCGATGAAGCGCGCACCGATCACCCACCGCCTGGCCATGGCACTCGTCGCGGCGGTACTGACCGCGTCCGCCTGCTCCGCACAGCCCAGCGCCGACGACGGCACCTTCTCCGTGTGGGATCCGTACCCGCAGTTCGACAAGAACTCCGCGTGGGTCAAGGTGATCGAGCGGTGCGGTGCCCGGGCCGGGGTGACGATCACCAGGCAGGCCTACGACACCACGGATCTCACGAACAAGGTGCTGCTGGCCGCGCAGCAGAACACCGCGCCGAACGTGCTCGTCGTCGACAACCCCGTGGTGTCCACGCTCGCCGAAGCCGGCGTGCTGAAGTCCAACGAGGACAGCGGGCTGGACGCGAGCGCGGCGGCACCGAATCTGGTGGCCGCCGCGCGCTCGGCCGGACGGACCTACGGCGTGCCGATCGGCGCGAACACCCTGGCCCTGTACTACAACAAGGCGGTACTGGCCGCGGCGCACGTCGACCCGGCGTCCATCAAGGACTGGGCAACCCTCGACGAGGCGCTCGGCAAGGTCACCGCGGCGGGCAAGAAGGGCATGACGTTCTCCGCGATCGGCACCGAGGAGGGGACGTTCCAGTTCCTGCCGTGGTTCTGGGGTGCCGGCGCGGAACTGACCGACCTGTCCACCACCGACGCCACGACGGCACTCGAGCTGTGGAAATCATGGCTGGACAAGAAGTACGCGCCGAACTCAGTCATCAACAACACGCAGACCACGAGCTGGCAGGAGTTCGCCACCGGCGACTACGCCTTCGCCGAGAACGGCACCTGGCAGCTGCAGAACGCCAGGAAGGCGGGCTTCGAGTACGGCGTCATCCCGATACCGTCCCGCACCGGCGGTGTCGCACCCGCCCCGACCGGCGGTGAGTTCGTCACCGTGCCCAGCCAGGGCGACTCGGACGCCGAGGCGAAAGCGGCGAAGATCGCCGCCTGCCTCACGAACCCCGACACCGTGCTGGCCACCGACACCGCACTGACCTACGTCTCCGCGGTGCCTTCGGTGCAGCAGAAACAGGTCAGCGCGGCGCCGGACTTCCAGGTGTGGGTGGACGCGGTGACGTCGGCCAGGGGCCGCACCAGCGACGGGCTCGGCACGCGCTACCCGCGGATCTCCGAACAGCTGTGGAAGGCCGTGCAGGCGGCGCTGACCGGGTCGAAGTCACCGAAGGACGCGCTGTCCGACGCCCAGACAGCCGCGTCGAAGGGGAAATAGTGCCACCCCCTTGGGTCTTCGGGCGAAGAATCCGGGGAGGCGGACTAGGCTGGACGTTCCTGCTCCCGCTCGTCGGCTACCTGCTGGCCTGCTACGCGTACCCGCTGCTGACCACCGTCGACCTGAGCGTCCGCGACTACACCGTCCGCACCTTCGTGCACGGCGGCGCGCCGCTGATCGGGGTCGGCAACTACGTGACGGTGTTCACCGACCCGACATTCGGCACGGCGCTGCGCAACACCGCCGTGTTCACGGTGACGTCGCTGGCGTTCCAGTTCTCCATCGGCCTGGCCCTGGCCGTGTTCTTCGCCCGCGCCTTCCCGCTGTCCGCCACGCTCCGGGCCCTGTTCCTGGTGCCGTGGCTGCTGCCGCTGATCGTGTCCGCGTCCACCTGGTCGTGGATGCTCAACAGCGAGGCGGGCGTGGTGAACGCGTTCCTGGGGGTCCTCGGGCTCGGCACGGTGAACTGGCTGACCTCACCGGCGTGGTCCCTGGTCTCGGTGACCATCGCCAACATCTGGATCGGCGTCCCGTTCAACCTCGTCCTGCTCCACAGCGGGTTGAAGAACATTCCTTCCGAGGTCTACGAGGCGTCCAGTCTCGACGGTGCGAGTGGATGGCAGACGTTCCGCCACGTCACCTTCCCCATGCTGCGGTCGGTGTCCGCGGTCACGCTGCTCCTCGGCCTGATCTACACGCTCAAGGTGTTCGACATCATCTGGATCACGACCAGGGGCGGGCCCGGCGGATCGTCGACCACACTCGCCACCTGGTCCTACGAGCTGGGCTTCGGCACCATGCTGCCCCGGTTCGGGCCGAGTGCCGCGGTGGGGAACGTACTGATCCTGATCGCCGTGGTCGCCGGCCTGCTCTACGTCCGTATCCAGCGCCGGCAGGAGATGGCATGAGTAGGTTCTCCTGGCGCACCGCGGTAGGCGTGGTGCTCACTGCCGTGATGCTCTTCCCGGTCTACTGGATGGTCAACGTCTCGCTCACGCCGCCGGAGCGGATGCGCGTGTCGCCGCCGGACTTCTTCCCCACGGCACCCGCGTTCGACGGGTACGCGCGCGTGCTGAGCGAGCAGCTGCCCTACTTCGGGACCAGCCTCCTGGTCGCGTCCGGCACCGTGGTGTTGACCCTGGCGCTGGCCGCGCCCGCCGCGTACTCGCTGGCGAAGCTGCGCCCACGCGGCCGCCGCGTCCTCTGGTTCGTACTGCTGGTCGCGCAGATGATCCCCGGCATCACCATGGCGCTGGGGCTCTACGGCGTCTACGTCCGCCTCGGCGTGACGAACACGGTGTGGGGTCTGGTCGTCGCCGACACCACGATCGCCGCCCCGTTCGCTGTCCTGGTCCTGACCTCGTTCATGGCGTCGGTGCCCGACGAGCTGGTCGCCGCGGCGCGGATCGACGGCGCCGGTGCGCTGCGTACATTCTGGTCGATCGTGCTTCCCCTGAGCCGCAACGGGATCATCACCGCGGCGTTGTTCGCGTTCCTGTGGGCATGGTCGGACTTCGTGTTCGCCAGCACGCTCGACGGCGGCGGCACACTGCAGCCACTGACCCTCGGCATCTACCGCTACATCGGCAACAACAACCAGGAGTGGAACGCGATCATGGCCACCGCCGTGGTCGCGTCCCTACCCGCCACCGCCCTGCTCGTGCTGGCCCAGCGCTTCGTCGCCGCCGGCATCACCGCGGGCGCGGTACGGGACTGAAAGGGGTCTCGTGGACGAGTTCTCGGTGCGGGACATCCCGTTCAGCTATCAGGGTTCGTGGTTCGGCCTGTCCCCGGTCGTCGCCCCGGCCACCGACGCCGACGACGTTCATCTCGTGTCCCACCGCAACGGCATGCACGCCGTGCTCCGCCTGGTCCCCGAATGGCGTGGCGACCGCGTGCCCGCCGAGGTGACCGCGAACCCGGCGGTGCTGACCTGGACGGCGGAGCGCGGGCAGGTGGCGGCGGCGTACGAGTCGCCGTCCGCGGTGCGGATCTCCGGACACGGCCTGGGCCTGCGCATCGCCGCGGCGGCGCCCACCCTGACGCCCTTCTCCGGCACCTACTTCTTCCACGACCCGGTCACCTCCTCGTACGTGTTCACCTCCTACGAGACCGGCCACCGCTACCGGGTGACCCGCCTGGCCGGCGCCGTGCGGGGGATCGGCACGTCCGCACTGGGCACGACCGAGCGAGCCGTCGTGATCGCCGGCGACGAGTGGGAAGTCGTGATCGAGGAACTGACCACGGCGGCCGCGGCCTTCTCGTCCAGCCTCCGCTTCCCGGAGGTCGTGGCGACGGCACGACACGCCGTCGAGGAGTTCACCGACCGGGTCGCCCCCTGGCGCGGTGACCGGACACCGGCCGCCGCACTCGCCTGCTACGTGCTGTGGTCGGCCACCGTGGCACCGGCCGGTTTCGTCCGACGGCCCGCGGTCCTGATGTCCAAGCACTGGATGGACAAGATCTGGAGCTGGGACCACTGCTTCAACGCGCTCGCACTGACCCCCGGCCTCCCCGAGCTGGCGTGGCACCAACTGCAGGTGGTCTTCGACCACCAGACCGAGAACGGCGCGCTGCCCGACTCGATCACGCACGCGGAGGTCCTGCACAACTTCGTCAAGCCCCCCATCCACGGCTGGGCGGTGGGTCGCCTGCGTGACCGGCTCCCAGAGGGACTACCGGCGGCGGAACTGCGCCGCCTGTACCGGCAGCTGGCGGCGTGGACGACGTTCTGGCTCGACCATCGCCGCGCACCCGGCCAGCCCTTCCCGCACTACGAGCACGGCAACGACAGCGGCTGGGACAACGCGACCGTCTTCGACCGGGGACGCCCGGTCCAGTCCCCCGACCTCGCCGCGTTCCTCGTGCTCCAGATGCGCGAACTGTCGCGGCTGGCAAGGGAGCTCGGCGACCAGGAGGCCGCCGCGCGATGGCGCCACGAGGCCGGCACGATGCGCGCCGCCCTGCTGGCCGAACTGTGGAACGGCACCAGGTTCACCAGCCGCGCCATCGACGGCACCCCCCACACGACGGCCAGCCTGCTGGACCTCATGCCAATCGTCCTCGGCGAGCAGCTACCCGCCGACGTGCACGCCACGACAGCCGCGGACATCGCCGGCCACCTGACCGCGGTCGGCCTGGCCAGCGAACACCCCGACTCCCCGCACTACGAGGCGGACGGCTACTGGCGCGGCCCGGTGTGGGCCCCCACCACAGTCCTGATCGAGGACGGCCTACGCCGAGGCGGCGCGGTCGAGCTCGCCGACCAGGTCAGCACGCGGTTCCGGGCCGCGTGCGAGGAATCCGGCTTCGCCGAGAACTTCGACGCCCTCACCGGCCAGGGCCTCCGCGACCGCGCCTACACCTGGACAGCCAGCACCTACCTCCTCCTCGCCGCCGACGCCGAGAAGCGCCTCCTGCCCCACTCCGGGACGGTGGTATCCCGCCCGTCAGGCAAGTCAGTGTGAGGGCGGACTCGGCGGATCCGACGCCCCGGGCGGGGGTGGTCGGGGTGCGGGTGGACACCGGTTCGGAACCACATCGGGACGTCGACGACCGTGGTCACCCGGCTGATCAGACTAGGAGCTTTCCCTAGGGTCTGCCGGATGAGTGAGGCGCAGGATGATGGCAGCCACAAGGGAGCCCTCGCCATGGCCGACGACATGCACATCTTGCCGCCGCATTTCTACACGGATGCGCAACACCACGCGACGGAGATCCATGGGATTTTCGAGAAGGAATGGCTCCTGGTCGGCCGCGGCGAACAGCTCCGCGACGTCGGCGACTACCTCTCCCTCACCATTGCGGAGGAGCCGGTGGTCGTCGTCAGAAGCGAGAGCCGGCAACTCGTAGCACTGTCGCCTGTCTGCAGGCATCGCTACATGCGCATGGTGGCCCCCGGGAGCGGGCATGTGGACGGATCTTTCACCTGCGACTACCACCTGTGGCGATACCGGCTCGACGGCCGGCTGTCGGCAGCCCCCTTCATGGACCAGACGCCAGGGTTCGATCGCTCGACGTGCCGGCTTCCCGTCTTCGCGGTCGAGGAGTGGCAGGGGTTTGTCTTCGTCAGTCTGGACGGCGGCTCGCCTCCTCTCGCTCCCCGCCTTGCTCCCGTCGCGGACAAACTGCGCCGGTACCAGCTCGCCGACATGCGTCAGGTCGCATTTTCCGACGAAGTGTGGCGCTGCAACTGGAAAGTTGCCGTGGAGAACGGTTCCGAGAGCTATCACCACATGGGGGTTCATCCCGAACTCGTGGAGCCCAAAATTCCTACTCGGGGAACGTCCGCCGGCCTACGTGGCGACGCCTTCACGTCTCACCGGACTCCGGTGGCCCAGGAGGACACCCGACAAGTCAGCGCGGCACGTCCTGACATCGGCCTCACCGAGGAAGACCTCAGCGAGATGAACGTCTTCACCATCTTCCCGTCGACGATAATCCTGAACTTCCAGGACCTGGTTGCCTGGTTCAGTTTTCTCCCGATCGGCGTGGACGGCTGCAGGCTGCTCAACGGGTTCTGCTTCTCGTCGAGACTGGTCGAAGCCGGCCTGATCGACAACGACGCCATGGCGCGGTTCATGTGCGGCGTGAACAAGGAGGACAGGGCGATCAGCGAGCTGGTCCAGTTGGGAATGAAGTCGACACGAGCGGAACCGGGAATGCTGAGTATCAAAGAAGTGCAGCTCGCCGATTTCTTCGAGTACGTTCGCGGCGCGGTTTCAACAAGTGGTCCGGGTAAAGTCACCTGAGGGAGACGATGAAATGATCAGAACCTTCTCCGTTCCGGAGATCTGGATCCCGACGGAGTTCCAGACGCTCGACTCGGAAGAGGACTCCAGGTGCAAGTTGTCCGGCTGCGAGAACAGCCATGTCTCACCACGTGCGCTGGCGGCGATCGGCAGCCCGTCGGCCACGCTGCTCCGCGACCACTGGAACTCCCAGGACAACCATCTGCGCAAGGACCTGGGTGAACTGCACGACGTTCATCCCGACAGGATCTTCCTGACCTCGGGCGCACTGAACGCCATTGGCTACGCGTTCGACGTGTTCGTCGCATCCGACACCAGGGTCGGTATCCTGAGACCCGACTTCCCCGGATTCCGTCACTTCGCCGAACACAGCCAGGCCGACATCCACTACCTGGACAAACTGGAATTCCCGTTTACTTTCCATCCCGACGACGTCATCGAGTTCGTGCGCACGCACGACATCGACTTCCTCATCCTTTCGAACCCGAGCGCGGCGACCGGCGTGCTCTGGGACGTCGACGAAGTCACCCGGGTACTCGTGTCCTGTCCGAACACCCTGTTCGTCGTCGACGAAGCGGATTCGATCCACCCCGACCTGTCGGCGGCGCAGCTGACCGAAAGATACGACAACTGCCTGGTCCTGCAGAGCTTCTCGAAGTTCTACGGGTTGTCCGGCCTCAGGATCGGGAACCTGATCACTCCTGAGGTGTACCGCGCCGCGTTCTCGAACACGATCAACCCGGCGGAGCTGACCAGCGTCGCGATTCTGGCCGCTCAGGCCGCGTTGAGCGACACCGACTACCAGGAAGAGACCCGGCGCATGGTCGCGTCCAGTCTCGCGACGCTGAGAAGCGCCCTGGTCGCGACGAAGTGGCGACTCGTGGAGACGCCGAGGTGTTTCGCATCCTATGTCTGGGCACCAGAGCCGGAGCTGGACCCGTTCGAGGCCCTTCGGGTACGCGAAGTCGACATCGTCCCAGCTCGGGCGTTCGGGCTCGAACGGGGAGGGCGGATCAACCTCAGCGATCCGGAGAAGATCTCGAGGCTGGCCGACGAGCTCGAGGCGATGGTCCCCACGACGATCTCCGCCAACGGGTGACGAGGGCCTACTACGTGTTGCACACGCTGGCACCGTAGGCGTGTTGCGCGATGTCACGCAGCTGGCGGCGCCCCACGATGCGCAGCTTCCGGTAGATGTTGGAAAGGTGGTACTCGATCGCCTTGGCGGTCACGAACATCGCGCCGGCGATCTCGCGGTTGGTCCTGCCCAGGGCTATGTGCCTTGCCACCTCCAGCTCACGGGTGGTCAGGGCGAGCAGCATCTTCGCGGTGTGATCCGTCGAGCGCGACTCGTGGTGAACTCTTGTCCCGGCTTCGTCGAGCAGCACCAGCGCGGCGACCACCGCCCGCTCGTGAACGTGCAGAACGGCGAGTATGTCGCGCAGCACGGCACCGGGCGAGCGTGGCGCCGAGCCTCTCCCCGCGTTCTGGTCGAGCGGAACCGCGGCGAACAGCGTGTGCAGCGCGTGGCCGTTCGACGGGGTGGGGCCGACCTTCACCTCGACGACGGCGTGCGGGCCGAACGTGCCGGTGATCAACTCGATGATGCCGTCGAAGGAGCGCGCGTTCTCGGTCGGTGTCCCGGTCTCGTCGATGATCTCCGCAGTGCCTGGTCCCGAACGCATGTGCATGACTCCTGTCAGAAGCCGGAGCGGAGCTGTTATGCAACGGTCGCCGAAAACGGCTATATACAGTGAACTTCGTTTGGCGGATCCTGTCGCTATGATCTCGGAACCGTTCGATCAGGACGTGCTCGATTTGGACTCGTTGCGTCCCGAGTTCACCGATGACCCGTATTCGGTCCTCGGTGAACTGAGACAGGTGACTCCGGCGCGCCAGGTGACCGTGATGGGTCTGCGCGCCTGGTTGGTCACGCGGTACGAGGACGTGCGGAAGGCGTTCGCCGATCCTGCCATCAGCAACGACCCGCATCACGCCAACACGGACGCGCAACAGTGGCCGCAGATCGCCGCCGCGCTGCACGGACCGCTGGCCAGGTCGATGGCCGTGGTCGACGGCCCGGATCACGGACGGCTGAAAAGCCTGCTGTCAAAGGAGTTCACGCCACGCCGGGTCGAGGCGCTGCGGCCCCGGATCGAGCAGATCTGCGACGACCTGCTCGCCCGATCCTGGTCGACCGGCCGTGCCGATCTCCTGCACGACTTCGCCGCACTGGTTCCGCTCACGGTCATCTCGGAGCTGTTCGGCGTGCCCGAGGAGGATCGCGCCGCCTTCCGCTCGTGGACACTCGTCGTCGGAGGCATCGACGAGAGCTCCGTCGGCCAGCAGCCACAGGCCTTCGCCAATGTCGGGACCTACCTGAACAGACTCATCGCGGACAAGCGCGCAGCGAGTCCGCCCGGTGACGACCTACTGAGCGCGCTGGTCGCCGTCCGCGACGGCACCGACCGACTGAGCGACACCGAACTGCTCGGCACCGCCACCGTCCTGCTGCTCGCCGGTCACGCCACGACCGTCAACCTGATCACCAACGCGGTGCTGGGCCTGCTGCGGCATCCGGACCAACTGGCGGCGCTGCGTGCCGATCCGAGCCGTGTCGCCGCGGTCGTCGAGGAGGCACTCCGGTTCGACGGCCCGGTCGTCAACCCGAACATGCGCTACACGACACAACCGGTGCGGTTCGGCGACGTCGAGATCCCGGCGAACGAGGTGCTGCTGCTCTCCATCGCCTCGGCGAACCGCGATCCCGCGCTGTGTGAGGCACCCGATGTCTTCGACATCCACCGGCCCGACAGCAGCGGACATCTCTCGTTCGGCCACGGCATCCACTACTGCATCGGTGCGGCGCTCGCGCGGCTGGAGGCACAGGTGGCGATCCCGAAGCTGTTGGCGCACTGCCCGGACCTCGCCGTCGACGAGACCGAGCCGCTGAGGTGGCGCATCGGAATACCGACGCGGGGACTGCGCAACCTGCCCGTCACCTGGCGGACGTGAACCTCGCCGCGAGGCCGTGGCCACCGTGCGATGCCCTCGCTGAACGAGACCCGCCCCATGACGTTGATCGTCGTCACGACCACGTGCCGACGACCTCGAAGGCCTCCTGGACCGGATCGGTCCAGTTCGGTCGCGGAGTGGTGCCGGAGCTTGTGGAACGTGGCCGGGGCAACGCTGCGCACCATCTAACGGCGCCACACCTCCGCGTCGCACGCCGTGTAGCCGAGGGACAGGTAGACGGCGTCCACCAGGCTCTGGCCGCGCGGGTTGAGCAGCGTGCCGGAGCCCATGGCGTTCATGGTGTACCCGAAGGACATCCGATTCGCCGGCGACGCGAACCCGACGCCGCCGCCGAGTCCGGGGTGGCCGAACGCGTCCGCCGACAGGATCATGCTGTCCCGCAGTCCGGCCGGCTCGGCACGATTGTCGACCGACGGGACGAAGCCGTAGGTGAACCTGCTGTTGGCGAACGCGGTCGCGTCCTGGCCCGCGGAGACCGTCGTGGCCATGCGGGCGAGCGCGGCGCCGTCCACGAGCGGGGCGCCACCGCGCGCCAGTACCGCGTACATACCGGCCAGCGCGCGGGCGTTGGTGATCGCGCCGACGGCACCGATCTCGGCGGCATGTGCGGCACGTGTGTCGTACCCGGCCAGGTACCCACCGGTGTTGAACAGCAGCCGCGCCGAGAGCGAGTCCGGCTCGGTGGCCGCCACCACGGACAGCTTCGACGGCTCGTCGCCCGGCTGCGGGTCGGCGTATCCCACCGGCGCGACGCGGGGCTCGATCTCCTCCGGCAGTCCCAGCCACAGGTCGAGCCCGAGCGGTTCGGCGATCTCGGTGCGCACGAACTCGCCGAGCGAGCGGCCCGACACCCGCCGGACGAGTTCACCGACGAGCCAGCCGAACGTGAACGCGTGGTAGCCGTGCCGGGTGCCCGGCTCCCACACCGGCCGCTCCGCCTCGAGCGCGGCGACCATGGCGGCCCAGTCGAAGAACGCGTCGGCGGGCAGCGGCCCGGAGATCGCCGGCAGCCCGCCGCGGTGGCTGAGCACCATGCCGACGGTAATGTTCTCCTTGCCGGACGTGCCGAACTCCGGCCAGTACGCGCTGACCGGCGCCGCGAGGTTCAACTGACCGCGGCTCGCCAGGATGTGCGCACACAGCGCCGTCACGCCCTTGGTAGTCGAGAACACGACGCTGACCGTGTCCCGCTCCCACGACCGGCCCGTCCCGCGGTCGGCCACCCCGCCCCACAGGTCAACGACCGGCTCGCCGTCCACCGTCACGCACACCGAAGCGCCCACCTCGCCCCGCTCGGCGAAGTTCCGCTCAAACTCGTCCCGCACCCGCGCGAAGCGGGCCACACAGTCGCCGTTGACCACGGTCGTTAACGATAGCTGTAAGAACCTGGCTCGCCTATGCGTCTTCCACCCAATGCGGCGATACGGCAACTACGAGCCCAGTAACCCATCCAGGGGCTGGATCCTCAGGCATAGGCGATGGCACGACGAATGAGCAGCTGCGACAGCGCCGTCGTGCTGTCCCGCCACACGTCCATCGTCGGTCCGGCGTCGACAATCACGGTGACGTCGAACCAGCGCTCCCACGCCGGATGCTGCAGCGGGAACAGCAGTCCAGTGTCGCCGTAGAGGTCGACGGTGGCGTCGACGTCGAGCACGCCCGCCCGGGTAGTCGGGAACCGGCGTTTGAAGGCACGCAACGCGCGATGGGCAGCGGGTCGACGTCCGCTAGATGATTGATGCGGTGAAGATCATGTGAAGTGGGGCCCGGTAAGAGGACACGGGCGGAGGGTGTTCAAGATCAATGTGTGACGAAAGACCTGAACACCCTCCTGACAGCACTCTATGTCCTGGTCGATGACCACGTTGTCCCACCCCGCACAGGCCGCGGGCATCGACCAGACCTCACCGACAGTGAACTGATCTGCCTGGCGGTCGCCCAGATGATGCTGGGTTACCACAACGAACGCCGCTGGGTCCGCCACGTCCACGCCACCTCCGACCTGCTGGACATGTTCCCCGACATGCTCGGTCAGTCCGGCTACCACCGACGGCTCAAGACCGCACAACCCTTGCTGTGCAAGACGATCCTCACTCTCGCGGCCTGCTGCCCGTCGTGGTTCGACGATCTGTGGATCACCGACGCC
>NZ_JBJMIE010000447.1:0-4782 GCF_045807065.1 Actinophytocola sp. | reverse complement strand
TAGCCGGACTGACCGAGCATGTCGGGGAACATGTCCAGCAGGTCGGAGATGGCGTGGACGTGGCGGACCCAGCGGCGTTCGTTGTGGTAACCCAGCATCATCTGGGCGACCGCCAGGCAGATCAGTTCACTGTCGGTGAGGTCTGGTCGATGCCCGCGGCCTGCACGGGGTGGGACAACGTGGTCATCGACCAGGACATAGAGTGCTGTCAGGAGGGTGTTCAGGTCTTTCGTCACACATTGATCTTGAACACCCTCCGCCCGTGTCCTCTTACCGGGCCCCACTTCACATGATCTTCACCGCATCAATCATCTAGGGGCGCTCACCGAGTTTCCACCACTGATCAACGACTGTGTCCGCGTCCTCGGACATGATCACCCGGAGACCCGCAGCGCCCGCGGCAACTTCGCGCACTCGCTCGACAGAGCCAAGGGCCGGTAGGCCCACGCATGTCCGTCGGGGCCGGGCCATCTACTTGCACGCCGCCAACAAGAACGAGCTGCTCGCGGCAGCCACGTCGAGAACCCACGGGCGTTTCACGATCATGTTGTGAGTTCGAGGATGGTGAATGGTCGGTTGTGTCGGCGGCTGGCCCATCGGGTGCAGCATGGCCACCAAGTTGTTCGAATATTGGTCGACTGCTTGCATGGTGTCGCTTGACTGCCCTTGCGGGGGTGGAGACGGCGCCGAGGTGCTGGTGAAGCCGATTTCCTTCAAGCGCCCGAGGAGTTCGTCGATCTCCAGCGCCCACCAGCAGGGCTTCCAGGACGCGACCAGGTCGAGCGTGGAGACCCGCCGACCCCCGCGTGGGGCCCCGGGCACTCGGCGACCCGTCCAGCGCCACCGCCAGGTCCACCGTGGACGGGAGTCCCGGCCGCAGGTCGACGACGGCGGCCGAGTCGTACCGCTGGCCGAGTTGCACGACCGGCGCCGTTCATCGATATCGACGACACCGCAGCCCGCAGTGTTAACCGAGACCGGTCGGCACGTCGGCAACAGCCCATGCTGGTAATGCGACTGACCGTGTCATGGCGTCCACCGCCGGCCGCGACGCGACGCCGCATGCCCAGAAGCATGACGACAAGGCTGGCCGGGTAGCGGATCCTGGTCGATGATGGTGACCCCCGCTACCCGTTGGCGCTAGCCCACCCCGCCCCGTGACGATCCTTTGCGGACCGAAGGGCTCCGCAAAACGCTTGACCGGGTGGGGAAACTGATCGGTGTGAATGGGCGATGGACGCTGGTGCCACCTCAAGACTTCGATGACGCCGACTGGGCGGAGGCAGAAGTCAGAGGTGTGCTGCTGCACGTGTTCCTCGACCATGACGGCCGTCGGTTCCCGACGATCGTCTATGACCCGTACCGGATCGTCCAGGACGCCGACCTGGTGAACGAGTCCGCGGCGTTCTACGAGCCGAATGTCGTCCTGGTGCCCGAAGTGACCAAGGAGTCGGTCCGGCGGGTCGGCGATCGGCTCGCTCAGCGAGGGCACCTGAACTGGTTGCTGGAACTCACCGCCGCGCCCGGGTCGGCATGGTCACTCATCGTGCCGGAGTTCGTCGACTGGACGCGGATCAGTGAACTCGGCACCCTGTCCGCTTCGCTGGGCTACGGCGAACAGCGGTTCCCGGTGACCTTTTTCGACCTGGAGCGGTTTGCCTCGGCGGTCGGCTGGGACGACCTCGACGACCTCATCCATCGCCGGAAGGAACCCCGGCCCGTCGAGTTCTACGAGAAGAACTTCGTCGTGATCCCAACCTTGACCAAGGAAGCCGCCGAGCAGGCGGTCGAGGAGCTGGCGCGCGGCCGCGAGTTCGAGTGGCTGCTCAGCTGAGTCCATGATCACGGCGCACGCTGTACGTCGAGGTGCGCGAGGATCATGACCTTTCATCGCGCAGGGCGATCGCGTGCCGTTCGATGGCGTCAGGCCGCGGGAAGACCTCCCGTTGCAACACGGGGCTGAACAGCGCGGGCACCGGCAGCGCGTTGAGCTGGCGGATACCGGCCGGTCGCACCGCCTCCGTCATGAGCAACCGCGCCACGATCTCCGAGGCCGCCGAGCACGGCGCGGGCGCCTCGTCGACCACGAGCACCGTGCCGGTGGTGGCCGGGGCCTCGGCGATGCCGGCCAGGTCCAGCGGCGCGACGGTGCGGACGTCGACGACCGTGGCGCCGACACCGCGCCTGGCGAGCCGTTCGGCGCCTCGACGGAATGCCGCACGGCGAGGCCGATCGCGACGATCGTGATGTCGTCGCCGTGCCGCATGACGTCCGCGCAGCCGAACGCGATCGCGGGCGCGTCCCCGTCCGAACCAGGCGGCTCGTCGGCGAGCAGTGCTGGCGACCCCAGGATGACCACGGGTCAGAGTGGGTCAGTCGGTCGCCAGCAGCCCCGCCACCGCCACACCACTGCCTGGCACGGCGACGACAAGTCCCGGCGCCTGGGCGAGCATCGCGTGCGGCACGTGTTCGTCCTGCGCGCCGAGGAATCCCCACCGCGTGTCTAGGCCAGCACGGTCAGCGGCACGGTGAACTGCCCGCCCGTCAGGTAGCGCAGCTTGGTTGCCTGGTTGACCAGCGGATCCATGGCGGTGAAGAGATAGGCCGCACGCCCGATGTCCACGACGGGATGCAGGCCGGCGGCGGCCAGGCCCACCGCGTTGTCGAGCATGGCGTTCTCCGCGATGAGCATGCCGCGTATCCGGTCCGCCCCGAACTCCGCGACGAGGGCGTCCGGCTGCCCGGTGCACAGGTAGACGAGATCGGGATCCCGGCGCAGTACCTGGACGAGCGCGACTCGTCGAGCAGGCTCGAGCGATGTCGAGCCTGCTCGCTGAAGCAGTCCTCAGCTCTGTTCCAGCAGCTCGACCACGCATTCTGGTTCGCCCGCAGCGACGGTGACCGTTGCCGCAGGCGCGGCGATCCCTGCCAGGCTGGTGATCCGGTGACCACGATCGCTTCGTGACGATCATGACCAAGGACTACCCCGACGACGAGGGGGCGCGGATAAACCGGCCGGACACCTTCCGCCTGAACTTCTTCGCCGGCAAGGACGCGTTCGTCAGCTGGACCGGCCACGAGCCAAGTGAGCCGGCCGTGGAGGACGCGGGTGTGTCCGACAAGGTGATCGCCCACCAGGCCAACGGGCGACAGGGCTCGCTGGCCGTCGTGCACCCGGGACACGAGCGGGAACTGCGGTTCGTGAGCTGCTGACCGCGGCCCACGACCTCGCGCGCCCCGCTACCAGCGACGTGTGGGACGTTCCCGTGGTCGGACGGAAGGCGCAGGTCAGTCGGCTAGCTCCGAACGAGCACCGTGTGCGCGCTGCCGCCATCCCCGACGTAGTCGTAGACCAGCTGGTCGCCGGACAGTGTGACCGTGACCGTGCCCTTGTCCGGGCAGTTTTCGTACGTGTCGAACCGCTCGGTCTCCGCGAACACGAGCTTGTCCGCGCTCGCCTCGACGAGGTCCAGGTCACCCGAGCACGCCAGCTCGCTGATCCCGGGTGTAGCGCCGAAGTCCTCGTTGTACTCGCTGAGGCCCTCGAAACTGTCCGCACCGGGTTGATCCTCCCCCCACAGTTGCAACCGCACGTAGTAGGGCCGCGGCAGCCCTGGTCTACTCATCGGCTCCGGCGCCTGCCACTGGTCGAGGAACGCGTCGGGGATCGCGGGTCCGGTCGGCTCGTCCTGCGGCACGGACGGGCCAGGGGTCGCCGTCGGGTCCGGTAGGGGTGGTGCGCAGGGCTCCGTGGCGAACACCGCCTCCTGCCGGTCGGGGTGTGGCCCGCGAGGGCCGTTGGCGCCCGGCAGACCCGTCTGGTCACCCCAGCGTCCCCGGTAACCCCACCACGGCTGCTCGACCACCGAGCGGGCCGCATTCCAGGTGGACCACGGGGTGCCGGGCGACGTCACGTCGGTGACCGGTTGTGCCTCCGCCGGGCCGTAGGGAGTGGCGTCGTAGCCGCCCTCCCACGGGTACGAGCCGTGGGAGCCGGCTGCCGAGTAGGTCACCGGGTGGCCGTCGCGCCTGTCGATGTCACTCCAGGCGACTCGGCACGGGGGCTCTTCGTGCTTCCAGAAGGTCACGCCGTCCGGCTCGCCGTCCACCAACTGGACCGCGACCCGTTCCCAGTCGCCCTCGTGGTTGTTGAAGGCGTCGTTGTAGCCGTAGAACAACCAGTACACGAACGCGCTGGTGGAGCCGTCGCCCTTCTCGTAGTACTGCCAGTACACCGGCGCGGACGGGCCGGCGCCCCGGCGGGCGTCCTCGCCGTCGTCGAGGTCGAGGTAGAAGCCCTGGCTCTCGTCGGTGCCGGTGTAGGAGTCGGAGGCGACCGTGGCACCGCACTCCTGCGCGGTGTAGGGCGCGTCGCGACCCCCCAGCTTCCGTTCGTCGACCTCCGTGGCGACCTGTTGGGTGGCAGAGCTGCGCTGGCAGGCGCGGTGGAACAACAGCTTCGACTCCGCGACGAACCGGCTCGCGTCCATCGGGCCGTGTTCGTCGCCGGCGGCGAGCCAGACCAGGGGTGCGAACCGTGCCGCCTCATCCCCGCGACTGGCGGCCGGGGATGGGTCGCCGGCCAACCGCGGCAACTCCTCGCCGCCGTCGCAGCCGGCGATGACCAGGGCAACCGCGGTAAGGCCGGCGATCGCGACGCGCCGGTGCGAACCATGTGACATGCCGTCCCCCTTTGTCTCCCACTGATCTTTATAGCCGACTCACGGGGAGCGGTGGGCACGGTTGCGGGAACGGCTCAGGCGCGCGCGGTTTCCAGGCGGG
>NZ_JBJMIE010000446.1:0-23309 GCF_045807065.1 Actinophytocola sp. | reverse complement strand
TTCGTGCGGGCGCGCGACGCCGCCGGCAACCAGTCGCCGAACAGCAACGCGGTGACCCGCACGGGCACCAGCGCGGGCGTGAACCTCGCGGTGGGCAAGCCGATCACCGCGTCCGGCAACACCCAGACCTACGTCGCCACGAACGCCAACGACGACAACGTGACCACGTACTGGGAGGGCAACGCCAACCCCGCCACGCTCACCGTGAGCCTCGGCGCGAACGCGGCCATCACCTCGGTCGTCGTGAAGCTGAACCCGGACCCGGCCTGGGGCGCGCGCACGCAGACGTTCCAGGTGCTCGGCCGCGACCAGGCCTCGTCGGCGTTCACCACGGTCGTGGGCTCGCAGCAGTACAACTTCAGTCCGTCGTCCGGCAACCTGGTCACGGTCCCGGTGTCCGCCACCGCGGCGGACGTGCGGCTGGAGTTCACCGCGAACACCGGCGCGCCGGCCGGGCAGGTCGCCGAGCTCCAGGTGATCGGCGAGCCGGCCGCGAACCCGGACCTGCAGGTGTCGAACCTGAGCTGGACCCCGGCGTCGCCGTCGGAGAGCGACGCGGTGACGCTGTCGGCCACCGTCCGCAACGCAGGCGACCGCCAGTCCGGTGCCACCACCGTGAAGTTCTACCTCGGTGACACCGCCGTCGGCACGGCCGCGGTCGGGACCCTCGCCGCCGGCGCGACCACCACGGTCACGGCGAACATCGGCGCCCGGGACGCGGGCAGCTACCCGCTGAAGGCCGTGGTCGACGAGGACAACACGGTGATCGAGAAGGTGGAGACCAACAACAGCCTCACCAGCTCGACGCCGCTCGTGGTCACCGCGGTGCCGACGTCCGACCTGGTCGCCACGGTCAGCTGGTCGCCGACCACCCCGCAGAACGGCGCGGCGGTGAACTTCTCGGTGGCGATCCGCAACCAGGGCACGATCGCGTCGGCCAGTGGCGCGCACGGCATCACCCTGACGGTCAAGAACGCCACGACCGGCGCGACGGTCACGACCCTGACCGGCTCGGCCAGCGGTGCGATCCAGCCGGGCGCGTCGACCAACCCGGTCGGGCTCGGCTCGTGGACGGCCGCCAACGGCCGCTACACGGTCACCGTGGTGCTCGCGAACGACGCCAACGAGCTAGCGGCCAAGCAGGGCAACAACACCTCGACGCAGAACCTGTTCGTCGGGCGCGGCGCGAACATGCCGTACGACTACTACGAGGCCGAGGACGGCGCCACCGGTGGCGGCGCCAGCGTGATCGGTCCGAACAGGACGGTCGGTGACCTCGCCGGCGAGGCGTCCGGGCGGCGCGCGGTCACGCTGAACAGCACCGGCGCGTACGTCGAGTGGACCACCAAGGCGCCGACCAACACGCTCGTCACCCGGTTCTCCATCCCGGACTCGGCGGGTGGCGGCGGCACCGACTCGACGCTCTCCATCTACGTCGACGGCCAGTTCCACAAGACGATCAACCTGACGTCGAAGTACGCGTGGCTGTACGGCGCCGAGTCCGGACCGGGCAACTCGCCGAGCGCGGGCGGCCCGCGGCACATCTACGACGAGGCCAACGTCATGCTGAACTCGTCGGTCGCGGCGGGTCACAAGATCCGGTTGCAGAAGGACGCGTCGAACTCGGGCACGTTCGCGATCGACTTCGTGAACCTCGAGCAGGTGTCGCCCCCCGCGAACCCCGACCCGGCGCACTACGCGGTGCCGGCCGGGTTCACGCAGCAGGACGTGCAGAACGCGCTCGACCGGGCGCGGCAGGACGCCAACCTGGTGGGTGTCTACCTGCCGCCGGGTGACTACCAGACGTCCAGCAAGTTCCAGGTGTACCTCAAGCCGGTCCGCGTCGTCGGCGCCGGCCCGTGGTACACGCGGTTCGTCGCGCCGGCCGGACAGGAGAACACGGACATCGGGTTCCGGTTGGAGTCCTCGGCCAACGGGTCGGTGTTCTCCGGGTTCGCCTACCTCGGCAACTACACGTCCCGGATCGACGGCCCCGGCAAGGTGTTCGACTTCAACGGCGTTGCCAACACGACGATCGAGAACATCTGGGTCGAGCACATGGTGTGCCTCTACTGGGGCGCGAACACCGACGGCATGACGATCCGCAACAACCGCATCCGGGACACGTTCGCCGACGGCGTCAACATGACCAACGGCAGTTCCGGGAACCTGGTGTCCAACAACGAGTCCCGCGCGACCGGCGACGACAGCTTCGCGCTGTTCAACGCGCAGGACGGCGGTGGCGGCGAGGTCTCGGGCAACACGTTCGAGAACCTGACGTCCCTGCTGACGTGGCGGGCCGCGGGCTTCGCGGTGTACGGCGGCTGCGACAACGTGTTCCGCAACCTGTACGTGGCGGACACGCTGGTGTACTCCGGGATCACCATCAGCTCGCTGGACTTCGGCATCCCGATGAACGGGTTCTGTTCGTCGCCGCCGACCCGGGTGGAGAACGCCTCGGTCGTCCGCTCGGGTGGTCACTTCTGGGGCGCCCAGACGTTCCCGGGAATCTGGGTGTACTCGGCGACGAAGGTGTTCCAGGGCATTCGGGTGTCCGATGTGGACATCCTGGATCCGACGTACAGCGGAATCATGTTCCAGACCGACTACGCCAACGGCCAGCCGCTCTTCCCGGTGGCGGACACGGTGTTCACCAACGTGTCGGTCTCGGGCGCGCGACGCAGCGGTGACGCCTACGACGCCAAGTCGGGCTTCGGCATCTGGGCGAACGAACTGCCCGAACCGGGCGAAGGCCCGGCCCGCGGCTCGGTCACGTTCACCAACCTGACACTGAGCAACAACGCGGTGGACATCAGGAACACGACAACCACGTTCACCATCATCAGGAACTGACGAAGTAGGGGTGGCCGGGTCACCCGCCCGGCCACCCCGCCAACCGGTTGACGCCGCGCCAACTCCGGCCGCGCACCGCACGCGACCTGGGACAAATCGGTTGCCCGTGCGCGAGCGCTCCGCGAAGCTGATCTCCTCGACTGGACAGGGAGAGCCATGCCCGAGGAGCACACCTACCGCGTGATCGTGCGCGGCCGGTTCACCGACCTCGACGACGCCGGCCGCGCACGGCTGCTGGCCGTCGCCGACCGGCACGACATGCTCACCGCCGGCGGCTTCTCGGCGGACGGCGGGCTGAGCTACGACCACACGCTCGACTTCTTCAGCTTCCGGGTGCAGCTGCGTGCTGAGGTCGAGGCCACGGACCGGGCGGTGTGCGCTCGCGCCCGCGCGCTCGCGGCCAGTGCGGTCGAGGAGCTGGGCGTCGACTTCCGCGATCTCCGTGCCTCAGCCACGGACATGGACCTCATCAAGGTCAAGCGCCGCTAGCCCGCCTCCCGCATTTCTCTGTGTGGGTCGCGTTCTGGCGAAGGTGCGGTTGGCGACGTGGGTGCCGTCACGTTCCCCTGGGGTGTCTGCTGATCAGGCGCGGACGATCGCAAAGGAACCACGGGGCACGCCCTGGTCGATCCGAACCTTGCCGTCCTGCGTACGATCTTCTGGGCGGGCCGGGGGATGGTCCACTGCGGACGGCAGGGGGAACGCCTTGGTCGAGACACTCCCACGGTTCGCGGCACGCGCGGTTGCCGTCGTGGTCGCGGTGCAGGTCGTGGTGCTGACGGCACTGTCCGGGGGCTACGGCTTCCACCGCGACGAGCTGTACTTCATGGCCGCCGGCGACCGGCTGGACTGGAGCTACGTCGACCAGCCGCCGATCACCCCGCTGCTGGCCCGCGTGTCCACGGCGCTGTTCGGCGACACCCCGATGGGCCTGCGGGTGGTCGCCACGCTGCTCGGCGCCGCGATGGTCGTCGTGGTCACGCTCGTCGCCAGGGAGTTGGGTGGGGGCCGCGGTACACAGCTGTTCACGGCGATCGCCACCGCGTTGTCGTCGTACGTCGTCGTGGTGTCGCACCTGCTCGCCACCAACTCGGCCGACATGGTGCTGTGGGCGCTCCTCGTCCTGTTCGCGCTGAAGCTGTTCCGCACCGGCGACGGGCGGTGGTGGCTCGCGGTCGGTGCGACCGTCGGCGTCGCGATGGCCAACAAGTGGCTCATCCTGTCGCTGGTGCTGGTGATCGGTGTGGCACTGCTCGTCGTCGGCCCGCGTTCGGTGCTGCGCACGTGGTGGCTCGCGGCCGGTGTCGGTGTCGCCCTGGTGCTCGCGGCGCCCGTGCTCATCTGGCAGGCGGCGCACGACTTCCCCTTGCTCACGGTCGCGTCCGGGATCAGCGGGGACGACGGCGCCGAGAACCGGATCCTCTTCGTGCCCATGCAGCTCATCCTGGTCTCGCCGGTCCTCGTGCCGGTCTGGGCGGCCGGTCTCGTGCGGCTCCTGCGCGACCCGGCCGTCCGGTTCGGCCGTGCCGTCGGGCTCAGTTACCCGCTGTTGTGCGTGGTGCTGGTCGTGCTGGGTGGGAAGCCGTACTACGCCGTGCCGCCGCTCGTGGTGTTCCTCGCGGCCGGCGCGGAGCCGACACTGCGGTGGCTCGACCGCGGCAACCGAGCGCTGCGGCGGGGCATCGCCGGCGCCGCGGCGGTCGTGGGTGCCGTGATGTCGATGATCGTCGGGCTCCCGGTGCTGCCGGTGGACGCCATCGGTCCGGTGATCGCGCTCAACGGCGAGCAGGGCGAGCAGGTCGGCTGGCACGAGTTCGCGACGACGGTCGCGCGGGTGTGGCACCGGATCCCCGAGAGCGAGCGGGACCGCGCGGTGATTTTCACCAGCAACTACGGCCAGGCCGGCGCGATCGAGCGTTTCCACGGCGAACTCGGCCTGCCCGTGCCGTACTCCGGGCACATGTCCTATGCCGACTGGGCCCGCCGGCCGACCGGATGTCCGGGCCGGTCGTGCTCGTGGGGCGGTTCGACGCGGCCGAGCTGGACGGGTCCTTCACCGGCTGCGAGCGTGCGGCGGAGATCGACAACGGCCACGGCGTCGACAACGACGAACAGGGCACCCCCGTGCGGCTCTGCCGTGCACCGGCGCGGCCGTGGTCCCGCCTGTGGCCCGGCCTCCGCCACTTCTACTGAGTGCTTGTCCGAAACTAGACCGGTCTATATAGTTTCCGCATGGCCAAGCATGGGGAGACCCGAGAACGTCTGCTCAGGACCGCCGCTGCCCTGTTCCGGACGCAGGGCTACCACGCGACGGGGCTGAACCAGGTCATCGCCGAGGGACGGGCGCCGAAGGGCTCGCTGTACTTCCACTTCCCCGGCGGCAAGGAGCAGCTCGCGGTCGAGTCGGTCGCGCTGTCGGCCGGCGAGGTCCACGCGTACCTGCGTGCGGTGCACGACCTGGACGGTGCGCTGGAACTGTTCGCCGAGCACCTGGTCGAGTCCGACTTCACCCGCGGCTGCCCGGTCGCGACCGTCGCGCTCGACGCGGCGGGGGAGAGCGAGCCGATCCGCGAGGCGTGCGCGTCGGCGTACGGCTCCTGGCAGGACGTGCTCGTGGACTTCCTCGTGCGGCAGGGGGTTCCCGCCGCACGCGCGCCCGGGCTGGCGACCACCGTGCTGGCCGCCGTCGAAGGTGCCTTGCTGCTGGCGAAGACGCGACGCGACGTGGCCCCGCTGCGCCAGGTCGCCGCGGACATGCGTGTTCTCATCGAAGGGGCGGGACAATGAGAGTGCACCACCTGAACTGCGGCACGCTGCGGCCGTTCGGCGGCGGCCTGGTCGACGGGCGAGCCGGCCTGCTGCGCAAGGCGACCATGGTGTGCCACTGCCTGCTGGTCGAGACCGACGACGGCCTGGTGCTGGTCGACTCGGGCCTGGGCGTCGACGACGTCACGAACCCCGACGCCTCGCTGCCGAGGTTCTTCCAGCGGATCACCCAGCCGGTGTTCGAGGTCGGGGAAACCGCGGTGCGCCAGGTGGTCCGGCTCGGCTACCGGCCGGAGGACGTGCGGCACGTCGTCCTCACGCACCTGGACCTCGACCACGCGGGCGGTCTGCGCGACTTCCCCCACGCGAAGGTCCACGTGCACGCGGCGGAGCACCGCGGCGCGATGGCGCGGGCGACGGCGGCCGACCGCCGCCGGTTCCGTCCCGCGCAGTGGTCGCACGGCCCGGACTGGCAGACCTACGAGACCGCCGGCGAGCGGTGGTTCGGCTTCGAGGCGGTGCACGAGCTGAACGGGCTGGCGGCCGACATCCTGATGGTGCCGCTCGCCGGGCACACCCTCGGCCACACCGGCGTCGCGGTCCGCACGGGCCCGACCTGGCTCCTGCACTGCGGTGACGCGTACTTCTTCCACGGCGAGCCCCGTTCCGCCGACGACTGTCCACGCGGGCTGCGCCTGTTCCAACGCCTGGTGGAGACCGACCGCGCGGCGCGACTGTCCAACCAGGACCGGCTGCGTACCCTGGTCGCCGACCACGGCGACGAGGTCGAGACGATCAGCGCCCACGATCCCGTGGAACTACACAGGTACCAGCCGCAGCCCACCCCGTAATTCGGTTGCCGGTCCCCGAAGGACTCTGCTTTCGTGGACCGGCAAACCAGATCCCGAGGGAGTTCCACGATGCGAGCTGCGTTCATGTCCACCCAGCCAACTGCCGTCCACGCAGAGGACATGAACGTTCGTGCCATCCTTCGTACCATCGTTGAACCTCGGGATTCTCGCCCATGTCGACGCCGGTAAGACCAGCCTGACGGAGCGGCTGCTCCACACCGCGGGCGTCATCGACGAACTGGGCAGCGTCGACGCCGGCTCCACCCAGACCGACTCCATGGCGTTGGAGCGGCGGCGTGGTATCACCATCCGTTCGGCCGTGGTGTCGTTCGTGGTCAGTGGTGTCACCGTCAATCTCATCGACACTCCTGGGCACCCGGACTTCATCGCGGAGGTGGAGCGGGTGCTCGGTGTGCTCGACGGCGCCGTGCTGGTCGTCTCGGCCGTGGAGGGCGTGCAGGCGCAGACCCGGGTGCTCATGCGGACCCTGCGCCGGCTGCGCGTCCCCACGCTGGTCTTCGTCAACAAGACCGACCGGCGGGGTGCCGACCCGGAGCGGGTGTTCCGCGAGATCACCACGCGCCTGGCGCCGGCCGTCCGCGCCGACCTCGCCGACGTGTCCGGGGTGCTCGAAACCCTCGCCGAGCACGACGAGACGCTGCTCGCCGCGTACGTCGAGGGCAGGCCGGTGCCGGCGGTACTGCTGAGGCAAACGCTTGCCAAGCACGCCGCGGACGTGCACCCGGTGTTCTTCGGCTCCGCGATCACCGGCGACGGCGTCGACGAGCTGATGGCCGGTCTGACCACGCTGCTGCCGGCGGTGTCCGAAGGCGACGGTCCACCGTCCGGCACGGTGTTCAAGGTCGAACGCGGGCCGGCCGGGGAGAAGATCGCCTACGTGCGCATGTTCGACGGCGTCCTGCGCCTGCGGGACCGCCTGCCGGCCGGGAAGGTGACCGCGATCAGCGTGTTCGGTGCCGGGGCGGCGCACGAGGTGCGGGCCGGTCGCATCGCGAAGCTGTGGGGACTCACCGGCATCCGGGTCGGCGACACCATCGGCACGCCGCGGCCCGGCGCGCGGCACCACTTCGCGCCGCCGACCCTGGAGACCGTGGTGACCCCGCTGCGGCGGTCCGACAGGGGCGCCCTGCACGCCGCGCTCACCCAGCTCGCCGAGCAGGACCCGATGGTCAACCTGCGCCAGGACGGCGAGGAGATCGCCGTCTCCCTGTACGGCGAGGTGCAGAAGGAGGTCATCGAGGCCACGCTGCGCGAGGAGTACGGCATCGCGGTCGACTTCCAGGAGACCACGACCATCCACGTCGAACGCCCCGCCGGCGTCGGTTCCGCCGCTGAGCTCATCGGTCAGAACCCGTTCCTGGCCACCGTCGGCCTGCGGGTCGAGCCCGGCCCGGTCGGCTCCGGCGTGCGGTTCCGGCTCGAGGTGGAGCTGGGGTCGATGCCGTACGCGTTCTTCGCGGCCGTCGAGGAGACCGTGCACGCCACCCTGACGCAGGGCCTGCGGGGCTGGGCGGTCACCGACGTGGTCGTGACCATGACCCACTCCGGGTACTGGGCCAGGCAGAGCCATTCGCACGGCACGTTCGACAAGAGCATGTCCAGCACGGCGGGTGACTTCCGCAACCTGACCCCGCTGGTGCTGATGGCGGCGCTCGCGCGGGCGGGCACGCGGGTGTACGAGCCCGTGCACCGCTTCCGGCTCGAGCTGCCGGAGGACGCGTACGGTGCGGTGCTCCCGGTGCTGGCCCGATACCGGGCGATCCCGCTGACCACGACGGTCACCGGCGCCGTCGCCGTGGTGGAGGGTGACATCCCCGCGGAGCGGGTGCACGCGCTGTCCCAGCGGCTGCCGACGCTGACCCGTGGCGAGGGGGCGCTGGAGAGCGTGTTCGACCACTACCGGGGGGTCGCGGGAGAGGCGCCGACCCGGCCCCGGTCTGACCACAATCCGCTCAACCGCAGGGAATATCTGTTGCACGTGGTCAGGCGGGTGTGACGTTACCTCCGCGAGACTTACCCGAGACCGGACCGTGAACTGGTGGTCGCTTTCGTACGTATCTGCTGGTGACCAAACGGCACAAAACGAACGGACGTGATCCAGTGCGCCACAGCGCGGACGCGGCGTCGATGTTCCAGAACACCGCGCACAGCCCGTCGTTCTTCGAGCTGTCCCGGCAGATGGGGGAGCACGGCCGGCAGCTCGTCGACTTCTGCATCCCGTGCAACCCGTACTTCCCGACGCCGGAGATGTTCGAGGAGCTCGCGAGGAACCTGACGACGATGCTCAAGTTCTACCCGAGCAGCGCGGACACGATCACCCAGCAGCTGGCGCGGGTGCTCGGGCTGAACGCGGCCACGGTCGCCGTGGCCAACGGCTCCACCGAGCTGATCACGTGGATGGACCACATGTGGATCCACGAGAGCATCGCGATCCCGATCCCCACGTTCGGCCGGTGGACCGACCAGCCGATGGAGACGGGCAAGCGGGTCGACATGTTCCCCCTGCGGGAGGTCGACTTCTTCCAGCTCAACGTCGACGAGTACGTGCGGTTCATCCGCCAGCGCCGGTCGCGGGTCGCGGTCATCTGCAACCCGAACAACCCCGACGGCGGCTACCTGCCCCGCCGCGAGGTCATCCGGCTGATGGACGAGCTGTCCGACCTCGACCTCGTGGTGATCGACGAGTCCTTCATCGACTTCGTGGAGGCGGAACCCGCGCCGTCGGTGGCGATGGAGGCGGCCATCCGGCCGAACGTGGTGGTGCTGAAGAGCCTCGGCAAGAACTTCGGCCTGCACGGCATCCGGTTCGGCTACCTCGTCGCGAACCCCGGCCTCGCGGGCAAGATGCGCAAGATCCTGCCGAAGTGGAACCTGAACTCGCTGGCCGAGACGGTCATCTTCATGCTCGCCCAGCACGGCGCGGAGTACCGCGAGAGCCTGCGGCTGCTGGCCAGGGACCGGTACGGCATGGGCATGCAGCTTGCGCGGGTGCCCGCGCTGTCGGTGTTCTCCTCGCAGGGGAACTTCCTGCTCGTGAAGCTGGGCCAGGGCATCGACGGCACCGACCTGCGCGACCACCTCCTCGGCCGGCACCAGGTGTTCATCCGGGAGTGCGGCAACAAGCTCGGGATGAGCAGCCAGTTCCTGCGGCTGGTGGTCCGGCCGCAGCAGGACGTCGCCCGCCTGATGGAGGGCCTCGACGACTACCTCCAGCCCCGCTGGGGCGACGAGCTGGCCGAACGCCGCGACGCCCGAACCGCCTGACGGCGAGCCTCGCGTTCGGCACCCGACGGGTCCCGCGTTCACAACGGGAGCACGGCGTCCTTCGCCAGCAGCGGCGGCTCGTCGTACCGGGCGGTGTGCGGGTACTTGAGGTCGCTGCCCGTGTTGAGCACCACGACCTCCTCCGACCCGTCCAGCCAGCCGCTCTCCCGCAGCTGGGCGACGGCCACGAGGGTGGCCGCGCCCTCCGGGCACATCAGCACGCCCTCGGCCATGGCGCACGCGGTCTGCTCGGCGAGGATGTCCACGTCGTCGACCGCGACCGCCGTGCCGCCGGTGTCGCGGATCGCCGACAGGATCCGGAAGTCGCCGATCGCGCTCGCCACGTTGATGCCGAACGCCACGGTCGCCGCGTCCGCCCACGGCGCCGCGGTGTCGGTCCCTTCCGTGAACGCACGCACGATCGGCGCACAGCCCGACGACTGCACCGCCACCAGCCGCGGCAGCCGGCCGGTCAGCCAGCCGAGCGCCACCAGCTCGTCGAGCGCCTTGCGGATGCCGATCAACCCGACTCCGCCGCCCGTCGGGTACAGGATCACGTCCGGCACCCGCCAGCCCAGCTGCTCGACGATCTCCAACCCCATCGTCTTCTTGCCCTCGATGCGGTAGGGCTCCTTGAGCGTGGCGGTGTTGAACCAGCAGTCGGCGACGGCCTGCGCGGCGAGCCGGCCGGCGTCGCCGATCAGTCCGTCCACGATGTACAGACGGGCGCCGGGCAGCGCGCACTCCATGCGCGTGATGGCCGGCGCGTCCTTCGGCATCACGATCAGCGAGGCCAGGCCGCCGCGCGCCGCGTAGGTGGCCCACGCCGCGCCCGCGTTCCCGTTGGTGGGCATGGTGATCCGCTCGATGCCGAGTTCGCGTGCCCGCGAGACGCCGACCGCCGCACCGCGTGCCTTGAAGCTGCCCGTCGGCAGCTGGGCCTCGTCCTTGACGAGCAGCTTCGGCACGCCGATCCGGGAGCCGTAGGAAGGCAGCGGCAGGATCGGGGTCATGCCCTCGCCGAGGGTGACCACGTTCGCGCTGTCCCGCACGGGCAGCAGCTCGCGGTACCGCCAGAGGTTGGCCGGTCGGGCGCCGATGTCCGCCCTGGACACCGAGATCGCGTCGAGGTCGTACCGGGCGAGCAGCGGGCTGCCGCACTCGCACAGGTTCTGTGGTTTGTCCGCCTCGTGCCACCGGCCGCACCGCCCGCACTCCAGGTGTGACAGCGCGCTCTTCCACTCCACCGGTGCTCTCCCTTCCGTGCCCCCACCTGGGATTTTAGATCCAAAATACCGCGAACCCGGTGCGCGCTCTGTACTGTGTCCTCGATCACTACACCTGGAAAGGGTCACCCGTGTCGCTCCCCAGAAGCACTCTGAGCAGCATGGCGTACGGCGAGCTGCGCCGAGCGATCCTGACCGGCCGGCTGGCGCCGGGCTCGCACGTGAGCGTGCGGCCGCTGTGCGAGGAGTTCGGCCTGTCGGCGACACCGGTGAAGGTGGCGCTGACGGCCCTGGAGCGGGAGGGCTTCCTGGTGCTGCACCCGCACCGGGGCTTCTTCGTGCCCGAGGTCGACCAGGAGGACATGCGGGAGCTGTACGAACTGCGTGAGGTGCTGGACGGGATAGCCGCCCGCCGTACCGCCGCCCTGCCGTGCCGCGACGGACTGGCCACCCGCCTGACCGAGCTGCTGGACGCCCAGGCGGCGGCGGTGGCGGCGCGCGACCTGGCGGGCTACAGCGACCTGGACGTCCGGTTCCACCAGGAGATCCTCGCGGCAGCGGGTAACGGCCGCCTGCGACACGTCTCCGAGAACATGATCGGTCAGCTGCGTCTGGGTCGCACCACCTCGGCGCGGGTGCCGGGTCGCCTGGACGCCGCCCTGGCCGAACACGGCGAGATCATCGAGGCCATCGCCACCGGCCAGCCGCAGCAGGCGGAACGCGCGGCCCGCCGCCATGTCCGCAAGTCCGCGACCGCGCTGGACCGCCACCTCACCCGCGGCGGCCAGGCATCCTGAAGCGCGAGGCGGCAGGGCGCACCCAACCTCGGACTCTCCGTCGTCCTTCCTCGGGGCGAGACGATGACTCGGCCTGGAAAACGATTGCTCATCGCATACGCGGGTGCGGCACGGTCTTCCGGGGTGTGAATGGCTACCGCATTCAGGATGGTGACGTCAGACGGCTGGCGCGCTGTTGAACGATTATTCAGAAAGGGGCCGGTTCCGCGTCGAGTGGGGACTGCTCGAGGCGGAACCGGCCCGGCCGGTCAAGGGACTACTTCACGAGGGTGCAGGTCGCGAACTGCTGGAGACCTTGCGGCTTGCTGGCGACGCGGCCGATGGCGATCGCGATGCGGTCGAGGGCCGCGGCGCGTTTGTCGGCGAGTGGGCCGAGGATGGCGTTCTGGACGAAGTTGGGACCGCCCTGGCCGACCGTGTTCTGGAGCCGGGTGTTGGCCTCGCCGAGCTGCTTGTCCAGGTTGGCGAGTTCGCGGGTGACCTCGGCCTGTGCGGCGGCCGGCACGGCGCCGATCTGCGGGGTCGGGCACACGATCTCACCGGCGCCGGTGTTCGCCGCGGTCGAGGTGGCGGGCGGGGGGTTGGTCTGGGTGGCGGTGACGGTCGTGGGTGCGGGCGTGTCGGTGGCTTGGCCGTCGGTGGACAGGGCGCAGGTGGCGAACTGGTCGAGGCCCTGCGGGGCGGTGGCCACGCGGCCGATGGCGATGGCGATGCGGTCCAGTGTGGACTTCCGCTTGTCCGCCAGTGGGCCGAGGATGGCGTTCTGGACGAAGTTCGGGCCACCCTGGCCGACCGTGTTCCGGAGCCGGGTGTTGGCCTCGGCCAGCTGCTTGTCCAGGTTGGCCAGCTCGCGGGTGACCTCGGCCTGCGCGGCCGCTGGCACCTCGCCGACCTGCGGGGTCGGGCAGACGATCGTCTGCGCGGCGGCCGTGTTGCCGGTCGCCGCCATCGCGCTCGCGGCCCAGGCGACGCCTCCGGCGGTCACCAGACCGGCCACCAGGATCACGAGGCGTTTCTTACGTTTCGGCTGTGTGTGGGCAGGCGACATCTTCACACCTCTGTCGGGGGAAAAGGGGACATGCCGGCTTACACAGCTGAATACGGAACCGCCGCGATCACGGTTCAATCTCGACCGGATAACGCTATCTGGTCATACCTTTTCTCAAAGGCCCAGCTTGTCGCGCAGGTCCCGTTCCTCGATGCCGTACGTCTCGCGGATGGTCACGCCGTCCGGACCCACGAGGAACACGCCGTAGTCGGTGTACACGCGGCTCACGCAGCGCACCCCGGTGAGCGGGTACGTGCACGACGGCACCAGCTTCGGCGCGCCGGCGTCGGTGAACAGCGTCATCATCACGTACACCGACTTCGCGCCGATCGCGAGATCCATGGCGCCGCCGACGGCGGGAATGGCGTCCGGCTCGCCCGTGTGCCAGTTCGCCAGGTCGCCCGTGAACGACACCTGGAACGCGCCCAGGACGCACACGTCCAGGTGGCCGCCGCGCATCATCGCGAACGAGTCCGCGTGGTGGAAGTACGACGCGCCCGGAGTCTCGGTCACCGGGACCTTGCCCGCGTTGATCAGGTCCGGGTCCACCTCGTCCCCACGCGCCGCGCGGCCCATGCCCAGCATGCCGTTCTCGGTGTGCAGGATGATCCCGGAGTCCTCGGCGAGGTAGTCCGCCACCAGAGTCGGCTGGCCGATCCCCAGGTTCACGTACGACCCCGGCGGGATGTCGGCCGCCACCAGGCGGGCGATGCCGGCGCGGTCCAGTCGGCTCATCAGCCTGCCGCCCCTTCCTCCGCGAGCACCGCCGGCGACGGGCACGCGACCACCCGGTCGGTGAAGATGCCCGGCGTCACGACCGTCTCGGGATCGAGCGACCCGGGCTCCGAGATCGTGATCACCTGCGCGACGGTCAGTTTCGCCGCCGTCGCCATGACGGGCCCGAAGTTCCGCGCGGTCTTACGGTACACGAGGTTGCCGAGCGTGTCCGCCTGCTGCGCCTTGATCAACGCGACGTCGCCGTGGATCGGGAACTCCAGCACGTAGTCCCGCCCGTCGATCGTGCGCGTCTCCTTGCCCTCGGCGAGCGGCGTGCCCACGCCGGTCGGGCAGTAGAACGCGCCGATCCCCGCGCCCGCCGCACGGAGCCGCTCCGCCAGGTTCCCCTGGGGAACCACCTCCAGCTCGATGCGGCCCGACCGGTACAGCTCGTCGAACACGTACGAGTCGCGCTGCCGCGGGAACGAGCACACGATCTTGCGCACCTGGCCGGCGGCCAGCAGCGCGGCGAGGCCGTGCGAGCCGTTGCCCGCGTTGTTGGACACCACGGTCAGGTCCTTCGGGCCGAGCCGGCGCAGCGCGTCGATCAGCTCGACCGGCTGCCCGGCCGTGCCGAACCCGCCGACCAGCACGGTGGCGCCGTCGGCGATGCCGGCCACGGCCTCGTCGGCGGACGCACAGACCTGTGTCGACCGGGTCGCCGCTGTCACGACACGTTCTCCAGCACCACCGCGAGCCCCTGGCCGACCCCGATGCAGATGGCGGCCACCCCCCACCGTTCCCCTTCGGCACGCAGCACCTTGGCCAGCGTGCCCAGGACCCGCCCGCCGGACGCGCCGAGCGGGTGGCCGATCGCGATCGCGCCGCCGCGGGTGTTGACGATCTCCGGGTCGATCTTCCACGCGTCCACGCACGCCAGCGACTGCACGGCGAACGCCTCGTTCAGCTCCACCGCGCCGACGTCCGACCAGCCGATGCCCGCCCTGGCCAGCGCCCGGTTCGCCGCCTCGACCGGCGCGTACCCGAACCGCTGCGGCTCCAGCGCGTACGCGCCCCGCCCCGCGATCCGCGCCACCGGGTCCCGACCCAGGTCGACGGACTCGGCCGCCAGCAGCACCGCGGACGCGCCGTCCGACAGCGGCGACGCGTTCCCCGCGGTGATCGTCCCGTCCGGCCGGAACGACGGCTTGAGCTTCGCCAGCTTCGCCAGCGACGTGTCGGGGCGGATGCCCTCGTCGCGGGTCAGGTCCCCGACGGCGACGGTGAGGTCGTCGTAGAAACCCGCCTCCCACGCGGCGTGCGCACGCCGGTGCGACTTCTCGGCGAACTCGTCCTGCCGCGCACGGGAGATGCCGAACTCCTCGACGAGCTGCTCGTTCGACTCGCCCAGCGAGACGGTCCACTCCTTCGGCATGCGGGGGTTCACCAGCCGCCAGCCCAGCGTCGTGGACACCGCGGTCACGTCCCGCGCCGGGAACGCCCGGTCGGGCTTGGGGAACACCCAGGGCGCCCGCGTCATCGACTCGACGCCGCCCGCGACCACGATCGACGCGTCACCCGTCTCGATCTGCCGGGACGCCGACATCGCCGCGTCCAGGCTGGAGCCGCACAGCCGGTTGACCGTCGAGCCGGGCACGGTCACGGGATAGCCCGCGAGCAGCACGGCCATGCGGCCGACGTTGCGGTTGTCCTCGCCCGCGCCGTTCGCGAGGCCGAACACCACCTCGTCGACCTCGGCGGTGTCCAGGCCGGGCGTCCGCTCCGCGAGTGCGGTGAGCACCGTCGCGGCGAGGTCGTCCGGCCGTTGCTTCGCCAACCCGCCGTCGAACCGACCGAACGGCGTGCGGACCGCGTCGTAGACGAAAGCTCCGCTCATGCCGCCTCCTCGTCCGCTCCGTGGTGCCGGAACGCTCCGCAAGCTCCGCTCCACCGGCACCCTCCGCGGCCGCGGAGGCGGCCTGGGTGGTGATGATTCGCTCCGCAAGCTCCGCTCATGATTGTCCAGGGTAAACAAGGAAGACGGTCTCGCCGTCGCCCTGGAGCACCACGTCGAACCGCAGGCCCTCCGGCTCGCGGGTGGCGACCAGGGTGTCGCGCCGGTCGGCCGGCACGGACAGCAGGAACTCGTCGGTGGATTCGGGCAGGTAGATGCGGGTGAACAGGCGGTCAAGCAGGCCGCGTGCGAACACCGTGAGCGCGATGAACGGGGCCCCGGGCTCGATCGTGGTGAACGTGTAGTGGCCGGTGTTGTCGGTCGCGGCGCGGCCCCAGCCGGTGAACGTGTAGCCGTCGCGGTGCAGCGACCCGCCGACCCGCGGCACGTTCCCCGCCGCGTCCGCCTGCCAGATCTCCAGCATCGCGTCCGGCACCGGCGCGCCCGCGCCGTCGAACACGTAGCCGTGCAGTCGGATCGCGTCGGGATGGCTCGACGGGACCAGGTCGGGGCCGCCCTCGTAGGGGAGCGCGTAGCCGAAGAACGGGCCGATCGTCTGCCCGGGGACCGCGGTCATTCCGCCTCCGTCCAGGTGCGGTGGCTGCCGGTCAGCACGATGTCCCAGCGGTAGCCGGTGGCGACCTCCGGGATCGTGATGCCGTGGTCGTAGGTGGCGATCAGCCGCTCGCGTGCCTTCGGGTCCACGATCGACTGGTAGATCGGGTCGATCGGGAACAGCGGATCGCCCGGGAAGTACATCTGCGTGATGATCCGCTGCGTGAACTCGCTGCCGAACAGCGAGAAGTGGATGTGCGCCGGCCGCCAGGCGTTGAGGTGGTTGCGCCACGGGTACGGCCCCGGCTTGACCGTCGTGAACCGGTAGGAGCCGTCCGGCCCGGTGAGGCAGCGGCCGACGCCGGTGAAGTTCGGGTCCAGCGGCGCGGGGTGCTGGTCACGCAGGTGCGCGTACCGGCCGGACGAGTTGGCCTGCCAGATCTCCACGAGCTGGTTCGCGACCGGGCGCCCGTCGCCGGTGACCACGCGGCCGGTCACGACGATGCGCTCGCCGAGCGGCTCGTCGCGGTGCTGGATCGTGAGGTCGGCCTCGACCGGGTCCACGTCCTGGTGGCCGAACACCGGCGCGTACAGCTCGACCAGCTCCGGATCGGCCTGCCGCGGCGCCTTGGTGGGGTGCCGCAGGATGCTGCTGCGGTACGGCGCGTAGTCGAGCCGAGGCCGGGGCTCGTCACCCGTCCGGGTGGCGGCGATGGCGGCGATCTCGGCGCTGATCTCGTCCTGGGTGGCGGCCGCCGCGTCGGAGGACGCGGCAACCCGCGGAGGTGCTTCGGTCACGACTCCGAAACTAGGCCGCACCGGGTGCTCGGTGCGAGACTGTCATTCCACTGGGCGGAAGGATGTGACACGTGTCGGGCAACAGCGGACGGCCGGGCGCCACCGTCGCGTCCCGGGTGCTCGCGCTGCTCGGCGCGTTCGACGGCGCGCACCGGAGCATGACGCTCACCGAGCTGGCGCGCCGCGCCGAACTGCCCCTGACCACCACCCACCGCCTGGTCGCCGAGCTGGTCGAGTGGGGTGCGCTGACGCGGCGCGCGTCCGGCGAGTACGTGGTCGGCAGCCGGCTGTGGGACCTCGGCCTGCTCGCGCCCGTCCAGTCCGGGCTGCGGCAGGTGGCCTCGCCCTTCCTGCACGATCTCTACGCGGCCACGCTCGCGACCGTGCACCTCGCGGTCCGGGACGGCACCTCGGCGCTCTACATCGACCGGCTGTCCGGGCACGTGTCGGTGCCGGTGGTCAGCGACGTCGGCTCGCGGCTGCCGCTGCACGCGACCGGCGTCGGCAAGGTCCTGCTCGCGTACGCACCGGACGAGGTGCGGACCTGGGTGTTCACGAACCTGACCCGCATCACCCCGTACACCATCACCCAGCCGGGGCGGCTGCGTGCCGAGCTGCGGCGGGTGCCGCGGGACGGGTTCGCGCAGACCGGTGAGGAGATGAGCATCGGCGCGTGCTCGGTGGCCGTGCCGATCCGGGGCAACGTCAGCACCGCGGGCCTCGCCGAGTCGCCGGGCGGGCCGGTGGTGGCCGCGCTGGGCATCGTCGTGCCGAGGCTGGGGCGGGACCGGCCGCGGCTGGTGGCCGCGCTCGAGGTGGCGGCCCGGGGCATCGGCCGCAGCCTTCCGCTCAGTGAAAGCGGCTGATTGGTCCGGGGTTGACTGCCGGTCTGTACTTGAGCCATGCGCACCCAGGTCGCCATCATCGGCGCCGGCCCGGCCGGTCTGTTGCTGTCACACCTGCTCGCGGTGGGTGGCGTCGACTCGGTCGTCATCGAGACGCGGACCCGCGAGTACGTCGAGTCCAGGATCCGCGCGGGCATCCTCGAACACTCGACGGTCGAGCTGCTGGAGTCGGTCGGGCTCGGCGCCCGGCTGCGCCGCGAGGGCGACGAGCACCGCGGGATCTACCTGCAGTGGCCCGCCGAGCGGCACCACATCGACTTCCACGAGCTGGTCGGGCGCGGGGTGTGGGTGTACGGGCAGACCGAGGTGCAGAAGGACCTCGGCCAGGCGCGCGACGCCGCCGGCCAGCAGGTGGTCTACGACGTGCGGGACACGACCGTCCACGACCCGGCGGAGCCGTACGTGACGTTCACCGCCGACGGCGTCGCGACGCGGTTGGACGCGGACGTGGTCGTCGGCTGCGACGGCTCGTTCGGGCCCACCCGGTCCGCGGTGCCGGGGCAGACGTGGCAGCGGACGTACGGGTACTCGTGGCTCGGCGTGCTCGCCGCGGTGGCCCCGTCCACCGACGAGCTGATCTACGCGTGGCACCCGGACGGGTTCGCGCTGAACTCGATGCGCTCACCGACGGTCACCCGCCTGTACCTGCAGGTACCGGCCGAGACGGACATCGCCGAGTGGTCGGACGAGCGGATCTGGGACGCGCTGGCGACGCGGCTGGGGCACGGGCAGGACGGCTGGAAGCTGACGCGCGGGCCGATCATGGAGAAGAGCGTGCTGCCGATGCGCAGCTTCGTGCAGGCCCCGATGCGGCACGGCAGGGTGTTCCTCGCCGGGGACGCCGCCCACATCGTGCCGCCGACGGGCGCGAAGGGCCTCAACCTGGCGGTCGCCGACGTCGCGTTGCTCGCGCCGGCGCTGGTCGCGCTGCTGCGGGAGAAGGACCCGCGACTCGCCGACGAGTACTCCGACCGCGCACTGCGCCGCGTGTGGCGGTGCACACACTTCTCGTGGTGGATGACCACGATGCTGCACGCGAGCGACGACCCGTTCGACGCGCAGCTGCAGCTGTCGCAACTGCGGTGGGTGGCGAGCAGCACCGCGGGCGCGACGGGGTTGGCGGAGAACTACGCCGGCCTCCCGATCGGCTTCTAGACGAACGCCAACACGAGCAGGAGGGACACCGCCACGACCAGGACCATGCGCATGACCCCAGGTATAACCCGTTGAGGGGTTACATATCAACTCCGTTTGGTCGTGCGAGGGATATCGTGACCCGGGTCTGACCAGCCCGCCCCTTCGGGTGATGAACCGAGCCATTCGGCCGTACGTGTATCTCGCTAGCGGGTGGGTGGCTCATTAGTTTCCCGAGCGGAGCTTGCGCAGCGAGCATCGCTGTTCGACGTGAAGAACAGGAGAAGGTCATGGCGCAGCGCGGTCCCCTGGTCACCGCCGTAGTGGTGGTCGGTGGCCTCGTCGGCCTGATGACGGCCAACGCGGCGGGTGGGCTCGTTTCCGCCGGCGGCCCGGCGCCGTCGCCAACCCGGGTCGGCGCGACACAGACCGAACAACCCACCACGTCCACCGAGCCTCCGGTCGAGACGACGACCATCCCGCCCCTCCAGACGACGACCCAACCGCCGAAGACGCAGACGCCACCGGCGCCGCAGTTCCCGGCGGAGGCCGTCTACGCGGGCGAGACGGCCGACCTCCCGCTCTACATCGCGTTGGCGGTGAAGGGCGAGGATGCGGCGGCCTACCTGTGCGACGGCAAGGCCGTCGAGTCGTGGCTGAAGGGTCCGGCGAAGAACGGCGAGGTCGATCTGACCTCCAAGGACGGCGCCAACACGCTGACCGCCAAGCTCAACGGCAACACGCTCGTCGGCACCGTCATGCTCGCCGGCCAGCCCCACGACTTCAGCGTCCCCCTCGCCCCGCCGCCCGCCGGTCTGTACCGGGGTGCGAACGGCGAGACGACCGTCGGCTGGATCATCCTGCCGAGCGGCAAGCAGGTCGGCGTCGCCAAGACCGGCACGCGTGAGGCATCGGCGCCTCCGCTCGGCGCGGACCGCAAGGGCGCCACGATCGGCGGCGCGTTCGTGGCCGCGGAGCAGGTGACCGGCGAGACTACGTTCGGCTGACGCGGGATCCGCGGGGGACTCCGCGTCAGCAGCGAGAGAGGGTGCCGGGGCCGCGCGGGTCCCGGTAGCACGACAGGAGATTTCCCATGACCTTGCCGCCTGGATTCGGACCGACTGGCCAACCCCCGGACAGCGACCGGACCGCGATCAACGAGTTCCCCAACGACTTCGTCGAGATGGAGCCCGTGCCGGCCGGCGGGTCCGGCTACGGCGCACAGGCCGACCTCACGCAGCCGGTCCCGCAGCACTGGGTCAGCGACGCGGCGACCGGTGCGACCGCCGCGGTCGTACCGCCGCTGTCGTTCGACGACGACGAGCCGGAACGGGGCAGCGGCGTCAGCGGCGTCGTGGCCGCCCTCGCGATCGGCGCGCTGGTCTCCATCGGGCTCGGCGTCTACGGCAAGATGCACGAGCCGACCGGTGAGGCGCTCAACCTCGTCGGGTTCTCCAGCGGCCTCGCGGCCAAGGCGTGGCTCGCCTCGGTCGCGTTCGTGCTCGCGATCCTGCAGGTGCTGTCCGCCTTCGCCATGTGGGGCCGGCTGCCCGGCTGGACCGCCGGCCACGGCACCGCGGTCGTGCACCGCTGGTCGGGCCGCCTCGCGGTGGTCGTGTCGCTGCCGGTCGCCGCGCACTGCCTCTACGCCCTGGGCTTCCAGGACTTCAGCACGCGGGTGTTGCTGCACTCGCTCTTCGGCTGTTTCTTCTACGGCCTGTTCGTCTGCAAGATGGTCGTCCTCACGCGCCACCGCACACCCGGCTGGGTGCTGCCCGTCGTCGGCGCCGCGGTGTTCACCGGCCTGGTGGGCCTGTGGGTGACGTCCTCCCTGTGGTTCTTCTCCAAGTACGGGGTGATTTTCTAACATGACACAGCAGATCCCCCGCCGCGCCGCGGTGGGGTTCGTAGCCGTGGGCGCCGCCTGTGCGGCCTGCGCCCGTTACGGTGGCCCGCAGTACCCGACAGAGGGCAACAAGCAGGCCGCGTCGCAGCAGACCGGGGAGGTCCTCGGCAAGGCCGCGGACATCCCGATCGGCGGCGGCAAGGTCTTCGAGGCCCAGAAGCTCGTCGTGACACAGCCGGAGGCCGGCCAGTTCAAGGGCTTCTCCGCGGTGTGCCCGCACCAGGGCTGTCTCGTCAACAAGATCGAGGACGGCACCATCGACTGCCCGTGTCACGGCAGCAAGTTCAAGCTCGACGGCTCGCTGGCACACGGACCCGCGACGACGGGGCTCCCACCGGCCGCGGTCACCGTGAACGAGTACGGCGAGCTGGTCACCGGCGGCGACGTCCCACCGCGGACGACCGCGCCGGAGACCACCACGGCCCCGGAGACGACCGCACCGGAGACGACGGGCACCACCGCGCCACCCACCGGCGGCGCGGACGCCCTCGCCAGGACGGCGGACATCCCGGTCGGCGGCGGCAAGATCCTCGAGGACAAGGAGATCGTGATCACGCAGCCCTCGGCGGGGAGGTTCATGGCCTTCTCGGCCGTGTGCACCCACCAGGGCTGTATCGTCGACCAGGTTTCCGGGGGCACCATCAACTGCCCGTGTCACGGCAGCAAGTTCAAGCTGGACGGGTCCGTGTCACAAGGACCGGCCACTCAACCGCTGTCGGTGCGTGCGGTTAAGGTATCCGGGGATCAGATCTCGTTGGCGTGAACCGATCCCCGTTCATACTCGTGTTCCTGTCGTGAGCGAAGTTGCGTCCAGTACCCTGCTCATCGACCGGCCAATCGGGCAGGTGATGGCGGCTGTGGCAATGATCGGACGACGTTCCCGGCGCGTAGGTGCCTCGAACCCGGCCGAAGACTTGATCAAGTCTCTCTACGCCGAACACGGCCGTAGCCTCCTGGACTATGCGACCAGGCTGACCGGCGACCGCGCCGCTGCCGAGGACGTCGTGCAGGAGACGCTGCTGCGGGCGTGGAAACACGCGGACGCGCTGCGCTCCGGCGTCGGCTCGGTCCGCGGCTGGCTGCTGACGGTGGCGCGCAACCTCGTCACCGACCGGGCCAGGGCCCGCGCGGTCCGGCCGATGGAGGTCAACCAGCCGGTTGACGTCCCGGCCGCCCAGCGCGACCACGCGGACACGGTCGTCGACACGATGACCGTGATGGGCGCGCTGGAGGGCCTGTCAGCCGAGCACCGGGCGGTGCTCGTGGAGCTCTACTACCGGGGCAGGACCGTCAACGAGACGGCGGCCGTGCTCGGCATCGCCCCCGGTACCGTGAAATCGAGGACTTACCACGCGGTCCGCGCGCTGCGGGCGCAGCTGGCGCAGTCCCTGGGACAGTCGGGGGAGGTGCGGCGATGACGGGACCCGCGCACGACCGGGCACAGCTCGGCGCGTACGCGATCGGCGCACTAGACCCGGTCGAGGCCCGCATGGTGCACGAGCACCTGGGCGGCTGCCGGGAATGCCAGCGCGAGGTCAGCGAGCTGATGATGATCCGGCGAGCGCTGGACCAGGTGCCCCCCGAGGCCTTCCTGGACGGCCCCCCGGAGAACGGCGATCTGCTCCTGCGCCGCACTCTGCGCCGCGTGGCCACGGAGGCGGCCCCACCGGCCCCCCGACGCCGCATGACCGGCATGTACGTCGCCGCGGCCGCCGCGGTGGCGGTAGCCCTGGGCTCCGGCATCTTCCTGGGCCGCGAGACAGCCCCGTCCCCCGTGGCGGGCCCAACCTTCACGGTAGCGACAACCCCGTCGAACGCGATCATCGCGGAAGGCGAAAACACCCAAACCGGCGCGACGATGAACGTCGCACTGGAGCCCAAGAAGGGCTGGGTGTGGGTGGACGCCACAGCCACAGGCCTACCAGCGGGCAAGCCGTGCGCACTGTACGTGATCTCCAACCAGGGCGACAAGGTCCTCGCCGGCACCTGGATGGTCTCCCCGGAGAGCGCGAAGAAGAGCCGCGTGACAGGCATGGCCCTGGTATCCCCGGACGACGTCAAGTCAGTAGTGATCGAAACGATCAACGACAACAAAGAGGTCGTAACGGTCCCGATCTAAGGCGCCCCGAGCCTCGGCCCGGTGGCCGAGGTGATGGAGTCGAACCCAGGCCCTGCGCCCAAGGTGACGAAGGCGACCCGAGCCCCATGGCCGAGGTGAACAGAGCCGGACCCAGCCCAGTCGCCAAGGTGACAAACACGACCCAAGCTCCGTCGCCAAAGTGACGGAGCCGGACCCAGCTCTGTGGCCAGGGTGGCGAAACCAATCTCCTCCCAAGGCGGTTCGGTGGTGGTGGCGGGGGCAAGGCAGGCAGGCGCCAGCCTGCCCCCGAAAGGGGCCTGCCCAGGGCGGCGGAGGCTCGCGGGTCAAGGGTGACGGCCGCCAGGCCGTCATCGGGCGAAGCCCGACGCCGAAGGCGCCCTTGAGGCGTGAGTCGCCGCCCGTACAATCCCGCC
>NZ_JBJMIE010000445.1:0-5012 GCF_045807065.1 Actinophytocola sp. | reverse complement strand
CCGGCGGCCGGGGCTCGACGGGCGGCGTGCTGTACGAGGACCGTGACGACGACCATTCCCGTGACCCGGGCGAGGAGGTCCCCGGCGTCAAGGTGTTCCTCGTCGACCGGAACGGCGCGGTCGCCGCACGGGCCGTGACCGACGCGAAGGGGGTGTTCGTGTTCGGCACCCTGCCGGCCAACAGCTACTTCCTGCGGCTCGCCGGACCGTGGCAGCTCGTGTACGAGGGTCTCGAGGTGAACGTGTTCGACGGCGACGACATGCGGGACATCGGGTACGCCGTGAAGCCCGGCCCGACCCAGCCCGACCTCGACGCGCCGCCGCGGTCCACCGTGGTGGTCACCCCCGCGCCGGCGCCGCAGGCCGCGCCGGTGTACCGCCCGGAGGACCTGGCGGACACGGGCGCGGACGTGATCGAGCTGGCCGCGGTCGGCTTCCTGCTCCTGCTGGCGGGCGCCGGCCTCCTGTTCGTGCGGCGGCGGTCGTGCCCGTGACGCGCCTGGTGGCGGCCCTGGCCGCGCTGATCATCGTCGTGCTCGGCGCGCCCACGGCTCTCGCGCAGGAGGGGCAGGTCGACCTCGCCGTGACCGCGACGCTCGACAGGACGGCGTACCTGCCCGGCGACGTGGTGACGATGAACGTCCTCGTCATGAACAACGGCCCGACCGCTGCCACCGGGGTCGTGGTGCACTCGACCGGTGACCTGGCGTTCACGGGCTGGGGAAAGCTCGCCGAGACCGGCATCGACCTGGCACCGGGCGAGCAGGTGGAGCTGAGCGTCACCGCGCCGCCGAACGACACCGGCGCCGGCATGGCAGCGCACCTGGAGGTGGTGTCGGCCGAGCCGGACACCGACCCGACGAACAACCGGGCGTCGGTCGACACGTTCGTCACCGTGGACAAGGGCGACCTGACCCTGACCGTGTACGGCGACGCGGACGGCGACGGCGCCGTCGACCCCGGCGAGACCTGGGCGGGGCTGCTGGTCACACTGCAGGGCGGCCTGCGTTACGAGACCCACCAGGCCCGCGCGGGCGCGGACGGGGTCGTCCGGTTCACCGGCATCTCGGGTGGCGAGTACGCGGTCAGGGCGGGCCTGCCCGCGGACTGGTACCTCGACTCCGGTGCCCAGGTGCGGCTCCGGGCCGACCAGAACGACTCGGCGCTCGCGGCACAGCACGTCGACCTGACGAAGCTCCACGCCACGGTCGCCCTCGACCGCCCCGGCTACACGGTCGGCGACCCGGTGCGGGAACGGATCACGCTGACCAACACGGCCGCGACGGACTTCACGGCTGTCGTCGCCCAGTGCGGCAGCTACACGATCGACTTCGGCGAGAACAACGAGCTGCACAGCAAGGGCTGGGCCGAGCTCGACCCGGACGGACCCGGTGCGGTGGTGCGGTCGGGTGAGACCAGGACCTGGGAGTTCACCGACGTGGTGACGCCGCTCATGTGGAAGTACGGGTTCGTGCTCCTCCAGTGCGACTTCAGGCTGCCGGGCATGACCGAGGGCGCGTTCGCCGCGGCTCGGGCCGTGGTGCCCGGCGGCAGGGGCGCGTTCGGCGGCACCCTGCTGACCGAGGGCCGCCCGGCACCGGACCTCAAGCTCCTCCTGATCAACAGGGCGACGGGCGAACGCGTGGCCCGCACGGTGAGCGACGCGTCGGGGGGCTTCGAGTTCCCGCAGGTGCCGGCGGACGTGTACGAGCTGCGCCCGCTCGGCCCGTGGCGCATGGCGGACCAGCACATGACGGTGCAGGTACTCGCCGACGAACAAGTCCGGTACGACAGCCTCGAGGTGCTGCCGGGCCCGTTCCAACAGGACCCGGACGCCGTGAACACGCCTGTCACCCCTGCCACCGTCGCCGCGCCATACCCGGAGGAGCTGGCGAACACGGGCGGCGGCGCGGCGGAGCTGACCGCGCTCGGTGTCCTGCTGGTGGTCGCCGGTCTGTTCGCGAGACGCGTGTGCGCCTGAAACTGCGTGTCGTTCTTCGTGGTCCGGGAGCGTAGGCGCCGGCAGACTGATTGTGACGAGGATGTTCTCGCGCTGGGGGTACGGGTGTGGGTTGGCGCCGCTCCGGCGGCGTCGACCCACACACGAGCGTGCTGGTTTATGGTGCCGCGTGCGGATCAGTCGCAGGGCCGCCCTGGCCGGGGTTGTTGCGTTCGACCCGGTCAACCTCGGCTGGCCGACGTCGGCCGACGTGTCACCCTGCGTGCGGGTCCCGTCGCTGGACGGCGAGCTGGTGGTCGATCGACAGTAATGGCGGCCGGCGGCACTCACTACCCGGCCCCCTGAGCCCTACGGCCTGGCGCGCCCACCACGGCCGGCCTGGCCGGCGTTCCGCGCGGCGAAGCGCAGGTAGGACCCCCAACACGTGCTAGCACCGGGACAGGGGATCTTCGCGTGACGCCCTCTCGCTACGATGAGCCCAGGGGCCGTTAGCTCAATTGGTAGAGCTGCGGACTTTTAATCCGTAGGTTCTGGGTTCGAGCCCCAGGCGGCCCACACTTCTCCCTGGTCAGGCATGCCCTGGCCGCAGCGCTCATGATCGAGTCCCCAGAAAACTCCCGGTTTACTTCGGGTCGGTGCCGAGCACGGCGTGGAGCGCGTCGGCACCGTCGCGGGTGGCCACCTGCCGGCCCATGTACACATCCTGCGTCATCGAAGCCGAGCGTGGCCCAGGATGTCCGCGATCTGTCGTGCCGTCAGCCCCGCCTCGTCGAGCAGGGCCGCGACGGTCTTGCGGAAGGTCCGGAACGTGACCCACTCGAACCCGGCACGCTGCTTGAACGGGTTCCAGGCCCGGTTGCGGACGTTGCTGGCCTCTCGGACGGTGCCGGTCGAGCTGGGGAAGATCGGGCCGGACGCCGGCCGGCCGAGCGCGGCGTGACGGTTGTCGAGCATGGCCACGCACCAGTCCCGTTCGCCGCCGACCGCGAGGCATCCGGACGCCCCTGGCACCGCGGCGACCAGACAAACCGCGTCCAGCGCACCGAGGCAGACGAGGCAGTGGCCGCAGCGCTGGGCATCGAGACCGGCGCACCCGTCTACGAGCGTGCCCGCCTGGTCAAGGACGCGGGCGTTCCGACGCACGCTCACGAGCTACTACCGTCCGGAGCATGTGGAAGGAACGCCGATCGTGGACCCCAAGCCGGACACCGCGACACCGGGCGGCGGTTTCGCCGTGCTGACCCTGCAGGGCTTGGAACCGGACCACATGACGGAGACCTTCCAGGCCCGCATGCCCACGCCCGAAGAGCTGGCCGAGCTGGAGTTGCCAGCCGGTGAACCAGTGGTCGAGCCGCACCGCACTACCTACACCGCCAACGATGTGCCAGTCGAGTTCGCCCGCGGCGTTCACGCAGCCAGCCGCTTCTCGTGGACGTACAGCTTCAAGCTCCCCGACTGAGGAGGAACCGTGCCCGACACCATCCCCACAGCCGTCCGCGACGACGTGGAGAGCTGTGGAACTACCACCGGCTAGACCACGAGCTGCGCCCACCGACGTCGGGATCGGACTCGGCAGCCACGACATCGGTGTTGCCGTGCGGACCGCCGAGCTGTACCACCAGGGCCTGTTCCCCCTGATCGTGTCACCGGTGCCAACGCCCCGACCACGATCGACCGCTTCCCCCGCGGTGAAGCTGTGCACTACCCGGGAGCGTGCGCTCGAAGAGGGCGTCCCGGACGAGGCGATCCGGGTTGAGCCGAAGGCGCGGAACACCGGCGAGAACATGACGTTGACCCGCGAGCTGCTGACCGCCGAAGGCCTCACTAAAGTCGGTCACGCTGATATCGCGTCCATACCAGGAGCGCCGAGCGTTCGCGACATGCCGGAAGCTGTGGCCCGAGGTCGACCTGGTGTGCACCTCCCAGGAAATCGACCTTGACACCTACGCCGCGGACATCGGCGACATCTCCCGCATGATCAACGTTATAGTCGGCGACACGCAGCGCATCCGGCTCCACGCCGAGCACGGCTACGCGATCCACCAGGACATTCCCGCCGAGGTGGACGCTGCGTACCGCAGACTAGTGGAAGCCGGCTAAACCGCGCACCTCATCCCAGAGGCGGCCTGATCGGTGCGTATGAACTTCAAGATAGGATGTCCCCACAGTTGAGTGGGCGCATTGGCTCAGCCACGAGAGGTCATGGACGCCGACGTTTTACGTAGAGGCGAAGCGCCTCCGCCAGTCCCCAAACGATAAGGGTGGCGAGCGGCAAGGCCAAGACCAGGACGCTCGTGGACAGGACGAAGTCGACGAGCGAGGCGGCGGGGAACAGAAAGCTCACTGCCATTACTCTCAATCATTGCAATGCAGCTGCCGGGGGGACCGCTTCGTTGTACCGCTAGGGCGACTTGTATGCGAGCAATCCTGACCATACGGGTGACATGGTCTACCCATTCGGGTGAAATAAAAATGATGGCAACCGCACATTCTCCTCAATCTCGGTCCGCATTTCTTTCGTGACGGGCAATCTCAACGAGGTATGGCAACCGTCTGCGTAGGACTTCCGTCGCCCGTCGACCCGTAACGGCTGCCGTGTTCAGACTTTCTCTCTTGTTCAAGGCGGGTCGCCCAAGGGCAGCCCGCTGGCCCGCAGCGTCTATGCCGGACCGACACTGCGCGCCGGGCGTGCGGCTGGCGCCGATCCCAGCGCGCGCCGGTCCGGCCGAGGCGGGCCAGGATCAGTACTCAGCCCACGCTCGACCAAGAGATGTTCTCGCCGGACGGACGCACCTCCAGGATGGTCGAAGCTGCGGTAACGTTGCGGGTTTGCGCCAGGTAAAATGGGCTGTTCCGGAGGAGGAATTTTGCCGAACCTTATCGCGTCTCTTCTTCTTGCAGTTACGGGCGGAATGCTGACCGTTGTCGGCTCGCTAGTCAGCCAGCGTTTTCAAGTGAAACACGATCGCGAAATACGACAGGAACAGTATGCGCGGGAAGATGCATACCGTTTATACGAGAAACGAGTAGAGGCTTACTCTGCGCTATATCT